>NZ_JAWNFK010000012.1:0-318568 GCF_034107965.1 Enterobacter sp. 61D5
TAAATTCAGGTGTAAATCGTGGTGTGCCCATACGCTTCTCCTATGCTCAAACTATAGGGCAGGATCGTCTACCGGGGCGGGGTCAGTCCATTATTTGCGAACAGCGCTCTAGTAAAATGAAGTCATACCAGGCGCAGTTACGCAAATGATCTGGAGCGAAGCAATTAGGTTTTCCTTCTCCAGACCGGACAAAGACCGGATTTTGCCTTGCTGTGATGAATCCACCAGACAGGCATAGAAGTTGGAGTTGTGTTTATTGCCCGTTTGAAACCCAAAAGAAGACGGCACTGTGACCGCAAGGGCAGGGAGTAGCTAAAAGGAAATGCTCAGGCTGGATGGAAGAGGCCGAGTGATGGTAACTGTGGCTAAGATGACCAGAAATCTACCGGAACCCCAGAAAGCAAAAACCCAGCCATAGGCTGGGTTCTTTAAAGAGTGGTGCCCGGACTCGGAATCGAACCAAGGACACGGGGATTTTCAATCCCCTGCTCTACCGACTGAGCTATCCGGGCAACGGGGCGCATTAAACCCGATCTGCCCGGTGGCGTCAACGAAAAATGTTGTTTTCGTTACGGACTGCGCAATCTCTCACCATTTCGCCGCATCCTTAAGCGAAAAAGTGCGTCCAGAGCGCGGAGAGCGGCATGGCGAGCAGCAGCGCGGGCAGCATGTTCACCACGGCAAACATCTTGATCCCACAGATGCGCAGCCCGGTAGCCAGCAGCAGCAGGCCGCCGACGGCGGTAAAGTCTGCCATCATCGCCGGCGTAGTGAGCGGGAGAATTAACGTGGCGCAGGTAGCCAGTGCCAGCTGGATCAGCAGCATCGGGACGCAAATCGCCGCCACGGCAATGCCGAGCGTGGTGGCAAAAATAGTGGCGGTGAAGAAATCAAGAAACGCTTTTGCAATCAAAATGCTCGGGTCGCCCGTCATCCCTTCCTGCATCGAACCGAAAATCCCGGTGCCGCTGGCGCAAAACAGAATAATGATGGCGACATAGTTCTGAATAAACGTCTCGTGCGTGCCGTGTTTCGCCTTGCCCGGTCGGGCTATCAGGTTTTTGGCTTTGCTCACCGCGCTGTTAATGCCTTTTTCCAGATAGCAAAATTCGCCAATCAGCGCGCCGAGCAGGGTGGCCAACACCATCACCGGCAGGTTGGCGCATTTGACCACCAACAGAATACCGATCCCTAACGATGCCAGGCCGAATATCGAGGGCATGGAGGTGCGAATACGCTCCGGCAGTCGCTGGCTCAGCACGGCGCCGAGTACGCCGCCCAGCAATACGGCGCCTGCGTTAATAAATGGCCCGATAACCAAAGTTAACTCCTGTTATTTAATCATTGATATTGCATTATTATGGCATGGCAGGGCTACGCGGGCCTTAGCTTTGGTTGATTTCGTGCATACTGATTCCTTCTTGCACCTCAAAATAAAAGGTGACATTATTGCGCGAATTTTCTCCTCCCTGTCTCACCGCCCGGTGAGGGTAACTGCGCCTATGAAAACCATGAAAATTGCCGTCAGCCGCGAGCTGCTTTCCACTGTGTCTACTCACCGCGAAAAGGTGACGCTGGACAGCACTGATTTTACCGATGTGGCGGCCGTCGTCATCACAACAGCTGAAAGTCGCAGCGGCATTCTTGCACTGCTGAAACGCACGGGCTTTCAGCTACCGGTGTTTATTTTCTCGCAGGAGCCTACGGACGTACCCGATGGCGCCACCGCGGTTATCTCGGGTAAAGCTCAGGAGTTTCTGGAACTGGAGAGCGCTGCCAGCCGCTACGAAGAGAACCTGCTGCCGCCCTTTTTTGACACCCTGAGCCAGTATGTGGAGATGGGCAACAGCACTTTCGCCTGTCCGGGCCACCAGCATGGGGCCTTTTTCAAAAAACACCCGGCAGGGCGACAGTTCTATGATTTCTTCGGTGAGAACGTGTTTCGCGCCGACATGTGCAATGCCGACGTGAAGCTGGGCGATCTGCTGATCCACGAAGGGTCCGCCAAACACGCGCAAAAGTTCGCGGCGAAAGTGTTCAACGCGGACAAAACCTACTTCGTGCTGAACGGCACGTCAGCGGCCAACAAGGTGGTGACCAACGCGCTGCTGACCCGCGGCGACCTGGTGCTGTTCGACCGCAATAACCATAAGTCTAACCACCACGGGGCGCTGATCCAGGCGGGCGCCACGCCGGTTTATCTTGAGGCGGCGCGTAACCCGTTTGGCTTTATTGGCGGGATTGACGACCATTGCTTTGACGATGCGTATCTGCGGGATCTTATCCGCGAAGCGGCGCCGGAAAAGGCCGACGAGGCGCGTCCGTTCCGCCTGGCAATCATTCAGCTTGGCACCTACGATGGGACGATCTACAACGCGCGCCAGGTGATCGACAAGATCGGTCATCTGTGCGACTACATTCTCTTTGACTCCGCATGGGTGGGCTACGAGCAGTTTATTCCGATGATGGCGGAAACGTCCCCGCTCTTGCTGGAATTGAACGAGAACGATCCGGGGATTTTCGTGACCCAGTCGGTGCACAAACAGCAGGCCGGGTTCTCGCAAACGTCGCAGATCCATAAAAAGGATAACCACATTCGCGGTCAGGCGCGTTTCTGCCCGCACAAGCGGCTGAACAACGCGTTTATGCTGCATGCCTCCACCAGCCCGTTTTATCCGCTGTTCGCCGCGCTGGATGTGAATGCCAAGATCCACGAAGGGGAAAGCGGACGCAGGCTGTGGGCGGAGTGCGTCGAGCTGGGGATTGAGGCGCGCAAGGCAATCATTGCCAACTGTCATATGATCAAACCGTTTATCCCGCCGGTGGTGGCGGGGCGGCCGTGGCAGGATCATCCGACGCACGCCATTGCCGGCGAGCTGCGCTTCTTCAGCTTTGAGCCGGGGGCCAAATGGCACGGCTTTGAGGGCTATGCTCGCGAGCAGTACTTTGTCGACCCGTGCAAGCTCCTGCTGACCACGCCGGGTATCGATGCTGAAACCGGGGAGTACACGGATTTCGGGATCCCGGCGACGATTCTGGCGCACTACCTACGCGAAAACGGCATCGTGCCGGAGAAATGCGACCTCAACTCGATCCTGTTCCTGCTGACGCCTGCCGAAAGCAGCGAGAAGCTGGCGCAGCTGGTGGCGATGCTGGGCCAGTTCGAACAGCATATTGAAGACGACACGCCGCTGGCGGACGTGCTGCCGACGATCTTCCAGAAATACCCGGTGCGCTACCGGGATTACACCCTTCGCCAGCTGTGCCAGGAGATGCACGATCTCTACGTCAGCTTTGACGTGAAGGATCTGCAGAAGGCGATGTTCCGCAAGGAGAGCCTGCCTGAGGTGGTAATGAACCCGCAGGATGCAAACCGGGCCTATATTCGCGGAGAGGTGGAGCTGGTTCGCATACGGGATGCCGCAGGGCGCATTGCTGCCGAAGGAGCGCTGCCCTATCCGCCGGGCGTGCTTTGCGTGGTGCCGGGTGAGGTCTGGGGCGGGGCGGTACAGCGTTACTTCCTGGCGCTGGAGGAGGGCGTCAACCTGCTGCCGGGCTTCTCGCCGGAGCTGCAGGGGGTTTACAGCGAGAAGGATGCCGACGGGATTAAGCGGCTGTATGGGTATGTATTAAGGTAGCCCCCTCACCCTAACCCTCTCCCCAAAGGGGAGAGGGAACGTTTCATCAAACCGCACTACGCTTGTACATCCTCCTCGGATGCCCAATCTTGCCGTACAGCATCTCCACCGTCAGAAAACCCGCCTCCACGCAGTGCTCCAGATAGCGCCGGGTGGTGGTTTTGCTTAACCCCGTTTCGCTCACCACCTCATCCACGGTAAAGCAGTGCGTTGCCTTGTCTTTGAACAGCGTCTGCACCCGCGCCAGCGTATTTTCCTCAATGCCTTTACTGCCGTTGTCCAGGCGGTAGTTTTTCGCCTGGAGCTGATACAGCGAATCCACGTTCTGCTGGTCGACAATCTTCCAGACGCGCTGCTGTTCCGCAAACTGCACGAACCGCTCCAGCGACTGGCTGAGCCGCTTCCAGGAGACGGGTTTGAGGATGTAGTCGAACGCGCCGTTGCGAATCGCCTGGCTGCAGGTGTCCATATCGCTGGCGGCGGTAATAAAAATCACCGAGCAGTTGGCGCGGGCCAGCATGGGGTTATTGATAAGCGAGATACCTTTGCCGTCCGGCAGGTAGTTATCCAGCAGCATCAGCTGCGGCTGTTTGCTTTCAAGCTCTGCCTGGGCCGCAGCCAGAGACGAGGCAATGCCTACCAGCCTCAGACGCGGATGTTTGCCTATCAGCTCCGCGTGCAGTTGCGCCAGTTCGTTCTCGTCTTCAACAATCAGTACGTCGATAAGTTCATGTTGCATAGTCGGTGTCTTCCAGTTGCCGGGCGGTTCCCGTGGCCGGGATAAACAAGGAGAAAATGGCGCCGCGCGGGGTATTATCGGCAACTTCTATCGCGCCGCCAGCCTGTGTGACGTAGCTTTCGATCAGATACAGGCCAATCCCATGATCGCCGCGCGTTTTGGTGGTGATGCCGCGTTCAAAGATCCGGTCACGGATCGCCGGTGTAATGCCTACGCCCTGGTCGGCGACTTCAATAATCAGCTCCTGTTCACTGAGTTTGATCAGCACTTCTACCGGCGCGTGGGGAAGCGGCGATCGCTGCGTTGCTTCGATGGCGTTATCCAGCAGGTTGCCAATAATTGAAATCAGCTCTTGCTCCCCAAGGGGCAGGAACGGTCTGTCCAGCCGACAGCCCGGGTCGAAACACAGCTCGACGCCTTTCTCCCGCGCGCGGGCGGCTTTCCCCAGCAGCAGGCCGCACAGGGTCGGGGAACTGAAGCGCGAAGAGATAAAGTCCAGCAGCTCCTGGGCATGTTCCGACTGTGCCTGAATGTAGCCAATGGCTTCCTCGTAGCGGCCCATGTGCAGCAGGCCGGAGAGGGTGGTCATCCTGTTTAACTGCTCGTGGCGCATAATGCGCAGGTTATCGACATAGCGTTTAACCTGGCTGAGCTGGGCGCTCAGCGAGTCGATCTCGTTGCGATCGCGGAAGGTGATCACCCAGCCCTGCAGCGCCCCCTCAAGCATGATGTGCACCCGGCTGGCAATCACCGTGAGATCGTTAAAACGGCAAATCTCGTCATGGGTATCTTTCGCCAGCATCGTCTGCGTGTCGAAGAACGGGACCGGATCGATCACCTGGCTTATCAGCTGTCCGCGCAGCTCGCGGGCCGGCTGGCTCAGACCCAGCAGCTTGCGCGCCGCCTGGTTGATGACTTCAATCCGCCGCCGATCGTCAATGGCAATCACCCCTTCATAAATAGACTCCATCATCGCCTTCTGCTGGCGCACCAGCAGGCCGATCTCGCGTGGCTCAAGGGAGAAGATCTGCTTCTTGATGCTGCGGGTAAAGAACCAGGAGAAGATAAAGAGAGCGATCAGCAGCAGCACGGCGGCAATCAGGATATTGACCACTTTACTGACGGTAATGGTGTCAAGGTAGCTGGTCAGATAGCCTACCGAAACAATGCCGACCACCTGTCCGGCAGCGTTGAAGATAGGAGCTTTACTGCGCAGCGAAATGCCCAGCCCGCCTTTGCGGATTGTGGTGGTGCTTTTACCCTGCAATACGGCTTCATTGTCTCCGCCAACCAGGGTTGTGCCCACTCTGTCGGCAAAGACGGAGTGAAAAAGATGCTGCCCTTTATTATCACCAATCACAATAAAGCTGGCGTCACTGTGCGCAGAAATCTTCTGCATAAAATCATGGATGGCGTTGATATTCTTTTGTTCAACTTCATTACGCAATGTCGGAATAAGCGCAATCTCTTCAGCCTGTATTTTGGCACGCGTACTCATTTCCTGATAAAGCTGTTTCCCGACGTCGGCATAATAATATCCGCCCAGCAGCGCGAAAAGCACCGAGAAAAAGGCAACCAGCGAAATAAACAGCTTAATCTGGAAAGAGACTTTCATAACTATCACGCGAGGTAGCAGCAAAGATCGCCAATATATCATCTTTTTTCGCGCTGACGCCCGCTTTGCCGAAAACTTGTGATCCCTTGCACAGCGGGCGCTGTAAAAGAGTTATCCTAAAGGCTAACGTGCTTCTGGCTTCCCGAACAAATGTTATTTGTTTGTTCAATTCGGAAAAGAAACCATAAAAACCACGGCAATAAATAAGGTATAAATCACATTAAATAAAAGAAACCATTAAAACCATAGCTGCCATTAAAACTTCGCTTTTAATATGCCATCCCTCACATAAAGTAAGCCTTTGTGACTCTAAGCTGAACGCACAAAATAACCAAGGGGCTTATTATGAGCACAACTGACGATTCTTTCTCTGTTACCCACGACCCGATTGAAATTCAGCGGCCTTCGCTCAAAGAGCGCTGGTGGCATATTATGGATACCTGGAAAGTTGGGATTATTCCTCTGCCGCTGTTCGTTCTGGCGGGCGCGCTGATTGCGATTGATTGCCTGGGCGGAAAACTGCCGAGCGATATCGTGGTCATGGTGGCAACGCTGGCCTTCTTCGGCTTTGCCTGCGGCGAGTTTGGCAAACGCCTGCCGATTGTCGGCAAGCTCGGCGCGGCGGCGATTTGCGCCACCTTTATCCCTTCCGCGCTGGTCTACTATGGCCTGCTGCCGGACGTGGTGGTCGAGTCCACCACCAAGTTCTACAAATCCACCAACATTCTCTATCTCTACATCTGCTGCATTATCGTCGGCAGCATCATGAGTATGAACCGCACGGTGCTGATTCAGGGCTTCCTGCGCATCTTCTTCCCGATGCTGTGCGGTGAAGTTGTCGGCATGCTGGTAGGGATGGGCGTTGGCCTGGCGCTGGGTCTTGAGCCGTTCCAGATCTTCTTCTTTATCATTCTGCCGATTATGGCGGGCGGCGTCGGGGAAGGGGCAATCCCGCTTTCCATCGGCTATGCCACCCTGCTGCACATGGACCAGGGCGTGGCGCTCGGCCGCGTGCTGCCGATGGTCATGCTCGGCGGTCTGACGGCAATCATCATCTCCGGCTGCCTGAACCAGCTCGGTAAACGCTTCCCGCACCTGACCGGTGAAGGCCAGCTGATGCCTAACCGCGCGAATGCCGATGCCACCGTCTCTCAGCCTGCGTTTTCCGGCAAAGCGGACGTTACCACTATCGCCTCCGGCGCGCTGCTGGCGGTGCTGCTCTACATGCTGGGCATGCTCGGCCACAAGCTGATTGGCCTGCCTGCACCAGTTGGCATGCTGTTTATGGCGGTACTGGTGAAGCTCTGCAACGGCGCCTCTCCACGTCTGCTGGAAGGCTCTCAGGTGGTGTACAAATTCTTCCAGACCTCCGTGACCTACCCAATCCTCTTCGCCGTCGGTGTGGCTATCACCCCGTGGCATGAACTGGTGGCGGCGTTCACCGTCAGCAACCTGCTGGTGATTGTCAGCACCGTTTCCGCACTGGTGGCAACCGGCTTCTTCGTCGGCAAAAAGATTGGTATGCACCCGATTGATGTCGCCATCGTCTCCTGCTGCCAGAGCGGCCAGGGCGGTACCGGCGACGTGGCGATCCTGACCGCAGGCAACCGCATGAGCCTGATGCCGTTCGCCCAGATTGCTACCCGTATCGGCGGGGCGATTAACGTCTCTGTCTCACTGCTGATTCTGGGCAACTTCCTCGTTTAAGTTTTCAGGAAAGAACAATGAAACTCGCAAGCTTTTTATACCAGGGAAAACGCAGCTACGGCATCGTCCAGGCCGACGGCGTGATTGATTTAGGCCGCCGTCTCGGCGACCGCTACAGCGACCTTAAGGCGCTGCTGCAGGGCAACGGGCTGGCGCAGGCCACCCGCTACCTGAACGATGCCGTGGACGTGCCGCTGAGCGCCATCACCTTCTTACCGGTGATTGAGCAGCCGGAAAAGATCCTCTGCGTGGGCATGAACTACGCCGACAAGCGCAAGGAGTTTGACCAGCATAACCCGGCCCCGACGCTGTTTGTCCGCTTCCCGGATTCACAGACCGGCCACAACGAGCCGGTGCTGAAGCCGCGCCACTCCAGCGAATTCGACTACGAAGGCGAGCTGGCGGTGATCATCGGCAAAGGCGGGGAGAACATCAGCCGCGACGACGCCCTGCGCCACGTGGCGGGCTACAGCTGCTACATGGACGGCTCCGCCCGCGACTGGCAGCACACCTGGTTCACCGCCGGTAAAAACTGGCGCAAAACCGGCGCGTTTGGGCCGTGGATGGCGACGGCAGATGAGATTCCGGATCCGCACCAGCTTGCGATCCGCACCTGGCTGAACGGCCGCATGGTACAGGAAGACAACACCAGCAGCATGATCCACAAGGTTGCGGAGCTGATCGAGTACATCAGCACCTTCACCCGCCTCAGTCCGGGCGACGTGATCATCACCGGATCTCCGGGCGGGGTGGGTAAAAAGCGCAACCCGCCGCTGTTTATGAAGGAAGGGGATCGCATTGAGGTGGAGATCGAACATATCGGTCATCTGAGCAACGTGATCGTGGAAGCGCCAGCCGTCGGGCTTGCGGCAGCACACTGAGTAAGGCGGCATGAACAGTCAACCCATCGATTTTCGCCACACGCTGGTGGCGAAACACCCGGAACGCTTAAGCCAGATCCGCTACCTGCTGGCAGACAGCGGCCTTGGACTGGACAACGACATCACGCTGTTTGTCGAAGCCTGGTCCGGCCCGCAGCTAGTGGGTTGCGCAGGGCTTGCTGCCAACGTCATCAAATGCGTGGCGGTTGACGAGCAGCTTCGCGGCGAGAACCTCAGCGCGCGGCTGCTGGCAGAGGTGGAAAATGCGGCGCTGGAGTGCGGCCATTTTCATCTCTTCCTCTGTACCCGTCCGTGCAACCGGGAGCGCTTTGCCCGCAGCGGCTTCTGGCCGATCGCCCAGAGCGGGAACAACGCGGTGCTGATGGAGAACACCCCGCAGGGGATCGAACGCTACTGCCGTTCCCTGCGCGCGAAGCGCAAGTGCGGGGAGAACATTGGCGCGATAGTGATGAACGCCAATCCGTTCACCCTCGGCCATCGCCATCTGGTGGAGCAGGCGGCGACGCGGTGCGACGCCCTGCATCTGTTCGTGGTGCGTGAAGACGCCTCGTTCTTCCCGTTCAGCGCGCGCCTCGAGATGGTGCGCGCGGGCGTGGCGCATCTGCCGAACGTGGTAGTGCATGAAGGCTCGCAGTACATCATCTCCCGCGCCACCTTCCCGGCCTACTTCCTGAAGGAGACCGGCAAAGTGCAGCAGGCGTGGAGCGAGATCGACGTGCTGATCTTCCGGGACTTCATCGCCCCGGCGCTCGGCATCACGCACCGCTTCATCGGCTCGGAGCCGTTCTGCGATATCACCCGCCAGTACAACCAGACGCTGCACGACCTGCTGGCCTCGCATATCGAGGTGGTGGAAATGCCGCGCATCAAGGCCACCGGCAACGCCATATCAGCGTCCGAAGTGCGCCGCTTACTGAAGACACAGCAGTTTTCCCGGATCCGGGAGATTGTCCCGGACTCCACCTTCGCGCATCTCGAAACGCATTACCGTGCGAGTGCGGAAGTCGCTTAACTACCAGGAATTTATCATGAAAATTGTAAGGGAGGCGCTGGCCGGAACGCAGGAGTCCAGCGACCTGATGGTGAAAATCGCTCCCGCTCACGGCGAGCTGGAGATAGTCATCCACAGTGAAGTGATTAAGCAGTTTGGCGAGCAGATTCGCCAGGTGGTCAACGACACGTTGCGCGCCATGAACGTGCACCAGGGATTAATTATTATTGAAGACAAAGGGGCGCTGGACTGTGTTATCCGCGCCCGCCTGCAAAGCGCGCTGATGCGTGCCGCCGATGAACAGGCCATCAACTGGGGGGCGCTGAAATGAGCAAACTCCGCCGCAGTATGTTGTTCCTGCCGGGCGCCAACGCCGCCATGCTCTCAACCGCCTTTATCTACCGTCCCGACTCCATCATGTTTGACCTTGAGGACGCTGTTGCCCTGCGCGAGAAGGATACCGCGCGCATGCTGGTGTTCCACGCGCTTCAGCACCCGATGTATCAGGATATCGAAACCGTGGTGCGCATTAACCCGCTCAGCACGCCGTTTGGCCTGCTGGATCTGGAAGCCGCCGTGCGGGCCGGCGTGGACGTGATCCGCCTGCCGAAAACCGACACGCCGGACGATATCTACGAGCTGGAAGGCCACCTCGAGCGTATCGAGCAGGCGTGCGGCCGCGAGGTTGGCTCCACCCGCGTGATGGCGGCGATTGAATCGGCCATTGGCGTCATCAACGCCGTGGCGATTGCCCGCAGCTCTGTGCGCCTCATCGGAATTGCGCTGGCCGCCTTTGACTACGTGATGGACATGCAGACCGAGCGCGGCGACGGCACCGAGCTGTTCTACGCCCGCTGCGCCGTGCTGCACGCCGCCCGCGCGGCGGGCATCGACGCCTTCGACGTGGTGTGGTCAGACGTTAACGACGAGGCCGGGTTCCTGCGCGAGGTCGATCTGATCCGCAAGATGGGCTTTAACGGCAAATCGCTGATTAACCCGCGCCAGATTGACCTGCTGCACAACGCCTACGCCCCGACTCAGGAAGAGGTGGATCACGCCAAAAGGGTGATTGAGGCGGCAGAAGAGGGCGAGCGTAACGGCCTGGGCGTGGTGTCGCTCAACGGCAAAATGGTGGATGCACCGATTATTAACCACGCGCAGGTGGTGCTGGAGCGCGCGGCGGCCTCCGGCGTGCGTCGATAAGGATAAAATAATGAATCAGACAGAACTTCTTCACATGAATTTTCCCCATCTGCGGGATTTAAAACCCTTTGATACCGCCCACAGCGCCACGCCTTGGCTGGCGGACAGCGACGCAAAGCACAGCCGCAAGCTCTGCGCCTCTCTTGAGGAGGCGGTGATGCGAAGCGGCCTGCAGGACGGGATGACCATCTCCTTCCACCACGCGTTTCGCGAAGGCGACCGGGTGATCAACACCGTCGTGGCGCTGCTGGCGCGAATGGGCTTCAAAAACCTGACGCTGGCCTCCAGTTCGCTGATGACCTGCAACGACGCGCTGATCGAGCATATTGAAAGCGGCGTCATCACCCGGATTTATACCTCGGGCATGCGCGGCAGGCTTGCGGATGCCATCTCCCACGGGCTGATGGACGAGCCGGTGCAAATCCACTCCCACGGCGGGCGCGTGAAGCTGCTCCAGGACGGCGAGCTGAATATTGACGTGGCGTTTCTCGGCGTGCCGTGCAGCGATGAGTTTGGCAATGCCAACGGGACGCACGGTAAATCGTGCTGCGGCTCCCTCGGCTACGCCATGGTGGACGCGCACTTTGCCCGTAAGGTGGTGCTGCTGACTGAAGAACTGGTGCCGTTCCCCAATATGCCCGCCAGCCTGGTGCAGGACCAGGTGGACTACATCGTGCAGGTTGAAAGCGTGGGCGACCCGGCGAAAATCAGCGTCGGCGCGGCGCGCGTCACCAGCAACCCGCGCGAGCTGATGATCGCCCGCTATGCGGCGGACGTGATTGAACACTCCGGCTACTTCAAACCGGGCTTCTCGATGCAGACCGGCTCCGGCGCGGCGGCGACCGCCTGCACGCGCTTTATGGAAGAGAAGATGGAGCGCAGCGGCGTGAAGGCGCGCTTTGCGCTCGGCGGCATCACCGGCAGCCTGGTGGATCTGCACGAGAAGGGGCTCATCGAAAAGCTGCTCGACACCCAGTGCTTTGACGGCCAGGCGGCGGCCTCGCTGGCGCGCAACCCGAATCACGTAGAGATCTCCACCAACGTCTACGCCAACCCCGGCAGCAAGGCGGCAAGCTGCGACCAGCTCGACGTGGTGATCCTCAGCGCGCTGGAAATTGACGTCGATTTCAACGTCAACGTTATCACCGGCTCCGACGGCGTGATGCGCGGCGCGTCCGGCGGGCACTGCGACGTGGCCGCCGCGGCGAACCTGACCATCGTCGTTGCCCCTCTGCTGCGCAGCCGCATTCCGACGGTCGTGAAGCGCGTCACCACGCGCCTCACGCCGGGCGAAAGCATCGACGTGCTGGTCACCGACCACGGCATTGCGGTCAACCCGGCGCGCCCGGAGATCCGTGAGCGGCTGCTGGAAGCCGGGCTCAACGTTGTGGATATCAGCGCGCTTTACGAGCGGGCGATTTCCCTGACGGGCGTACCGAAACCGATTGAATTTACCGACAAAATCGTCGGAGTGATCCGCTACCGCGACGGCAGCGTGATCGACACCGTGCGACAGGTGAAGGAGGAAGTGTGATTTTAGCGACACCCGTGCGGGCGGGTGTCAGCCTTGACGAACTGCTGGCGGCGAAAGAGCGCCGCGCAGCGCGCCAGGCTGACATGCTTGAGCACTATCAACAACCGGTGATTTCCCTCACGCTGGTCACCCCAGGGGAAATCAAAGACAGCCTGCGGTATCGTAATACCATGGGCGTGGCGCTGCAAATGTGCGACCAGCTGCTGTGGGAAAACCGCTGGCCGGTGCTGGACCGCCAGGTGCTGTGGCTCCCGACCGGGCCAGAAGCCCTGTGGTGCGTGGCCCATCCCGCGGTGGAAATCAAAGCGCACTGTGCGGATCTGGAGCAGACGCACCCGCTCGGCAGGCTGTGGGATCTGGACGTGATCTGCCCTCAGCACGGCCACGTCGGGCGTCAGTCGCTGGGGGCAAACCTCAGACGCTGTCTGGTCTGCGACGAGCCCGCTCACGCCTGCTCCCGCTCGCGGAACCATCCCGTTGAGCAGGTGGTTTCCCGCGTGGAGAAGACGATCGATGACTGGTTCGCCCGCGACTAAACCCCGCATTACGCACGTGCCCGCGCTTGCCGAAGCGGCGCTATGGCAGGAGCTGGAGCTGACGCCCAAGCCAGGGCTGGTCGACAAGCTTAATAACGGTTCCCATCGCGATATGGACCACGCGCTGTTCGTCCGCAGCATTGCGGCGATTACGCCGTGGTTTTCGCGCTTTGCCGAGCTCGGTAACGCGCATGCGGATAAACCCGCTGATGCACAGCTTCGGATTATCCGCCCGATGGGGATGGCCTGCGAGCAGGCGATGTACGCCGCGACGAACGGAGTGAACACCCACAAGGGCGGGATTTTTGCCCTGGGTTTACTGTGCTTCACCGCCGGGCGTGTGAAAAATATCTCCGCAGACAGCCTCTGCTGTGAGGTGAGTAACATCTGCAGCGGGCTGGTGTCGCGTGAGCTGGCCGCGCGCGGCGGACAGGCGACGGCGGGCGAGCGGCAGTTTCAGCTGTACGGCTTAACCGGCGCGCGCGGAGAGGCGGAAAGCGGCTTTGCGACGGCGCGTAAGGCGCTGGCGCAGTGGAACGGACTGTCGCTTCACGGCCTGCTGTTGCGCCTGATGGCGGTCAATCAGGACAGTAATCTCGTGTCGCGCGGCGGCATTGAAGGGCTACGCTACGTTCAGGGCTACGCGCGGGAATTACTGGCGAGTGGCTGGGATCGCGAGGCGCTGCTTAAGATGGATAAGGCATTGATTGAACGGAACCTGAGCCCGGGCGGCAGCGCGGATTTGCTGTCGGTGGGGTGGGTGCTCTCTGCAATAAAATAGCCGGGTGGCGGCTTCGCCTTACCCGGCCTACGGTCTGGTTTTGAAGGCCCGGTAAGCGCAGCGCCACCGGGCACAACAATCAATGCGCGATCGGCTGTGCACCGTGCGGTTCACGCACGTGCTTGTACTTGAACAGTGCGATGAACGCGAAGAACAGCACCAGCGAGTATGCTGCGAAGATCAGCCACACAGGCTGCCAGTTGGTGATGCCGTTGGTGGTGTACATCTCAACGACTTTACCGCTTACCACTCCGCCCAGAATACAGCCGAAGCCGTTGGTCATCATCAGGAACATACCCTGCGCGCTGGCGCGGATTTCAGGCTTCACCTCTTTTTCCACAAACACCGAACCAGAGATGTTGAAGAAGTCGAAGGCGCAGCCGTAAACGATCATCGACAGCACCAGCAGCACGGTACCAAACGCGCTCGGGTCACCGTAGGCGAACAGGCCGAAGCGCAGCATCCATGCCGCGATACTGATCAGCATGACGTTTTTGATGCCGTAGCGGCTCAGGAAGAACGGGATGGTCAGAATGAACAGCGTCTCAGAGATCTGAGAGATGGACATCATCACCGACGCATGTTCAACGATAAAGCTGCCGGAGAACAGCGGGTTGTTATCGAAGCTGTGCAGGAAGGTGTTGCCGAACATGTTGGTGATCTGCAGCTCTGCGCCCAGCAGCATGGAGAAGATAAAGAAGATCGCCATGCGTTTGTTTTTAAACAGCGCGAACGCGTCCAGGCCGAGCATGGTGCTCCAGCTCTGGTTTTTCTGCTGGTTAGAAACCGGAATGGTTGGCAGCGTCAGGGTGAAGATCGCCAGCACTACGGAGAGCGCCGCACCGATATAGAGCTGCATATGGCTCAGTTCGAAGCCTGCGAAGCTCACGCCCCACATCGCCATGATAAAGCCGATGGTACCCCAGATACGGATTGGCGGGAAATCGGTCACGATATCCAAATCCGCGGATTTCAGGCGGTAGTAGGAGATGGTGTTGATCAGGCCAAGCGTTGGCATATAGGCCAGCGAGTTAAGCAGGATCACCATGAACATCGCCCCCGGCGTGGTCACCTGGGCAGCCATAAACAGCGTCCCCGCGCCCACCAGATGGCAAAGCATGTACAGCCATTTCGCACTCAACCATTTATCCGCCACGATACCCAGCAGCGTTGGCATGAAGACAGCCGCAATACCGAGCGAACTGTAAACGGCACCGATTGACGCACCGTCGAACTTGAGCGTCACAAACATATAGGAGCCGAGTGTAGTCAGCCAGCTACCCCACAGGCAGAACTGCAGAAACGACAATATTTTAAGCTGCAGCTTAAGGTTCATGTTACTTTCCTCACAAGTGAGCGGGAGATATGTTGTTATAGGAACATTCAGGGTTGTTATTTGATGCAATTCTATCAGTTGGCAACAATATGTTTTGTTACCTCCCGCAAAAAAATGCAATCCACATTAATTTGCAGTTTGGATTGTGATGCAAATAACATTTTCGTATGGGTGGGGTTGGATAGGTGCGGCCTGATGCCCTCACCCTGACCCTCTCCCACAGGGAGAGGGGAAACAGAACACCTTCTCCCAGAGGGGAGAAGGTGTGCCGATCACCGGCGACGATAGTTCTTCTGCGCCGTATTCACCTTATACAGATAGCGACGGGATTCCGCAGACGGGTGGCGGGTGGTGAGGGTAGAGTAGACATCCCCCGGCGCCATGCTGTTGATGATGTTTGCGGCCTGCACCTTGTCATTTGAGAAGACTCGCAGCACGCTGCCCGCGCCGCCGTTATAGGCGGTGATCACCGCATAGCGGCGCGACGTTGGGTTATCAATGCCGCCCAGGTAAACATTGTTCAGCATCGCCAGATAGGCCGTGCCGGTATCAATGTTGCTCTGCGGATCGAACAGATAGCTGCGGCTCGGCGTGCCGGATTTTCCCTGCGCGCGGAAGACGTCTTTACCGGCGCTGTGCTGCACAACCTGCATCAGCCCCAGGGCGTCGGAACGGCTTACCGCGTACGGGTTGAACGAGGATTCGGTCTGCATAATCGCCAGGATCAGCGACTCATCCACGCCGTACTTACGCGAGGCCTGACGCACCATCCCAATGTACTTATGCGCACGCTTGTCGAGGTGGTTCGGGACGAGGTTGATGGTCACGCTGTAGATAATCTTCAGACCGTTAGAGCGGCTTTTCAGGCGCGTCTGCAGCAGGTAGTCGGCAAATTTCGTGGCGCGACCTTCCCAGCGGATCGGCTGGCCGGTCTGATCGACAACCTGGCCGTACAGGAACGGCTCTTTCGAGATCGTGATATCGTCGGCATCGGAGTAGAGATCGATAGATCCAGGATCGTCACCCATCAGCAGGGTCTTGATAATCGCCTGACGCAGGCGCGCAGCAGGGTCAGTGCCTGCGATGGTCTCGATCGTGATCGTCCCCTCATCAAAGTTGATGTGGCTACGGGTCAGATAGGCGTCGGTGTACTTAACGTAGTCCTTAGGTCCTGCAATAAGAACTTCGTTAAATCCCCATATGTTCTCGATGTTGTGGGCAAACTGCCCCATCAAAATGTCAAAACCGTTGGTGTCCTTGATCCAGGCTTCGTTGTAATCTTCGCCTTTTTTTGACGAACACGAGACAAGCAACGGCGCAACAAGGGCTAGCGCTAAAAGTTTTTTCATCATTCCGGGAGTGCGTGTTGTGTTTGCTTTAACGGCGGGGTTTCCCCCGCACGCTGTTATTTTTCCGGTGGCGTATAGCCTTCGATGTGCACGTCTTTACCTTCGAACAGGAAGCTCACCATCTCCTGCTCCAGCAGCTTGCGGTGTTCCGGGTTCATCATGCTGAGTTTTTTCTCGTTGATCAGCATGGTCTGCTTTTTCTGCCACTGTCCCCAGGCTTCTTTGGATATTTCATTGTAGATGCGTTTACCCAGGTCGCCCGGATAAAGCTGGAAATCCTGGCCTTCAGCGTCACGCTGCAGGAAAGTACAAAAAATCGTTCTGGCCATACTCATTCCTCTTTTTCTTGTCGATGCTAAACCATTGCACCGGCACGTAATTGCTGTAACAGGCGCTCCACGGGAGCCGCCAGTCCGACTGATGGCGGTTGCGCTAAGTTATACCAGAGAGCGGTGCCTTCATCCATGCACGAGGCAAATGACGACACGGGAAGCCACATGGGTACAATATCCAGGTGGAAATGGCTGAACGTATGGCGAAACGCGGTCAGCTGCGTCAGGTTATCGGCAGCAATCCCGCGCTGTTTAAGCCATTCACGCAGCAAATCTTCATCTTCAAACTGTGGGAAGCAGTATAGACCACCCCACAGACCGCTCGGTGGACGCTGGGCGAGGAAGACCTCGTCGCCGTGCTGCATCAGCAGCATATAGCCGGTGCGCTCCGGCAGCGTCTGTTTGGGTTTCTTACCCGGATATTGCGCCCATGAATGGTTGGCATACGCCACACAGAGATTATTCACCGGGCAGAGTTCGCATTTTGGTTTTGAGCGCGTACAGACCATCGCGCCGAGATCCATCATCGCCTGGTTGAAACGCTCGACGCCGTTGGCCGGGGTGACCGCTTCACTTATTTCCCAAAGGCGTTTCTCAACGTCCTTCTTCCCCGGCCAGCCGTCGACGGCATAGCAGCGTGCCAGCACGCGCTTCACGTTGCCGTCGAGGATCGGGTAATGCTTGCCTAAAGACAGGGAGAGAATGGCGCCTGCGGTTGAACGTCCTACGCCGGGGAGAGCGGCCACCTCATCGAAGGTTTCCGGGAATTTCCCGTTGTGGCGCGTCGCGACCTGCTGTGCGGCCTTGTGAAGGTTACGTGCCCGGGCATAATAGCCAAGACCGGTCCACAGGTGCAGGACCTCGTCCAGCGGCGCGTTGGCCAGATCGGTCACCGTCGGGAAGCGCGCCATAAAACGCTCGAAGTAAGGGATCACCGTGGCGACCTGCGTTTGTTGCAACATCACCTCGGATAGCCATACTTTATAAGGCGTTTTTTCAATTTGCCAGGGCAGGGTTTTACGCCCGTATTTGTCGTACCAGTCCAGCAACTGGGCTGAAAATTGAGAGGCTTGCATGGTCATCGATTCGCATAATCAGGGACGCAGATTGCAGCACAGCGTCAATCTGCTGTAAACCGGATCTTTCCCATGCTTGCATAGAAGCCTTAACTTTGGATAATGCCCGTTTCCCGAACATTCTCACAAGCAGACAACTCTTTTATGAAAAACGACGTCATTTCACCGGAATTTGATGAAAACGGTCGCCCGCTGCGCCGTATTCGCAGCTTTGTCCGCCGTCAGGGCCGCCTGACAAAAGGGCAGCAACATGCGCTGGACAACTACTGGCCGGTGATGGGCGTTGAATTCAGCGAGCAGCCTCTGGACTTTACCGAACTGTTCGGCCGCGAAGCACCCGTCACGCTGGAGATCGGGTTTGGTATGGGCACCTCGCTGGTGGCCATGGCGAAAGCGCGACCGGAGCAGAACTTCCTCGGTATCGAAGTCCACTCCCCGGGCGTGGGTGCATGCCTGGCAACGGCCCATGAAGAGGGCGTTGAGAACCTGCGCGTGATGTGTCACGACGCGGTGGAAGTGCTGCATAAAATGATTCCTGACAATTCTTTAACCATGGTTCAGCTCTTTTTCCCTGACCCGTGGCACAAAGCACGTCATAATAAACGCCGTATCGTTCAGGCACCGTTTGCCGAGCTGGTGAAAAGTAAGCTGAAGCCGGGCGGTGTCTTCCATATGGCGACCGACTGGGAACCGTATGCGGAACATATGCTGGAAGTGATGTCGTCGCTGGACGGGTATAAAAACCAGTCTGCGAGCAACGACTATGTACCGCGTCCGGAATCGCGTCCGGTAACGAAATTTGAACAGCGTGGCCATCGTCTTGGTCACGGTGTATGGGACTTAATGTTCGAGAGGGTGAAATAATGGCAAAGAATCGTAGCCGTCGTCTGCGTAAAAAGATGCACATCGAAGAATTCCAGGAAGTGGGCTTCTCCGTTGCGTGGCGTTTCCCGGAAGGCACCAGTGTAGAACAGATCGATCAGGACGTAGATGCGTTCATCAATGATGTGATTGAGCCAAACAAGCTGGCCTTCGACGGTAGCGGCTACCTGGCCTGGGAAGGTCTGATCTGCACCCAGGAAGTGGGTAAATGCACCGAAGAACATCAGGCGCTGGTACGTAAATGGCTTGAAGATCACAAGCTCGAAGATGTCCGCGTCAGCGAACTTTTCGACGTTTGGTGGGACTAATAAAGCAATAAGGGGCCAGCATTAGCTGGCCCATTTTGTCTGAGGGAGTGTTTAAGATGCGCAAAACGTTGCTGGCTGTTGCTTTGATGGCAACCGGATTCACCGCCCATGCGGATTATCAATGTAGCGTCACCCCGCGTGATGACGTGGTGTTAAGCCCGCAAACCGTGCAGGTCAAAGGCGAGAACGGCAATCTGGTGATTACGCCGGATGGTAACGTGACGTTTAACGGCAAGCCGCAAAACCTGACTGCCGCGCAGCGCGAACAGGCGAAGGATTACCAGGCTGAGCTGCGTACCGCACTGCCGTGGATTAACGACGGCGCGCTGACCCGCGTTGAGAAAAGCCGCGTCGCGCTGGATAAGATCATTACTAAAGAAGTGGGTGAGAGCAGCAACATGCGCACCCGCCTGACGAAGCTGGACAAGCAGCTTAAAGAGCAGATGAACCGCATTATCGAGACGCGCTCCGACGGCCTGACGTTCCACTACAAGGCGATCGATCAGGTCCGCGCTGACGGGCAGCAGCTGGTGAATCAGGCGATGGGCGGCATCCTGCAGGACAGCATCAACGAAATGGGGGCGAAAGCCGTGCTGAAAGGCGGCGGTAACCCGCTGCAGGGCGTGCTGGGCAGCCTGGGCGGCTTGCAGACCTCCATTCAGAACGAGTGGAAGAACCAGGAAGATGATTTCCAGCAGTTCGGCAAAGACGTGTGTAAACGCGTGGTGTCGCTGGAAGATAGCCGGAAGGCGCTGGTGGGGACGCTTAAGTAATATCTCTGCGCGCTGGGCCCCTCACCCCAGCCCTCTCCCCATGGGAGAGGGTGTAATCGTTCCCTCTCCCATGGGGAGAGGGTTAGGGTGAGGGCATCAGGCATTGCAGTCGTTGCAGAATAGCTATCAACACCTCCTCCTCATTAGCCCTGAATTCATTATTCCAGAACCGTACGACTTCCCATCCGTTCGTATTCAAAAACGCGGTACGACGTGAATCATAGTCCTCTTCACCCTGATGTTGTCCCCCATCCAGCTCAACGATCAGTTTCGCCTTAAAGCAGGCAAAATCGACGATATAGGTCCCAATCGGCATCTGACGGCGAAACTTATACCCAAAGAAACGGCGACCTCTGAGCAAATACCAGAGGCGTAATTCTTCGGGCGTCATTTCTTTGCGGAGTTGTTTTGATTTTTCCATCCTCACACTCTGCCAGCCTTTTCCTCAGCCGGCAGAACGGGATGCGAAATCCTGAATCAGCCTTCAGGAATCTTCGGCGAGAAACAGCTCAAGAAGGGAGTTTAAGAACAGCTTGCCGTGCTCGGTGATCTGCCAGCATTCCTCACTCTCGGTGAGATACCCCTTTGCCAGCGCTTCGTCAATCTGCGGACGAATCACCGATTCCGCCAGGCCGGTGTACAGCGAAAATTCCTTGCGTGGTGCCGCTTCCAGCAGGCGGAAACGGTTCATAAAGAACTCAAACGGCTTATCCTCCGCCTCAACGTCGTGCTGACGCTCCAGGTAGCGGCCTTCCATGTATCCGCGCGGGTGGCGGGTTTTGGCGGTGCGCAGAATGCGCCCGTCCGGGAAGGTCGCCTTGCCGTGCGCGCCGCAGCCAATTCCCAGATAGTCGCCAAAGCGCCAGTAGTTCAGGTTGTGCTGGCACTGATAGCCCGGCTTCGCATACGCGGACGTTTCATACTGCTGATAGCCCGCAGCGGTTAGAAGCCTGTGACCCTGCTCGAAGATATCCCACAGCGCGTCGTCGTCCGGCAGCACCGGCGGGCGGGAACCGAACAGCGTGTTTGGCTCAATGGTGAGCTGATACCACGAAAGGTGCGGCGGGTTCAGTTCGATCGCCTGGCGCAGGTCGTCCAGCGCCTCTTCCAGCGACTGATCCGGCAGGCCGTGCATCAAATCCAGGTTAAAGCTGCGAAGGCCCAGCCCGCTCGCCAGGTTGGCCGCGCGCTTCGCCTCTTCCGGGCCGTGAATGCGCCCCAGACGTTTTAGCTTCGGCTCGCTAAAGCTCTGCACGCCGATGGAGATGCGGTTTACGCCCGCGCGCTGATAGTCGACAAAACGGTCGGCCTCAACGGTGCCGGGGTTGGCTTCCATCGTAATTTCCGCATCCGCCGCCAGGTTCAGGCGCGCACGCACGCCGTCCAGCAGCGTCTGCATCGCCGGGCCGGACAGCAGGCTCGGCGTACCGCCACCAATGAAAATGGTCTTAACTTCACGTCCCTGTGCGTAAGCGACATCGGCGTCCAGGTCGGCCAGCAGATGCGCAACATAGTCATCGTGTGGCACTTCGCCCTTCAGCGCGTGCGAGTTGAAATCGCAGTATGGGCATTTCTGCACGCACCACGGGATGTGAATATACAGACTCAGAGGCGGCAAATTAGCCATTACGCAGTGCTTCCAGTAACAGTTTCAGCGCGCGTCCACGGTGGGAAATCGCGCTTTTTTCTTCGCGGGTCAGTTCCGCAGCGGTTTTGCCCTCGGTCGGGACAAAGAAAATCGGATCGTAGCCAAAGCCGCCGTTGCCAGCCGCTTCACGGGTAATCACGCCAGGCCAGCTGCCGTGGCAGACGATCGGCGTCGGGTCTTCCGCGTGGCGCATATAGACCAGTACGCAGTGGAACTGCGCGGTGCGCTGTTCGTCCGGTACGTCTTTCAGGGCGACAAGCAGCTTTTCCAGATTCTGCTGATCGGTGGCGTCCACGCCGGAATAGCGCGCAGAGTAAATCCCCGGTGCACCGCCCAGGAAGTCCACGGCCAGGCCGGAGTCGTCGGCAATCGCGGGCAGGCCGGTAATCTGCGCGGCGTGACGTGCTTTCAGGATCGCGTTTTCGATAAACGTCAGCCCCGTCTCTTCGGCGGACTCCACGCCAAGATCGGTCTGGGCGACCACGTCCAGCCCAAAATCATTTAATAGCGAGGCCAGCTCGCGCACTTTACCGGCGTTGCCGGTCGCGAGAACAACTTTCTGCATGGTTTAGTCCTGTTCTTTCAGAACCGCGACTTCCGTCGGGATAGATTGCGGATTAAGGATTTTTACCTGTTTATGTCGCCCAAGTTCACCTTTTTCAATGATGACCTGGCTTTTGGCGACGCGAAACTGTTTTGCCAGATATTTAGTCAGATGCGCGTTCGCCTGGCCGTCAACCGGCGGGGCGGTGATGGCGACTTTTAACTCGTCGCCATGCAGCCCGACAATACTGTCACGGCTGGCTTTTGGCTGAATATACAGCCGCAAAACCAGCCCGTTAGCGCAGGTGCTTACGGCACTCATAGCGCCATCCACAGCCCCGGCAGCAGCATATCGCCCGTGGACTGTAACAACTCAGCGATCCCCATGTTAACCACGTACAGCAGCAGAACCAGGATCATCGGCGAGAAATCAATACCGCCCATCGAAGGCAGCAGGTTGCGAATCGGGCGCAGCAGCGGCTCGGCCAGTTGGATCAGCGCATATTCTACCGGACTACGCCCCTGGCTCACCCAGCTCATGATGGCCATGACCAGCAGCACCCAGAAAATCAGCAGGCCGATGGTTTTGATTAAAATCAGGACCGCAGCAATCCAGATAATCGGCTGGAAGGTAATGACCATAAACAGCACAATCGCTTTGATAACGCTCAGAATAAACGCCACCAGCAAAGACGAACTGTCGATGGGACCCATCGCCGGGATAATACGGCGCAGCGGTCCGACAACAGGTTGCGTGATTTTCACGACAAACTGCGAGAACGGATTGTAAAAATCACAGCGTGCCCACTGCATCCAGACGCGCAGCAAAAGCGCCATCGTATACAGCTCAAGCACTGTTGAGAGCAGGAAAGTCAACGTCTTCATGGCGTTCCTCAGGTTTCCTTATTATTTTGAGTAGTCGCGCGCACCGAAAATTGCCGTGCCGATGCGCATCATAGTGCTGCCTGCCGCGATGGCGGCTTCCATATCATCCGACATGCCCAGTGAAAGCGTGTCTACCGTGTTATAGCGCGCTTTAAGCGCCTCAAATGCTACAGCCATTTGCTGTGCCACGGCAAACTGCCTTTCATAACTTGACTCAGGCGCAGGAATTGCCATCAGCCCGCGCAGGGTCAAGCGCGGCAGTTCGGCCACCTCTGCGGCCAGTGCGTCCAGCTCGCTCAGCGCAATGCCGGACTTGCTGTTTTCGTCGCTGATGTTGACCTGAATAAGCACATTAAGCGCCGGCATTTCTGCCGGACGCTGGTCATTCAGGCGGGTAGCAATACGCAGGCGATCGATGGTGTGGCACCAGTCGAAGTGCTCTGCCACCAGACGGCTTTTGTTCGACTGCAGAGGGCCAATAAAGTGCCACTGCAGATCCGTATTCCCCTGTTCCTGAAAGTAGCGAATTTTATCCACGCCTTCCTGCACGTAGTTTTCACCAAACGCCCGCTGGCCTGCATCAATAGCTTCTGCGATGGCGCTCGCAGGCTTGGTTTTGCTGACTGCAAGCAGCGTAATTTCTTCTGAAGCACGGCCGCAGCGCGCTGCGGCGGCTGAGATTTTGTCCCGGACCTGTGCCAGGTTATGCGCAATGTCGTTCATTTTCCGAGGAGTAGTCTATGGATGTGGAAGAAATTGTGGCCCTTAGTGTAAAGCATAACGTCTCCGATCTACACCTGTGCAGTGATTCGCCACCGCGCTGGCGCAGATTAGGCCGGCTTGAACCCGCTTCCTTTCCGCCTCCCGATGTCGGAGCGTTATTAAAAGCATGGCTCAACGATGAGCAGCAGGGGATATGGTGGGCAAAGGGGCAGGTGGATTTTGCCGCGACGGTGACGGGAGGCCAGCGGCTGCGCGGCAGTGCCTTTAAGCAGATGAGAGGTGTCTCTTTGACGCTGCGGCTGTTGCCGCGTAGCTGCCCACTGCTCTCTTCGCTGGGCGCGCCGCGGGCGATCCCGGAACTGTTGTCCAATGACGCCGGGCTGATTCTGGTCACGGGGGCGACCGGCAGCGGCAAATCCACTACGCTGGCGGCGATGGTCGATTTTCTCAACCACCATGCTGACGGCCATATCCTCACGCTTGAAGATCCGGTGGAGTTTATCTACCAGAGCGAACGTTGTCTGATCCAGCAGCGGGAGATAGGTCAGCACAGCCCGTCATTTGCCGAAGCGCTGCGCAGTGCCTTACGCCAGGATCCGGACGTTATTTTGCTGGGGGAGCTGCGCGACAGTGAAACGATCCGCCTGGCGCTGACGGCGGCGGAAACCGGACACCTGGTACTGGCGACGCTGCATACGCGCGGGGCATCGCAGGCGATTGAACGGCTGGTCGATACGTTCCCGGCGCAGGAGAAAGATCCGGTGCGTAACCAGCTGGCCGGCAGCCTGCGGGCGGTGCTGGCGCAGAGGCTGCTTCCCGATCTGCAGGGCGGGCGCGTCGCGTTGTATGAACTGCTGGTGAACACAGCGGCGGCGGCGAATCTGATTCGTGAAGGGAAAACGTGGCAACTGCCCGGCATCATCCAGACCGGTCAGCAGGCGGGAATGCAGAACTTTGAGCAGAGCCTGGCGGAGAGACGGGCGCAGGGGCGGCTGTAGACCCCTGTGTTTAAAAACCCTGTTCGAAATAGCTTTCGAGGATGATTACTGCTGAAGCGGAGTCCACGCTGCCTTTGTTGAGCGCACGGAAGCCGCCGTGCTCAAACAGGCCGGCACGCGCTTCGACGGTGCTGAGACGCTCGTCGTGTAGCTTCACGGAGACGCCAAAGCGGCCATGGATTTTATTGGCGAACTTACGCGCCCGGGCGGTAAGCGGCTGTTCTGTGCCGTCCATGTTCAGCGGGAGCCCAACAATCACGTCATCCGGCTGCCACTCTTTAAGCAGACGTTCGATAAGATTCCAGTCTGGCGTGCCGTCATTAGCCTTCAGGGCCGTAAGCGGACGCGCGGTACCGGTGATGCGCTGACCCACGGCGACGCCAATGCTTTTGGTACCAAAATCGAAGGCCAGAAGCGTTCCGCTCATCAGGCGTGCCCCGCTACGCCAGGCATGGTCAGGATATCAATGCCAATCAGTTTCGCCGCGTCACGCCAGCGATCGGCGATAGGGGTTTTAAACAGGATATTCATGTCCGCAGGCGCCGTAAGCCAGGCGTTATCGAGGATCTCTTGCTCAAGCTGGCCTTTCTCCCACGACGAATAGCCCAGCGCCACCAGCACTTCAGAAGGCTGCTCTGCGGTGCCCAGCGTTTCAAGCACGTCGCGCGAGGTCGTGATAACGGTGTTATCCGAAATTCGAATACTGGAAGAAAATACCGGCGGCGTATGCAGGATAAAGCCGCGATCTTCTGCAAGAGGTCCACCCAGCATCACCGGTTTATCAAGCCGGATTTCCGGCAGTCGCGCTTCAGCCGGTATTTTCAGCTTGTCCAGAATTCCTTCAACCTGAAGATTTTCCAGTGGTTTATTGATGATAATACCCATCGCGCCGTCTTCATTGTATTCACAAATATAAACCACGGCGCGGCGAAAAATCGGGTCCTGGAGAGCAGGCATGGCAATAAGAAAGTGATGCTGTAAATTCATTGTCAGAGGTACTGTTTCCTGGTTTAAAAAGCGACAGCGCCCAGTATGGGGACAAACACAGGCGCTGTCACTAATAGTATTGTTAGGTTATTTCTGTAAACGTTTTTCGATAGCGTCCATCAGCATTCCGGTGATCGAAATCGGGAATTCCGCTTCAATTTCACGAATGCAGGTCGGGCTGGTGACGTTCACTTCGGTCAGACGATCGCCGATGATATCCAGGCCAACGAAGATCAGGCCTTTGGCTTTCAGCGTCGGGCCAACGCGGCGGGCAATTTCCCAGTCGCTTTCGGTCAGCGGGCGCGGCTCACCGCGGCCACCGGCCGCCAGGTTCCCACGAGTTTCGCCACCCTGCGGGATACGCGCCAGGCAGTAAGGAACCGGTTCGCCATCTACCACCAGAACGCGCTTATCGCCGTCTTTAATCGCCGGAATATAGTTCTGCGCCATGCAGTAGCGCGTGCCCAGTTCGGTCAGCGTTTCGGCAATCACGCCAATATTCGGGTCGCTCTCCTTAACGCGGAAAATCGACGCGCCGCCCATGCCGTCCAGCGGCTTCATGATGATATCGCCGTGCTTCTGCCAGAATTCCTTCAGCTGCGCTTTGCTGCGGGTCACCAGTGTTTCCGGCGTCAGGTCAGAGAACCAGGCGGTGTAGAGCTTCTCGTTGCAGTCGCGCAGGCTCTGTGGCTTGTTGACGATCAGCGTGCCTTTCTCTTCTGCACGCTCAAGGATGTAGGTGCTGTAGATGTATTCGGTGTCGAACGGCGGATCTTTACGCATCAGGATGACGTTGAGATCGGCCAGGGCAATATCCTGCTCGGTGCCGAACTCGTACCATTTGTCGTAGTTCTGCTCGACGTTAACGATGCGGGTGCGGGCGCGAGCTTCACCGTTGATCAGGTAAAGATCGTTCATCTCCATATAGTGGAGTTCATAGCCGCGACGCTGGGCTTCCAGCAGCATGGCGAAGCTGGAATCTTTCTTGATGTTAATGTTTGCGATGGGGTCCATCACGATGCCGAGCTTGATCATGTTCTTCTCCGTTAATGCTTCAACCCAGATCGCCAAACCGTACCTGTAGCGCGGTAATGGCCGTGAGTGCCGTTGTCTCAGTGCGCAGAACGCGAGGTCCCAACAGAATATCAGTAAACTGGTAACGTGCCGTCATCGCAATTTCATCCGCCGACAGGCCGCCTTCGGGGCCAATCAGCAGGCGTACGCGCTCAACGGGCAGAGGCAGCGTATTGATGCTGGCGCTGGCGCGCGGATGAAGATTGAGCTTCAGCCCGTTCTCCTCTTCTGCACACCAGTCCTCCAGATCCATTGCCGGGCGGATCTCCGGAATACGGTTGCGTCCACTCTGTTCGCAAGCCGCAATGGCAATTTTCTGCCACTGCTGGATCTTTTTGTTCAGACGTTCCGCATCCAGTTTAACGCCGCAGCGTTCAGAAAAAAGTGGCGTAATGAGGCTTACACCCAGTTCAATGGATTTCTGAATGGTGAATTCCATTTTCTCGCCGCGCGACATCACCTGGCCCAGATGGATGTGCAGCGGTGATTCCCGGTCATCCACTTCGCCACGCAGGACGTTAACGAGTACGCTTTTTTTATCAGACCGCGTGATTTCCGCGTCGAAAACCTGGTTCGAGCCGTCGAACAGATGTATTGCCTGGCCTGCACCCATGCGCAGCACGCGGCCAACGTGGTTGGCGGCGTCATCAGACAAGGCGATTTCGCGGCCTGCGGTAATCAGTTCAGGATGGTAAATGCGGGGAATGCGCATAGTCAGAAATTCCATGTGTCATGCGATATAAGCGAATTGCCGTAGTGTAGGTTAGCTCTTTTGCGCCTGGCAAGCCCGCTGGACGTAAGGGTTGTGATTCCCCTGGACTCTGGCGATACGTTCGTCGCGCTGGCATTCCCACTCCGTCACCGGGTACTGCTTGTCCCAGGCGTTGAACAGCTGCGTCTGCTGGCGGGAGAGGTTGAGGTCGTAACGGTCACGCATATAGAAGTAGGTGCGGGCAATACTGCCGCGCGCGCGGGCAGGGGGCTCGGCGACTTTCTCTTTAAAATCAACCTTCATACCGCACTGGCCGTACTGGCCTTCGCCACCGTTCCACTGGCTGTACATGAAATTACCCCGGTCTCCGTTCACTTCACCTACGGCAGGCTGCAGGTTATGCATATCGCTTTCCATCTGGCGATAAACCGGATCTTTGGCGCAGTTTTTACGTCCGCCATCCTGCCAGCACTGGCGCTGGTGGCCAAACTGCCAGGCCGGAACGACATGTTCCCATTCAATGCGGCTGGCGCGGTTTTCGTTTTTACGCACCTTATAGCCGCAGGACTCAAGGTCAACGACCCCTTTTTTACCCTGCCAGTTAATTTTACAGCCGCAGTAGAAATCCCCCGGCACATCGGCGTTTACCTTCACGCCTGCTGCCTTGGCCTGGGAAAAACTGTTGATACCGTCGGCCAGAGCATGGCCTGAGAGCGCCGTCGTCAGAAAGGCGACCGCGAGAGAAAAATTACGGGACATCTTACACTCCGTGTCAAAACGAGCCCGCAACGTAACGAATGTTGTTCCCGTATGCAATCAGTCAGATCAGGAAAGTTCCTGAAAGTTCAGATGATTATTCCGCAACCAGCGGCTCGCCGCATTTGACGCAGCGGTAGGTCGCCTCGCCGCGCACCACGCGATTATGGCGGCGGACGGTGAGCTGGTGCTGCTGGCACTGGCAGCGGTAGGGGAAGGTATTGCGGCGCACCGATTCCAGCTCGAACTGATGGGTACGGCGTGCCGGAACGCCGAGCACCGCTTCCATCATCCACTTCCACTCCTTGCCGTGGGGCGCGACGCGTCCGAAGTGTTTCCACACCAGCAGATGCGCCAGCTCGTGCGGTACCACTTCCTCGATAAACGCCTGCTGGTTTTCAATCATCAGCACCGGGTTAAGGCGGATCTCATACGGCTCGAGCCAGGCGGTACCCGCCGCGGTTCCGCGCTGCTGATAAACGATCTTAGGTTCAGGGTAATTGCGACCGAGCTTCAGGTTCGCCTGGGCGAGTTTTTCCCGCAGGCTGCGCATAACGGCTTGCTGAAGGGCGATGGGGAGACGGGGTGCTTTCATAGGGGCAGAGCATAAAGCGCGAAGCGGGGAGGCGCAAGAGGCGCCTCCCGCATGAGGATTAGTCGTGGGCGCCGATTTCGCGCAGCGGACGACCTTTCATCAGGTTACGTTCAATATGTTCCAGAGAAACGTGTTTGGTTTCAGGAACCAACCAGATTGTCAGCACAATAAAGAAGATATTCAGACCGGCGTAGACCCAGAAGGTGTTCGCGTTGCCCAGGGTATTGAGCATGGTCAGGAACGTTGCGCCGACGATCATGTTGGCAATCCAGTTGGTTGCGGTAGAGCAGGTGATACCAAAATCACGCCCTTTCAGCGGCTGGATCTCAGAGCACAGTACCCAAATCAGCGGGCCGGCGCTCATCGCAAACCCGACGATGAACATCAGCAGCATGCCGACGGCAAAGTACTGGGCGGTTGGTGAGTGAATGCCCACATGCATCATGGTACCGAGGACACCCATACCGGCCGCCATCACCAGGAAGCCCAGCGTCAGCGTTGGCTTACGTCCCCAGCGGTCCACCAGACCGATGGCGATAAAGGTCGCCAGCACGTTGGTCAGACCCACGATGACGGTCCCCCACATTTGTTCGGTGGTGTTGGTATAGCCCGCCAGCTCAAAGATTTTTGGCGCGTAATACATGATGACGTTCATCCCGGTGAACTGCTGCATCACCTGAAGCAATACGCCAAGGAACACCGCGCGGCGGAAGTTGCTGTTCTCTTTAAACAGCGCCCAGCCGGACTGTTTGACCTTCAGGCTTTCGCGGATCTCTTCCAGCTCGTTTTTCGCTTCGGCGCTGGTATCGCGCAGGCGCATCAGTACGCGTTCGGCATCGTGGAATCGACGCTTGGCGGCGAACCAGCGCGGGCTGTCCGGCAGGAAGAAGACGCCAATCAGCAGCAGAATGGCCGGAATGATGATCACGCCAAGCATCCAGCGCCATGCGCCGCTGTAGCTAAACGCGGTATCGGAAAGGTACGCGCCCAAAATACCGATGGTGATCATGAGCTGGTACATCGAAATCATACTGCCGCGGATTTTCTCCGGCGCGATTTCAGACAGGTAAAGCGGGGCGGTATAGGACGCCACGCCCACGGCCAGACCGAGCAGCACGCGGGAAACCAGCAGGACCTCAACGTTAGGCGCAGCGGCAGAGAAGAGTGAACCGGCAACGAACAGGATCGCGCCGATCATCAGGCTCTTTTTACGCCCGAGCTTGAAGGAGAGCCAGCCGCTACCGACGGCCCCGACGGCCGCGCCAAACATCATGGAGCTGACCACCCACTCCTGGGTGTGAGCGCTGATCTGGAACTCGTCAGTAATGAAAGGTAATGCACCGGCAATCACACCGATATCCAGGCCAAAAAGTAATCCTGCCAGGGCGGCGAGGAAACAGACGAAGAATGTCATCGCCTTGTTGGACGTACGCCCCTGTTTTTTATTGTCAGGCATTATGCCCTCCAGTTGGGTTATCAGTTTTATTGATGTAAAGGGTAGGTGAGTGACCCGTAAAAATATGTGAGATTAATCACATAGGTGTAATCGGTTACACTAAGGTGTAACCGTAAAAATAATTAAAGCTTTGAAAATATAGAGGTAAACGAGGTGATATGCATCGCGAAAGAACACATTTCAGACTTAACTGAAAGGAGATGTAACAGCAGAAGAAAGGCGATCAAGCAAAGAGATTATTCTGAAAGCGGGATATATTCGGTATGGTGTAAGCGGTTTCAAACATTGCCGCCAGCCGACACAAAAAAGGCCAGCACAAAGGCTGGCCTGTTTTGCGCTGTCAGTCGCGATTACTTCAGACCGGCAGCTTCACGCAGCAGGGCGGCTTTGTCGGTTTTTTCCCATGGGAAATGTTCACGACCAAAGTGACCGTATGCAGCGGTTTCTTTGTAGATTGGGTGCAACAGATCCAGCATCTGAATCAGGCCGTATGGACGCAGATCGAAGAACTCGCGCACCAGCAGAGTCAGCTGTTCTGAAGGCACTTTCTCGGTACCAAAGGTTTCAACCATGATGGAGGTTGGCTCAGCTACGCCGATTGCGTAGGAAACCTGGATCTCACAGCGGTCAGCCAGGCCGGCAGCTACGATGTTTTTCGCCACATAACGTGCAGCGTACGCCGCAGAACGGTCAACTTTAGACGGATCTTTACCGGAGAACGCACCGCCACCGTGACGCGCCATGCCGCCGTAGGTATCAACGATGATTTTACGACCGGTCAGGCCGCAGTCACCCATTGGGCCGCCGATAACGAAGCGTCCGGTTGGGTTGATGAAGAATTTGGTCGCAGAGCTCAGCCATTCGGTCGGCAGAACCGGCTTGATGATCTCTTCCATCACTGCTTCCTGCAGGGATTTCTGATCGATATCTTCGGCGTGCTGGGTAGACAGAACCACCGCGTCAATACCGACGATTTTACCGTCGTCGTACTGGAAGGTGACCTGGCTTTTCGCATCCGGGCGCAGCCACGGCAGGGTGCCGTTTTTACGCACTTCAGCCTGACGCTGCACCAGACGGTGTGCGTAGGTGACCGGTGCTGGCATCAGCACGTCGGTTTCGTTGGTTGCATAGCCGAACATCAGACCCTGGTCGCCCGCGCCCTGTTCCAGCGGATCGGCACGGTCAACGCCCTGGTTGATGTCTGGAGACTGTTTGCCAATCGCGCTCAGAACCGCGCAGGAGTTGGCATCAAAGCCCATATCAGAATGCACATAGCCGATCTCACGCACCGTATTACGGGTGATCTCTTCGATATCAACCCATGCGCTGGTGGTGATCTCACCGCCAACCAGAACCATGCCGGTTTTGACATAGGTTTCGCACGCTACGCGCGCTTTTGGATCCTGCGCCAGGATCGCATCCAGCACCGCATCGGAGATTTGGTCAGCAATTTTATCAGGATGTCCTTCTGATACGGACTCGGACGTAAACAGGTGTTTTGCCATGTTTTATTTCACCTAAGAGGAATTTGGTTAGCTCAAGCTGCTGTGTGGAATAGCCAAAGGAGATAATTCTACCAAGGCCTGCAGGTTTTTGACACTGGCAGTATGAGTGTTAATCAGTATAGATGGATTAACATCTGGATGGCTATTTTAGGTCACTTCTTCGCCCGATTTCCAGTTTTTTTTGACTAACCTCTCACTCAGTTGAAATTGCGGCTGGCAATAATTCCTGACGGCCCCGGCAACACGCACATTTATCTTTTGCTTTTTACCCCTGTTCTCGGTATAAAACGCGGCGCGCGGCTCATATAAAATAAGCGCTCGATGAACTCATCGTGTCGCCACTTCCAGCCGGGTTAAGCAGTGAACTTTTAGCTTTGGCTTGTGGTCCGTTTCAGCAGAGGCGGCCGTGGAGGTGATACGAGATAATGAACCATCGTTTTCCGCACATTCAGCGCAGCCGTTCTGGCGCGTATTTGATTCCCGCAACCCGCATTTCTAGTCTGCAAACCTGCCGATGTTATACCCATCTCGGCGCTTCTCAGGATTCCAGGGCCGGTCACGCTTTGTGAAAACTGAACAAGGGCGCTCTTGTTAATACAAGAGTTTTCTCGTGGTTTCGCCGAACCTTGTCATACAGAGTTCGGATACGTGTTTTACAATGATATGAATAAGAAACCGGTCGCACGGTCTGGTTTTCAGCATACTCTGCTGGGAAACGGAGCCGTTTATGGGTTGTTATCGCCGTATAACGCTGCGATAGTAGTCAACTGTTTTACACTTATTACAAAGAGTTGAGGTTCGCTATGTCTGACGACATGTCTTCTTTTTCGCCTTCGTCAGCGGGCGAACAGGGTGTACTACGTTCTATGCAGGAGGTTGCGATGAGCTCCGAGGAAGCCAGCAAGATGCTGCGCACTTACAATATTGCCTGGTGGGGCAATAACTACTACGACGTCAACGAACTGGGCCACATCAGCGTCTGCCCGGATCCGGACGTCCCTGAAGCGCGCGTGGATCTCGCGAAACTGGTGAAAGCCCGTGAAGCTCAGGGCCAGCGTTTACCTGCACTGTTCTGCTTCCCGCAGATCCTGCAACATCGCCTGCGTTCTATTAACGCCGCGTTCAAGCGCGCGCGTGAGTCCTACGGCTATAAAGGCGACTATTTCCTGGTTTACCCGATCAAGGTGAACCAGCACCGCCGCGTGATTGAATCCCTGATCCACTCCGGCGAACCGCTGGGCCTGGAAGCAGGCTCCAAAGCGGAGCTGATGGCGGTTCTGGCGCATGCGGGCATGACCCGTTCGGTGATCGTCTGTAACGGCTATAAAGACCGTGAATACATTCGCCTGGCGCTGATTGGTGAGAAGATGGGCCACAAGGTCTATCTGGTTATCGAAAAGATGACCGAAATCGCCATCGTGCTGGAGGAGGCAGAACGTCTGAACGTGGTGCCGCGCCTTGGCGTACGTGCGCGTCTGGCGTCACAAGGTTCCGGTAAATGGCAGTCCTCCGGCGGCGAGAAATCCAAGTTCGGCCTGGCGGCGAACCAGGTGCTGCAGCTGGTGGAAATCCTGCGCGAACGCGGTCGTCTGGACAGCATTCAGCTGCTGCACTTCCACCTCGGTTCGCAGATGGCCAATATTCGCGACATCGCCACCGGCGTGCGTGAATCCGCGCGTTTCTACGTTGAGCTGCACAAGCTCGGCGTGAATATTCAGTGCTTCGACGTGGGCGGCGGCCTCGGCGTGGACTACGAAGGGACCCGCTCGCAGTCTGACTGCTCGGTGAACTACGGCCTGAACGAATACGCGAACAACATCATCTGGGCGATCGGCGATGCCTGTGAAGAGAACGGCCTGCCGCACCCGACTGTGATCACCGAATCCGGTCGCGCGGTCACCGCGCACCATACGGTGCTGGTCTCTAACATCATCGGCGTTGAGCGTAGCGAAATCTCCGAGGCAACGCCTCCGGCAGACGATGCCCCGCGTTCCCTGCAAAGCATGTGGGAAACCTGGCAGGAGATGCACGAGCCGGGCACGCGTCGTTCCCTGCGCGAATGGCTGCACGACAGCCAGATGGACCTGCACGATATTCACGTGGGTTATTCTTCAGGCACCTTCAGCCTGCAGGAGCGCGCGTGGGCGGAGCAGCTTTACCTGAACATGTGCCATGAAGTGCAGAAACAGCTCGACCCGAGCAACCGCGCGCACCGTCCGATTATCGACGAGCTGCAGGAGCGTATGGCGGATAAGATTTACGTCAACTTCTCGCTGTTCCAGTCGATGCCGGATGCCTGGGGTATCGACCAGCTGTTCCCGGTTCTGCCGCTGGAAGGGCTGAACCACGCACCGGAACGCCGTGCGGTGCTGCTGGACATCACCTGTGACTCCGACGGTGCCATTGACCACTACGTCGACGGCGACGGTATCGCAACGACGATGCCAATGCCGGAATACGACCCGGAGAACCCGCCGATGCTGGGCTTCTTTATGGTCGGCGCGTATCAGGAGATCCTCGGCAACATGCACAACCTGTTCGGTGATACCGAAGCGGTGGACGTGTTCGTGTTCCCTGACGGCAACGTGGAAATCGAGCTGTCCGATGAAGGGGACACCGTGGCGGACATGCTGGAATACGTTCAGCTGGATCCGAAAAAACTGCTCACTCAGTTCCGCGACCAGGTCAAAAATACCGGGCTGGACGATGCGCTCCAGCAGCAGTTCCTGGAAGAGTTTGAAGCGGGTCTGTACGGGTATACCTACCTGGAAGACGAGTAGGAAAACCTCCCTCTCCCTGTGGGAGAGGGGCGGGGTGAGGGCATCAGACCGCTAAGTCACTGATGCCCGGTGGCGCTGCGCTTACCTAGCCTACGAACGTAGGTCGGATAAGGCGAAGCCGTCATCCGGCAGAATGCTATACTCACTTGAACCCGTATGCATTACCGGCGATAATTCACCCTAATAAGCGATTTACGAATCAATCCCTTCCTCGTCGGGTTTAACGACGCGGAGGGGATTTTTTTTCATCTGTTTTTAATGTATCGACTTTAAAAGAGGTCAGGACATGAGCACTTTAGGTCATCAGTACGATAACTCTCTGGTATCTAACGCGTTTGGTTTTTTACGCCTTCCGATGAACTTCCTGCCGTACGACAGCGACGCTGACTGGGTGATCACCGGTGTGCCGTTCGATATGGCAACATCTGGCCGCGCGGGTGGCCGTCACGGCCCGGCAGCGATCCGTCAGGTTTCCACTAACCTGGCCTGGGAGCATAACCGCTTCCCGTGGAACTTCGACATGCGCGAGCGCCTGAACGTGGTGGACTGCGGTGACCTGGTGTACGCCTTCGGCGACGCGCGTGAGATGAGCGAGAAGCTGCAGGCGCACGCCGAGAAGCTGCTGGCTGCCGGTAAGCGCATGCTCTCCTTCGGCGGCGACCACTTCGTGACCCTGCCGCTGCTGCGCGCCCATGCGAAGCACTTCGGTAAAATGGCGCTGGTGCACTTCGATGCACATACCGACACCTACGCGAACGGCTGTGAGTTTGACCACGGCACCATGTTCTTCACCGCGCCGAACGAAGGTCTGATCGACCCGAACCACTCCGTGCAGATCGGCATTCGCACCGAGTTCGACAAAGACAACGGTTTCACCGTGCTGGATGCGGGCCAGGTTAACGATCGCGGCGTGGACGACATCATCGCTCAGGTGAAGCAGATCGTGGGTGATATGCCCGTGTATCTGACCTTCGACATCGACTGCCTGGATCCGGCATTTGCACCGGGCACCGGTACGCCGGTCATCGGCGGTTTGACCTCAGATCGCGCCATCAAGCTGGTGCGCGGCCTGAAGGATCTTAACATTGTCGGGATGGACGTGGTGGAAGTGGCGCCTGCGTATGACCAGTCCGAGATCACCGCGCTGGCCGCAGCGACTCTGGCGCTGGAAATGCTCTACATTCAGGCAGCCAAAAAAGGCGAATAAGCCTCGCCTGGCGTGAAAAAAAACCTCTCTCTTGAGAGGTTTTTTATTGCCTTTAGAACACGTTAAACGGGTATTCCACGTAAGCGCGGATCTCGTCCCCGCCCACGTTGTACTCGCTGGCGTTGCTCGATACGCGCAGGACGGAGTAGCGCAGTTTCAGCTTCAGATCCTTCGCAGGACCATCCTGCACCTGGTACTGGATCTGGTTAAACCACTCGTGCTCTTTGCCGTTGCTGGTTTCAGAGGTTTTGATGTTATCGCCGCGCACGTAGGCGGTGGTCCAGCTCAGGCCCGGTAAGCCAAGGCCGGCAAAGTCCAGACCGTAGGATGCCTGCCAGGAACGTTCATCTTCGCCATTAAAATCAGACCAGTAGGAGTTCGCCAGCCAGATGGTGTTACCGCCGTCACCCACGCCACCCTTGTCGCGATAGCCGCCGTAGTTGTAGCCGGTGCTGCCGCTGCTCTGCTGGTAAGCCACTTTGAACGTGTGAATGTCCCAGATGTAGCTCGCCGCCAGGCTCCAGATGGTGTTGCTGCGGCCCGTGTCGAGGCTATCCGCGTAACCCTGATCCAGACGGGAGTTATAGCCGTTGAAGTCGAGTACCAGCTGCTGACCGGTGCTGAACGGCTGTTTGAAGTTCATGCCCAGGTACTGCTTGTTCATTACCTCTTCATTATGAGAGGCGTACAGCGCGCCGCTGAACTGGTCGTTAAACTGATAGCTCGCACCGCCGAAGGAGAGGCTCTTCAGCCCGCTGTCGTGGCGGTCATCGCTTTTACGCTGTTCGTCGGTGAAGTAACCAGCGTTGACTTCCAGACCGTCGATCTCTTTCGAGGTCAGCATGGTGCCGGTGTAGCTTTCAAACAGCAGGCGAGAGCTGTCGGCATTGATGACAGGCAGCTCAGGACGCTGATTCCCGTAGCTCAGCACGGTGTTTGATATGCGCATTTTGGCGGTGGCGCCAAACTTTGCCAGATCGGATTTTGCCCGGCCATCCTCTTCCTGTTTAAAGAAGTCGATGCCACCTGCGCCGCTTTTGCCACGGCCGCCGTCCAGGCGCACGCCGTATTGAGCAATACCGTCTACACCAAAGCCCACCAGCCCTTCGGTATAGCCGGATGCAAAGGTGGCGATGATCCCCTGACCCCACTCGGCTTTGTCCTGCTGGCCCTGATGGTAGTCGCGGCTGATATACGCATTGCGTAAAAACAGATCCAGATGGCTGTCGTCAATAAAACCCTGGCTGTCGGATTGCTGGCTTGCAGCGGCAGGTAATGCGGCAAATAAGCTTAAAGCAATTAATGATAATTCTTTTTTCACGGAGGGAACGTCTCTGTCTGGATATATTAATTTGAATAACTGCGGGGTTGATAATTACCGGAAAAAGTGACCTTTGCAATAATTATGTGACCAGACATTTCAATGCGATAGGGCAGATTTGGCGGGGCTTTCAGGGGTGTTATCGATACGTGCTGTTAAGTTAACAATTCATGCGAAATAAAAAGGAGGCAAAACTGCCTCCTTCTGAAATTATTTAATTCCGTCTGCGGCCATACGGTCGCGAATATGCTGTGCGCGCTCTTCTGAGGCAGGGTGATCGTCAAACATGGAGCTTTGGCGTCCCGCTTCCAGCTTGGCCAGCTTTTCGAAGCTGGTGGCTAAACCTGATGGATTAATGCCGCGTTTGCGCAACAGATCGTAGGAGTAGTCATCCGCCTCGGACTCCTGACGCTGTGAGAACTGAGAGTTAACCAGCTTTTCTCCCACGTCGCCAAGCTGTGACTGCGACAGGCTGCCAACGATACCGCCCGCAGAGGCCGCCGCTGCGCGGATGGCATTGGTGCCCAGGGCAACCTGCATCCCTTTCTTCACGTGGCCCAGGGCAACGTGGCCCATTTCGTGGCCGATCACCGCTTCCACTTCGTTGTCGGTCATCATGTCCATCAGCCCGCTATAGACGCGGATACAGCCGTTCGCCATCGCGAAGGCGTTCACGTCTTTCGCCATGTACACCTTGTAGTTCACCGGTTGGCCGTTGATGTTGTCGCCCAGCGCGGACGCAATCTTATTCAGACGCTGCGTGTAGGTACTGTTAGCCGGCGCAAGCGTGGCTTTTCCGTCCATATCTTTACAGGCCTGGTCGCTCAGCGCTTTCACCTGCGCATCGCTCAGGGAATAGGCCTGAAAGGCCTCTGCGCCTGACGTCATCAGACCGTTAGAATCCATATTCTGACAGCCGCTCAGCAGGAGCGTTGTACCCAGGGCCAGCACTATTGCACGCATTTTCATGAGGTTGCTTCCGTACTCGTTAAACTGAATAAAATCCGAAAAGGGCACCGTCAGCGAAGCCGGTGTCGGGCTAAGTATAAGGAATATCTGCAGGGCCGGGCGAGCAGATTGCGCAACATGCGAGCATGATCCAGAGATTTCTTAACAAGCAAAAGAATGCTCCATGTACATGACTTGCGGCTTGGGTTACATTGTTGGCACTTTTTTCCGGCGTAGCCCAAAACGCGCTGTCGTCAAGGGCATGGCCTTTAACAGTCCGATCTGGAGTTAAAATGTCCTCACGTAAAGAGCTTGCTAATGCTATTCGTGCGCTGAGCATGGACGCAGTACAGAAAGCCAAATCCGGCCACCCAGGGGCTCCTATGGGTATGGCTGATATCGCCGAAGTCCTGTGGCGTGATTTCCTGAACCACAACCCGCAGAACCCGTCATGGGCTGACCGCGACCGCTTCGTGCTGTCCAACGGCCACGGCTCAATGCTGATCTATAGCCTGCTGCACCTCACCGGCTACGATCTGCCTATCGAAGAGCTGAAAAACTTCCGTCAGCTGCACTCTAAAACTCCAGGTCACCCGGAAGTGGGTTACACCGCTGGCGTAGAAACCACCACCGGCCCGCTGGGTCAGGGTATTGCTAACGCTGTGGGTATGGCGATTGCCGAGAAGACGCTGGCGGCGCAGTTCAACCGTCCTGGTCACGACATCGTAGACCACTTCACCTACGCGTTCATGGGCGACGGCTGCATGATGGAAGGCATTTCTCACGAAGTGTGCTCCCTGGCAGGTACCCTGAAGCTGGGCAAACTGGTTGCGTTCTATGACGACAACGGTATCTCCATCGACGGTCACGTTGAAGGCTGGTTCACCGACGACACCGCAGCACGTTTCGAAGCCTACGGCTGGCACGTAGTGCGTGGCGTTGATGGTCACGATGCTGACTCGATTAAACGTGCAGTGGAAGAAGCGCGCGCGGTGACGGACAAACCGTCCCTGCTGATGTGCAAAACCATCATCGGCTTCGGCTCCCCGAACAAAGCGGGTACTCACGACTCCCACGGTGCGCCATTGGGTGATGCGGAAATCGCACTGACCCGCGAAGCGCTGGGCTGGAAACACCCTGCATTCGAAATCCCATCTGAGATCTACGCTCAGTGGGATGCAAAAGAAGTAGGCCAGGCGAAAGAAGCGGCCTGGAACGAGAAATTCGCTGCCTATGCGAAAGCGTTCCCGCAGGAAGCGGCTGAATTCACCCGTCGTATGAAAGGTGAAATGCCGTCTGACTTCGACGCGAAAGCGAACGAATTCATCGCTAAGCTGCAGGCGAACCCGTCTAAAATCGCGAGCCGTAAAGCGTCTCAGAATGCGATTGAAGCGTTCGGCCCATGGCTTCCAGAATTCCTGGGCGGCTCCGCTGACCTGGCGCCATCTAACCTGACCCTGTGGTCTGGTTCCAAGCCAATCAACGAAGATACTGCCGGTAACTACATCCATTACGGTGTACGTGAATTCGGTATGACCGCGATTGCCAACGGTATCTCCCTGCACGGCGGTTTCCTGCCGTACACCTCTACCTTCCTGATGTTCGTTGAATACGCACGTAACGCCGTGCGTATGGCCGCGCTGATGAAACAGCGTCAGGTGATGGTCTACACCCACGACTCCATCGGTCTGGGCGAAGATGGTCCAACTCACCAGCCGGTAGAGCAGGTGGCTTCCCTGCGCGTGACCCCGAACATGAGCACATGGCGTCCATGTGACCAGGTTGAATCCGCGGTGGCGTGGAAATACGGCGTTGAGCGTCAGGACGGTCCAACCGCGCTGATCCTCTCCCGACAGAACCTGGCACAGCAGGAACGTACTCCAGACCAGCTGGCGAACATCGCTCGCGGTGGTTACGTGCTGAAAGATTGTGCGGGCCAGCCGGAGCTGATCTTCATCGCCACCGGTTCTGAAGTTGAACTGGCGGTTGCAGCGTGGGAAAAACTGACTGCCGAAGGCGTGAAAGCGCGCGTGGTCTCCATGCCGTCTACCGACGCGTTCGACAAGCAGGATGCCGCTTACCGTGAATCCGTGCTGCCTAAAGCGGTTTCCGCTCGCGTGGCAGTGGAAGCGGGTATCGCTGACTACTGGTTCAAATACGTGGGCCTGAACGGCGCTATCGTCGGTATGACCACCTTCGGTGAATCTGCTCCTGCAGAACAGCTGTTCGAAGAGTTCGGCTTCACCGTTGAGAACGTAGTCGCGAAAGCGAAAGAACTGCTGTAATCGTTTGTACGGTGCGGGCTGATGCCCTCACCCGAGCCCTCTCCCACGGGGAGAGGGTGCATACACTAAAAAACGGTAACCTCTCGGTTACCGTTTTGCTTTTACCTTGCCGCCATTATTCCACTTAAAATGTGACGCAAGTCATATAGCTCGCTTATTCATCTGGACAGACATTCCTTTTATTCCCCGATTCGCTTATTCTTGCTGAAGCGTTTCAGTCGATTAAATGTTCGACAATTGACCAATCAATCGCAGTTTGTGACAGCAAGGATTCCCCTTCGGGCGTAGCTGGATTACTCTTTCAGCCACCTCAAACTCAGGGATTGCTTTGCAGGAGATCTATGACCGTACGCGTAGCGATTAATGGCTTCGGTCGCATCGGACGTAATGTGGTTCGTGCTTTATATGAATCCGGACGTCGGGCGGAAATAACCGTGGTGGCAATCAATGAACTGGCGGATGCTACGGGCATGGCGCATTTGTTGAAATATGACACCAGCCACGGACGCTTTGCCTGGGACGTACGCCAGGAAAGAGATCGACTTTTTGTTGGTGACGACGCTATTCGCGTGCTGCATGAGAACAGCATCTCAGGGCTACCCTGGCGTGAACTGGGTGTGGATGTGGTGCTTGACTGTACCGGCGTGTACGGTAACCGCGAACATGGCGAAGCGCATCTTGCTGCAGGCGCGAAAAAAGTCCTGTTTTCTCATCCCGGCAGTAACGACCTCGACGCGACCGTCGTGTTTGGCGTCAACCAGCATGAGCTGCAGGCCGAACACCGCATTGTTTCCAACGCCTCCTGTACCACTAACTGCATTATTCCGGTCATCAAACTGTTAGACGATGCGTATGGCATTGAATCCGGCACCGTGACCACGATTCACTCCGCCATGCACGATCAGCAGGTTATCGACGCCTACCATCCGGATTTACGACGCACTCGCGCAGCGAGCCAGTCAATCATTCCGGTGGACACGAAACTGGCGGCAGGGATCACCCGAATTTTTCCGCAGTTTAATGACCGATTTGAAGCTATTGCCGTGCGTGTCCCGACGATTAACGTCACCGCAATCGATCTTAGCGTGACGGTGAAAAAACCGGTAAAAGCCTGTGAAGTCAACCTGTTGCTGCAAAAAGCGGCACAGGGGGCATTTCATGGTATAGTTGACTATACGGAATTACCGTTGGTCTCAGTAGATTTTAACCACGACCCGCACAGCGCCATCGTCGATGGCACGCAAACGAGAGTCAGTGGCGCACACCTTATCAAGACGCTGGTCTGGTGTGATAACGAATGGGGCTTTGCTAACCGAATGCTCGACACCACGTTAGCAATGGCCGCTCAAGGTTTCAGGTAAGACGCATTGTGCGTCTGCAAAACTTTAAGAATCAACGAGAGGATTCACCATGTCTGTAATTAAGATGACCGATCTGGATCTGGCTGGTAAACGCGTTTTCATCCGTGCCGATCTGAACGTACCGGTTAAAGATGGCAAAGTGACCAGCGACGCGCGCATCCGTGCATCTCTGCCAACCATCGAACTGGCTCTGAAGCAGGGCGCGAAAGTGATGGTCACCTCCCACCTGGGTCGTCCAACTGAAGGCGAGTACAACGAAGAGTTCTCTCTGCTGCCAGTGGTTAATTACCTGAAAGACAAACTGTCCAACCCAGTTCGCCTGGTGAAAGATTACCTGGACGGCGTTGAAGTTGCAGCCGGTGAACTGGTTGTTCTGGAAAACGTTCGCTTCAACAAAGGCGAAAAGAAAGACGACGAAACCCTGTCCAAAAAATACGCTGCACTGTGCGACGTGTTCGTGATGGATGCATTCGGTACGGCTCACCGTGCTCAGGCGTCAACCCACGGTATCGGTAAATTCGCAGACGTAGCGTGTGCCGGTCCTCTGCTGGCTGACGAACTGGAAGCGCTGGGTAAAGCACTGAAAGAACCTGCTCGTCCAATGGTGGCTATCGTTGGTGGTTCTAAAGTTTCTACCAAACTGACCGTTCTGGATTCCCTGTCTAAAATCGCTGACCAGCTGATCGTTGGCGGTGGTATCGCGAACACCTTCGTTGCCGCTCAGGGCCACAACGTGGGTAAATCCCTGTACGAAGCAGACTTGGTTGACGAAGCCAAACGCCTGCTGAGCACCTGCGATATCCCGGTTCCAACTGACGTTCGCGTCGCGACCGAGTTCTCCGAAACCGCAACCGCGACCCTGAAATCTGTAAACGACATCAAAGATGAAGAGCAGATTCTGGACCTGGGCGACGTTTCTGCACAGAAACTCGCTGAAATCCTCAAAAACGCGAAAACTATCCTGTGGAACGGTCCTGTTGGCGTGTTCGAATTCCCGAACTTCCGCAAAGGTACTGAAATCGTTGCTAACGCTATCGCAGACAGCGAAGCGTTCTCTATCGCAGGCGGTGGTGACACCCTGGCAGCAATCGACCTGTTCGGTATCGCTGACAAGATCTCCTACATCTCCACTGGTGGCGGCGCATTCCTCGAATTCGTGGAAGGCAAAGTACTGCCAGCAGTAGCAATGCTCGAAGAGCGCGCTAAGAAGTAAGCCATTCAAGGGCAGGGAAACCTGCCCAATTTTCAGCGCGCTTTTAAGAGCTCGCACCTTTTCTAACGGCCGAAGATACAGGACTAAGCAACATGTCTAAAATTTTTGATTTCGTAAAACCTGGCGTTATCACTGGTGATGACGTACAGAAAGTGTTCCAGGTAGCTAAAGAAAACAACTTCGCTCTGCCAGCAGTTAACTGCGTGGGTACCGACTCCATCAACGCCGTACTGGAAACTGCCGCTAAAGTTAAAGCGCCAGTTATCGTTCAGTTCTCTAACGGCGGCGCTGCGTTCATCGCAGGTAAAGGCGTGAAAACTGACATTCCTCAGGGTGCTGCAATCCTGGGCGCTATCTCCGGTGCGCACCACGTACACCAGATGGCTGAACACTACGGTGTTCCAGTTATCCTGCACACTGACCACTGCGCGAAGAAACTGCTGCCGTGGATCGACGGTCTGCTGGACGCGGGTGAAAAACACTTCGCGGCTACCGGTAAGCCACTGTTCTCTTCTCACATGATCGACCTGTCTGAAGAGTCACTGCACGAAAACATCGAAATCTGCTCCAAATACCTGGCGCGCATGGCCAAAATGGACATGACTCTGGAAATCGAACTGGGTTGCACCGGTGGTGAAGAAGACGGCGTGGACAACAGCCACATGGACGCTTCTGCACTGTACACCCAGCCAGAAGACGTTGATTACGCTTACACCGAGCTGAGCAAAATCAGCCCACGCTTCACCATCGCAGCGTCCTTCGGTAACGTACACGGCGTTTACAAACCAGGTAACGTGGTTCTGACCCCGACTATCCTGCGTGATTCTCAGGAATACGTTTCTAAGAAACACAACCTGCCGCACAACAGCCTGAACTTCGTCTTCCACGGCGGTTCCGGTTCTTCTGCTCAGGAAATCAAAGACTCCGTAAGCTACGGCGTAGTGAAAATGAACATCGATACCGACACCCAGTGGGCAACATGGGACGGTATTCTGCAGTACTACAAAACCAACAAAGCTTACCTGCAGGGTCAGCTGGGCAACCCGAAAGGCGAAGACCAGCCGAACAAGAAATACTACGATCCACGCGTATGGCTGCGCGCTGCCCAGACTTCTATGATTACTCGTCTGGAGCAGGCATTCAAAGAACTGAACGCTGTAGACGTTCTGTAATTTGAGCTGCTAACAGCATCAGAAGGCCCGCAAATGCGGGCCTTTTTTATGCTTTTTCAATACCCTGTCAGGCCGGTTTTTGTGATCTGTTTGGCAATACTTGCGCTTTTTGTTTACCCTTTACGGACCTGCCTGTCTCCATGGGGGATGGATTTTGTGTTTTGGTTTAACAAAAGGAAGAATAAATGGAACAACTCGATGTTGTAGACAGCATCAACAACGCCGGTAACTGGCTGGTGCGCAACCAGGCGCTGCTGCTGAGCTATGCCGTGAACATCGTCGCGGCGATTGCCATCATCATCGTCGGGATGATCGTGGCGCGTATCGTATCGAACGCGGTTAACCGCGTAATGCTGGCCCGTCACATTGACGCCACGGTGGCTGACTTCCTCTCCGCACTGGTGCGCTACGGCATTATCGCCTTTACGCTGATTGCGGCGCTGGGCCGTGTGGGCGTGCAGACTGCCTCCGTCATTGCCGTTCTCGGTGCCGCCGGTCTGGCTATTGGTCTGGCGCTGCAGGGCTCGCTGTCAAACCTGGCGGCAGGCGTTCTGCTGGTCACCTTCCGTCCGTTCCGCTCCGGCGAATACGTTGACCTTGGCGGCATTGCCGGAACCGTGCTGCAGGTGCAGATTTTCTCAACGACCATGCGTACTGTCGATGGCCGCATCGTGGTCGTGCCGAACGGGAAAATCATCGCGGGCAACATCATTAACTTCTCCCGTGAACCAGTGCGTCGTAACGAACTGATTATCAGCGTGGCGTACGACTCCGATATCGATCAGGTGAAGTCGCTGATTAGTAACATCATTGCTTCAGACGATCGCATTCTGAAAGACAAAGAGCAGACGGTTCGCCTGAACGAGCTGGGCGCGTCCTCGATTAACTTCGTGGTGCGTATCTGGAGCAAAAGCAGCGATCTGCAAAACGTGTACTGGGACGTGCTGGAACGCATTAAGCGCGACTTCGATGCCAACGGCATCAGCTTCCCGTACCCTCAGATGGACGTAAACGTCAAAAAAGTCAAAGAAGCCGAATAACTTCTCCCGCAGGCCCGGTAAGCGCTAGCGCCACCGGGCTTTATTTTTATAAGCGCTGCTAATCCCCAATTAATATTATCAATTTCCTCTAATGTAATTCGCGCAGTATAGTCTCCTTCCAGAACAACACTGTGAGAATTTCGTTATGTTATCTTATTATTTTCAAGGGCTTGCCTTAGGTGCGGCCATGATCCTTCCCCTTGGCCCGCAAAATGCATTCGTAATGAACCAGGGCATCCGGCGCCAGTATCATCTGATGATTGCCCTGCTGTGCGCGGTAAGCGATTTACTGCTGATCTGTGCCGGAATTTTTGGCGGCAGCGCATTGCTCATGCAGTCACCGTGGCTGCTGGCGCTGGTCACCTGGGGCGGCGTGGCGTTTCTGCTCTGGTACGGTTTTGGTGCCCTGAAAACCGCGATGAGCACCAACCTCGAACTGGCGAGCGCGGAAGTCATGAAGCAGGGCCGCTGGAAGATTATCGTCACCATGCTGGCGGTCACCTGGCTTAACCCGCATGTTTATCTCGACACCTTCGTGGTGCTGGGCAGCCTGGGCGGGCAGCTGGACGTTGAGCCGAAACGCTGGTTTGCGCTGGGTACGGTTAGCGCCTCTTTCCTCTGGTTCTTCGGTCTCGCCATTCTGGCTGCATGGCTGGCGCCTCGTCTGCGTACGGCCAAAGCCCAGCGCATCATCAACACTCTGGTAGGGCTGGTGATGTGGTTTATTGCCTTTCAGCTGGCAAAAGAGGGAATTCACCACGTTCAGGAATTGTTCAACTAATCCTTGTCTTATGGACAACTGAACAAGACCCGCTAAGCTTGCTGGCATGCGCCCTGTTAATGGGCACTCTTCGCAACATGGAGGAATAACAGTGAAGTTTAAGGTGATGGCCCTGGCGGCATTAGTAAGTTTAGGTGCGGTGTCGGTGCAGGCAAGTGAACTGCCGGATGGCCCGCACATCGTCACTTCAGGCACCGCAAGCGTGGACGCGGTACCCGATGTCGCAACGCTGGCAATTGAAGTCAATGTGTCTGCGAAAGATGCGGCATCTGCCAAGAAGCAGGCTGACGATCGTGTTGCGCAATACCTCTCTTTCCTTGAGCAGAACGGTGTCGGTAAAAAAGATATCAACTCCGCGAACCTGCGTACTCAACCCGATTATGACTACCAGAATGGTAAAAGCATCCTGAAAGGCTACCGTGCCGTGCGTACCGTCGAAGTGACCGTGCGTCAGCTGGATAAGCTTAACTCGCTGCTGGATGGCGCGCTGAAGGCGGGACTGAATGAAATTCGGTCCGTGTCGCTGGGCGTTGCGCAACCGGAAAAATACAAAGACGAAGCGCGTAAAGCGGCGATTGATGATGCCATTCACCAGGCGGAACAGCTGGCTTCTGGCTTTAAGAGCAAGCTCGGCCCGGTTTACAGCGTGCGTTACCACGTCTCTAACTACCAGCCAAGCCCAATGGTACGGATGATGAAGGCTGATGCAGCCCCGGTGTCTGCTCAGGAAACATACGAGCAGCCAACCATTCAGTTTGACGATCAGGTGGATGTGGTGTTCCAGCTGGAGCCAACTCAAACTCAGAAAACTGAGGCGGCTAAGGCACAGTAATTTGCCCTCACCCTAACCCTCTCCCGCAGGGAGAGGGAGTTTAAGCGATTAATCCTGTCTCAATACCTTGTGCCCGTACGCCAACAGCGCGTCGGTGACGTTGCGCATCATGCGGCTTTCCGGCGCAAAACGGTGCCAGTAGAGCATCCGGCGCTGATACAGCCCCGGCGTCAGGTCAATCAGCTCACCGCTTTTCAACTCTTTCTCAATCTGCAGATGCGGGATCATGCAGCAGGTGGTGCCCTGACGCGCAAGCTGCACAAAGGCTTCAGACGAGTTGACGATATGGCACGGTACGCTGCCCGGCGGCAGATCGAAGTTTTGCTGCAGGAACGCCTGATGCATATCGTCCAGATGGTCGAACGCCACGGCAGGGGCTTTCAGCAGCGCGGCGCGGGTGACGCCGTTCGGGAAGTAGCGCTCGGCAAAGGCTTTTGAACCCACAAACAGGTAGTCCAGCGCGCCCAGTTGATCGACAAGACAGCTTGGCAAGGCCTGAGGCTGGATACTGACTGCCCCAACCACTTCACCGCGACGCAGGCGTTCCTGGGTACGGGTTTCATCCTCAACCTGTAAATTCAGGCGGATAGGGGAATCCGCTAATACCGGAGCAAGGGCCGGCAGCAGCCAGGTTGCGAGACTGTCGGCGTTGACCGCCAGAGAGAGCAGCAGCGGCGTAGAGCCCGTTTGTTCGTCACCCAGCCACTCATCTTCCAGCAGTTCAACCTGGCGCAGCAGGGCGAGAAGCTTTTGCCCTTGCTCGGTTGGACGTGGCGGCACGGTGCGCACCAGCAGCGGCTGGCCGAACATGTTTTCAAGCTGTTTGATACGCTGTGATACGGCGGACTGGGTGATGCAAAGCTTTTGCGCCGCGCGCTCAAAACCGCGTTCACGAATAACTGCATCAAGTGCCTGTAGTGTTCTGTAGTCCGGACGTTTCATTGCTCTGGCTGGCTCCTTAATTTTGCTTATTCTGCACTATGACACAATTTTCCCTTCGTGGCAGACGAATTCCATTCGACGTGTTCTATAATGCGCCCTGAGTTTTCACACCACAGGCAAAACGATCATGACGCAGGATGAACTGAAAAAAGCAGTAGGATGGGCCGCTCTCCAGTACGTGCAGCCGGGTACCATTGTCGGTGTCGGTACGGGATCAACCGCGGCACACTTTATCGATGCACTGGGCACGATGAAGGGGCAAATCGAGGGCGCGGTTTCCAGCTCTGATGCTTCCACGGAAAAGCTGAAAAGCCTCGGCATTACCGTTTTCGATCTCAACGAAGTGGATCGTCTGGGGATTTACGTTGATGGCGCGGATGAGATCAACGGCCACATGCAGATGATCAAAGGCGGCGGCGCGGCGCTGACGCGCGAGAAGATCATCGCCTCCGTTGCGGACAACTTTATCTGCATCGCGGACGCCTCCAAGCAGGTCGACATTCTGGGTAATTTCCCGCTGCCGGTCGAAGTGATCCCAATGGCCCGTAGCGCGGTTGCCCGTCAGCTGGTGAAGCTGGGCGGTCGTCCGGAATATCGTCAGGGCGTAGTCACCGATAACGGTAACGTGATCCTCGACGTTCACGGTCTGGAAATCCTCGACGCGATTGCGCTGGAAAATGCCATCAACGCTATCCCAGGCGTAGTGACCGTAGGGCTATTCGCCAACCGTGGCGCGGATGTGGCGCTGATTGGCACCGCTGACGGCGTGAAAACCATCGTAAAATGATCTGACGGGGGGAGTCCTCCCCCCGCTAAAAAATTTTTGAAAAGCTAAATTCGGTGACTTGTGTCACATTTTCCCGCCTCTTTTGCCGATCCTGCCGCGTTTGTAAATTTCCATAGCATTTTCCTCTGACATTTTGCTCTGTATGACTTTTCTTCAGAGTGCCGACGCAAACGTTCATATTGCTGCAATAGTTTTTTTTGATATGTTGGCTACAGCGGATTCATATCCAGCACAACATCAGTTCAGACAAAAACAGGGTCGGGTAAATGGCAAAGGTATCACTGGAGAAAGACAAGATTAAATTCCTGCTGGTCGAGGGCGTGCATCAAAAAGCAATCGATAGCCTTCGTGCGGCAGGTTACACCAACATCGAATTTCACAAAGGCGCGCTCGATACCGAAGAGCTGAAAGCGTCCATCCGTGATGCCCACTTCATTGGCCTGCGATCCCGTACTCACCTGACTGAAGAGGTTATTGCCGCGGCGGAAAAGCTGGTGGCTATCGGCTGCTTCTGCATCGGTACCAACCAGGTTGACCTGAATGCTGCCGCCAAACGCGGTATTCCCGTTTTCAACGCCCCGTTCTCCAACACCCGTTCCGTAGCGGAGCTGGTGATCGGCGAACTGCTGCTGCTGCTGCGCGGCATTCCAGAAGCGAACGCCAAGGCGCACCGCGGCGTGTGGAACAAGCTGGCGTCCGGCTCTTTCGAAGCGCGTGGTAAAAAGCTGGGGATTATCGGCTACGGCCACATCGGTACGCAGCTCGGTATTCTGGCGGAATCCCTGGGCATGCACGTGTTTTTCTACGATATCGAAAGCAAGCTGCCGCTGGGCAATGCGACCCAGGTTCAACACCTGTCTGACCTGCTGAACATGAGCGACGTGGTGAGCTTGCACGTGCCGGAAAATGCGTCCACCAAAAACATGATGGGCGCGGAAGAGCTGGCGCTGATGAAGCCGGGCTCACTGCTGATTAACGCCGCGCGCGGCACGGTTGTCGATATCCCGGCCCTGGCGGATGCGCTGAAGCGTAAGCACCTGGCGGGCGCGGCCATCGACGTCTTCCCGACGGAGCCTGCGACCAACAGCGATCCGTTTACCTCTCCGCTGTGCGAGTTCGACAACGTGATCCTGACGCCGCACATCGGCGGCTCTACCCAGGAAGCGCAGGAGAATATCGGTCTGGAAGTGGCGGGTAAGCTGAGCAAATATTCCGACAACGGTTCAACGCTCTCTGCCGTGAACTTCCCGGAAGTGTCTCTGCCGCTGCACGGTGGTCGTCGTCTGCTGCACATCCACGAAAACCGTCCAGGCGTGCTGACCGCGATCAACCAGATCTTTGCCGAGCAGGGCGTCAACATTGCCGCGCAGTATCTGCAGACGAACTCGCAGATGGGCTACGTGGTTATTGATATCGAAGCGGATGACGATGTGGCCGAGAAAGCGCTGCAGAGCATGAAGGCGATTCAGGGGACAATTCGCGCGCGTCTGCTGTACTGATAGTGCGGTTTGTGGTGTCGGGTGGCGGCTGCGCCTTACCCGACCTACGCTGAGCATTTGTAGGCCGGGTAAGCGTAAGCGCCACCCGGCTTTATTCTACCAGACCCAGATTTTGCTGGGCGTCACCACTGCCGGCAACGGCACATCCCATTTCTCCACCGGCAACGCCTCCACGCCCTGACAATCATGCGCATAGCCCACCGGCTGCAACCCGTACTGCTGCCAGTTTTGCAGCGTCCGGTCATAAAAACCGCCGCCCATCCCTAAACGCTGGCCCTGTTCATCAAACGCCACCAGCGGTGTAATCAATACATCCAGCTGTGACAGCGGGAGCACGTCGCGCACATCGAGTTTCGGTTCGGTGATTTTAAGGCGATTCACCACCAGTTCGCTGTGCGGGTGGTAGTGCAGAAACAGCAAATTACCTTCGCTGAACGGGTGCAGCACCGGCAGATAGACCTTCTTCCCGGCGCGCCAGAGCTGTTCTATCAGCGGTTGGGTATCCAGCTCTCCATCAAATGACAGAAACAGCGCAACGGTGTGCGCCATCACGACAGGGGGATACGCCATCATACGGGCGGCAGCCTGCTGGGCAAAATGCGCTTGCTGATCGGCTGTTAACGCACGGCGGCGCTGACGAATTAACTGACGGATGTCCTGGCGTGAAGCAGAAACTTCAGGGAGTTGGGTCATGGTAGTCGGTAGAAGAAAAGAGAGGGAATCTCCGAGATGCCGCCGCAGGCTGTAACCCTTGAACCCTTGGTTCAAGGTGAATGTGTCGTCATAGTTTTAAGGCTTCTCGGACGGACCGAGCATGCTCACCAACCATGGAGCGCCACATTCTTGTGGTATGAAATATCGGCTCAGGGGACTGGCCCGCTTGCGAACATCTCAGAGAAATTTTGTCTTCTCAGTTACTCTACCATAGTCAACTGAGAAGTGTTATTCAAACTTTGGTCCCGGTCTTTCGGGATTGCGACCTTGATCAAGCAATGCCTGTTCTATGGTCTGCTGGAGCATTTTAATGCGCTGCTCCATGCTTGCCGCGTAGTCGCGGGTCTTCGCTTTTTCCTGAGTCAGTTCATAGCTGATGTTCAACGCGGCGATGAAAACCAGCTGCTCAGTATTTGTGACTCTAGTGCGTTCTTTTAGATCTTGCAACCGCTGATTCAAATCGTCCGCTGCCTGATTCAAAGCATCCCTTTGTTCAGGCGGACAATTCACTCGCAGTGAACGGCCAAAAATCTGGAGATCGACGGGTTGTGCAGACATGCCACCTTCCTGCTGATTGACTGCGCTGCCTTCGCTTACTGCCCCGGGGGCTGCGAAGGGGCGACACTATAGCTACCCTGATGTGAAGATACAAGCCCTTTTCTGGTATCACCAGGGTCCAAAGTGGTAGCATATCATGAAACTTCCCCCCTTTGATGACGAATGCTCATGTCTATACAGAACGAAATGCCTGGTTACAAGGATTTAAACCAGTTACTGAACCAGCAGGGAATCGGTTTAACCCCTGCCGAAATGCACGGTCTGATCAGTGGCATGCTGTGCGGCGGAAACAGCGACAGCTCATGGCAGCCGCTGATCCACGACCTCACGAATGAAGGGCTGGCGTTTGGTCACGAGCTGGCGGAAGCGCTGCGTAAAATGCACGCCGCAACCAGCGATTCGCTGGAAGACGATGGCTTCCTTTTTCAGCTTTATCTGCCTGAAGGCGACGACGTCAGCGTGTTCGATCGCGCCGATGCGCTGGCCGGCTGGGTAAACCACTATCTGCTGGGGCTGGGCGTGACGCAGCCTAAACTGGATAAAGTGACCGGCGAAGCGGGTGAGGCGATCGACGACCTGCGTAACATTGCCCAGCTCGGCTACGATGAAGACGAAGACCAGGAAGAGCTGGAAATGTCTCTTGAAGAGATTATCGAGTACGTGCGCGTGGCGGCTCTGCTGTGCCACGACAACTTCACGCGCTCACAGCCGACCGCGCCGGAAGTCCGCAAGCCAACCTTACATTAAGAAAAATAACGCACAGGAGGGTGTCATGGTTATCTCGAGTCAAGAGTATTCGCGCCGCCGTCAGGCGCTGCTGGCAACAATGCAGCCGGGCAGCGCCGCGCTGATTTTTGCTGCGCCCGAAGTCACGCGCAGCGCCGACAGCGAATATCCCTATCGCCAGAGCAGCGATTTCTGGTACTTCACCGGCTTTAACGAGCCGGAAGCGGTGCTGGTGCTGATTAAGAGCAATGACACCCACAACCACAGCGTGATTTTCAACCGCGTGCGCGATCTGACAGCCGAAATCTGGTTTGGCCGCCGCTTAGGCCAGGAGGCCGCACCGGCGAAGCTGGGCGTTGACCGCGCGCTGGCGTTTAGCGAAATCAACCAGCAGCTCTATCAGCTGCTTAACGGCCTCGACGTGCTCTATCACGCGCAGGGCGAATATGCCTACGCCGATGAGATTGTTTTCACCGCGCTGGATAAGCTGCGCAAAGGCTCGCGCCAGAATCTGTCCGCGCCGGCCACGCTGACGGACTGGCGTCCGGTGGTGCATGAGATGCGCCTGTTCAAGTCAGAAGAAGAACTAAATTTGATGCGTCGTGCGGGCGAAATCAGCGCCCTGGCGCACACCCGCGCCATGGAAAAGTGCCGTCCCGGGATGTTCGAATACCAGCTGGAAGGCGAAATTCATCACGAATTTAACCGCCACGGCGCGCGTTATCCCTCCTACAACACTATTGTTGGCGGCGGAGAAAACGGCTGCATTCTGCACTACACCGAAAACGAAAGCGCGCTGCGCGACGGCGATCTGGTGCTGATTGACGCCGGTTGCGAATACCAAGGCTACGCGGGGGACATCACTCGTACTTTCCCGGTGAACGGTAAATTCTCACCGGCACAGCGCGCCATTTACGACATCGTTCTCGAGTCGCTTGAGACGGCGCTCAGGCTGTATCGTCCCGGTACCTCCATGCAGGAAGTGACCGGCGCAGTGGTGCGCATCATGATTACCGGCCTGGTCAGGCTCGGGATCCTGAAAGGAGAGGTCGACATCCTGATCGCTGAAAATGCGCATCGACCGTATTTCATGCACGGCCTGAGCCACTGGCTGGGGCTGGATGTACATGACGTTGGCGCGTACGGCACGGACCGTTCGCGCGTGCTGGAGCCGGGCATGGTGTTAACCGTGGAGCCAGGCCTGTATATCGCGCCGGATGCCGACGTGCCTGAAGAGTACCGCGGGATTGGCATTCGTATTGAAGATGACATCGTCATTACCGAAACCGGTAACGAAAACCTGACCGCGAGCGTCGTGAAAAACGCTGACGATATCGAGGCGCTGATGGCAGCGGCACGCGCATGAGCGTGATTATCGTTGGCGGCGGCATGACCGGGGCCACGCTGGCGCTGGCCATTTCGCATTTGACGAAGGGGCAGCTTGCGGTGCACCTGGTGGAAGCCGTCGCGCCGCAGGCAAAGAATCATCCCGGTTTTGATTCCCGCGCCATTGCCCTGGCGCAGGGTACCTGTCAGCAGCTGTCCCGCATTGGCATCTGGCAGGCCATCGCCGATTGCGCGACGGCAATTAAAACCGTTCACGTAAGCGATCGCGGCCATGCTGGCTTTGTCACGCTGGACGCGCAGGATTACCGCATTGACGCGCTGGGTCAGGTTGTTGAGCTGCACGACGTCGGATTGCGTCTGTTCCGCCTGCTCCAGGATGCGCCGGGCGTCACGCTGCATTGTCCGGCGCGCGTGGCCGGCGTGAGCCGCAGTGAGGCGTCGGTCAGCGTAACGCTGGAAAACGGCATCGTGCTTGAAGGCCAGCTTCTGGTCGCCGCGGACGGCTCGCGCTCATCGCTCGGCGCCCAGTGTGGCGTGGAGTGGCGTCAGCAGCCTTACGGGCAGGTTGCGGTCATTGCCAACGTCTCTACCGCAGCTGAACACCGCGGCAGGGCGTTTGAACGCTTTACGCAGCATGGCCCGCTGGCGATGCTGCCGATGTCGGACGGGCGCTGTTCCCTGGTCTGGTGTCACCCTCAGGATAAGGCCGAAGAGGTTAAAGCCTGGTCAGACGAACGTTTTTGTACCGAGCTGCAGAAAGCCTTTGGCTGGCGGCTGGGGCGTATTACCCATGCGGGGAAACGTGCGGTCTACCCGCTTTCGCTGACCGCTGCCTCTCAGTCTATCTCCCATCGTCTGGCGCTTGTCGGTAATGCCGCGCAGACGCTGCACCCCATCGCTGGGCAGGGGTTCAACCTTGGCCTGCGTGATGTCATGAGCCTGGCGGAATCGCTGGCACTGGCATGGAGTGAGCAAAAAGATTGCGGCGCTTATTCGGTGCTAAGCCATTACCAGAAGCGACGTCAGGCCGATAAAGAGGCGACGATTGGCGTTACCGACGGCCTGGTCCATCTCTTTGCCAATCGCTGGGCGCCGCTGGTTGCAGGTCGCAACCTCGGGCTGATGGCGATGGAATTATTCATTCCGGCACGTGACGTGCTGGCGCAGCGGACTCTTGGTTGGGTCGCGCGTTAAGGAGTTATCACCGTGCAAAATGTTGATGTCGCCATCGTTGGCGGCGGTATGGTCGGACTGGCGCTGGCCTGCGGTTTACAGGGTAGCGGCCTGCGCGTGGCGGTGCTGGAGCAAAAGCAGCCTCAGCCCGTTGCGCCAGATGCCCCGCCGGAACTCCGCGTCTCGGCGATCAATGCCGCCAGCGAGAAATTGCTGACGCACCTTGGCGTCTGGGCAGATATTGTGGCGCAGCGCGCCAGCTGCTATCACGGCATGGAAGTGTGGGATAAAGACAGCTTTGGTCATATTGCTTTTGATGATGAAAGCATGGGCTATAGCCATCTGGGTCATATCATCGAAAACGCGGTGATCCACCACGCGCTGTGGCAGAAAGCACAGCAGTGCAGTGACGTGACCCTGGTTGCGCCTGCGCAGGTCCAGCAGGTGGCGTGGGGTGAAAACGAGGCGTTTATCACCTTACAAAGCGGCGACATGCTGACCGCGCGTCTGGTGGTCGGTGCCGACGGTGCTAACTCCTGGCTGCGCAACAAGGCCGATATCCCGCTGACCTTCTGGGACTATCGTCATCATGCTCTGGTGGCAACGATCCGAACAGAGGAACCGCACGGCGGCGTGGCGCGGCAGATTTTCCACAACGACGGCATTCTGGCGTTCCTGCCGCTTGCCGATCCGCACCTGTGCTCGATTGTCTGGTCCCTGGTGCCTCAAAAAGCCCAGCTGATGCAGGAGGCGACGCCGGACGCCTTTAACCAGGCGCTGTGCATGGCGTTTGATAACCGCCTTGGCTTATGCGCCCTTGAAAGCGAGCGGCAGGTGTTCCCGTTAACCGGCCGCTACGCGCGTCAGTTTGCGGCACACCGTCTGGCGCTGGTCGGTGATGCGGCGCATACCATTCATCCGCTGGCCGGGCAGGGCGTTAACCTTGGCTTTATGGACGCGGCTGAGCTGGTTGAGGAACTGCGTCGCCTGCATCGCGAAGGCAAAGATATCGGCCAGCATCTCTACCTGCGTCGCTACGAGCGCAGCCGCAAGCACAGTGCGGCGATGATGCTGGCGGGCATGCAGGGCTTCCGCGAGCTGTTTGCCGGGGCGAATCCGGCAAAAAAACTGCTGCGCGACATTGGCCTCAAGCTTGCTGACACCCTTCCGGGTGTTAAACCTCAACTCCTCCGTCAGGCGATGGGTCTTAACGACCTGCCGGACTGGCTACGTTAATTTAGACCCCCGTCACACTTTATTTTCCCGGCCTCTGCGCCGGGGAAATTCCCTCGTTTGAAATATTCTAATTTCACCTCATTTTTCGCATTAGATAATCTAATGTCGTGTTTTTGTCGTTACGGAAATTCGGCCCGTTTTTCCGCACGAAATATCACCATGTGCTAAATCCTGTTAGATCATTGTTAATTTTGTGCGGGGTTAATCGCATTTTTACAGTGAATAACTCTGTAGGCTTTTTAGCGTTTTTTGGTCATAAGCTAATGTGATGACCCATTTTGCCTTATGGTTAACCGCCGGTTTCGGTGGTAAGTTCGGGTAAAAGAGAACGTTTGCGTCGGCGCCAGGTAACGGGGCCGACACCGGGTTTCACGGTGAATTTTTCAACGAGGACAAGATGGCTCAACAGACTCCTTTGTACGAACAACACGTGTTATGCGGCGCCCGCATGGTGGACTTCCATGGCTGGATGATGCCGCTGCACTACGGCTCGCAGATTGATGAGCACCACGCGGTGCGCACCGATGCCGGTATGTTCGACGTGTCTCACATGACGATTGTCGATCTGCGCGGTAGCCGCACCCGGGAGTTTTTGCGTTATCTGCTGGCAAACGACGTCGCCAAACTGAAAACGCCGGGTAAAGCGCTCTACACCGGCATGCTGAATGCCTCGGGCGGCGTGATTGATGACCTTATCGTCTACTACTTCACTGAAGATTTCTTCCGCCTCGTTGTCAACTCCGCCACCCGCGAAAAAGACCTCTCCTGGATCACCCAACACGCCGAACCTTATGCCATCGACATCACCGTCCGTGACGATCTGTCGCTGATCGCCGTACAGGGGCCGAACGCGCAGGCAAAAGCCGCGTCTCTGTTTAACGACGAGCAGCGTAAAGCAACCGAAGGCATGAAGCCGTTCTTCGGCGTGCAGGCGGGCGATCTGTTTATCGCCACCACCGGCTACACCGGTGAAGCGGGCTACGAAATTGCCATGCCGAACGAGAAGGCCGCTGATTTCTGGCGCGCGCTGGTGGAAGCGGGCGTGAAGCCTGCGGGTCTGGGCGCGCGCGATACGCTGCGTCTGGAAGCGGGGATGAACCTCTACGGTCAGGAGATGGATGAAGGCGTCTCTCCGCTGGCCGCCAATATGGGCTGGACCATTGCATGGGAACCGGCTGACCGTGACTTTATTGGCCGTGAAGCGCTGGAGATGCAGCGCGAGAAGGGCACTGAACAGCTGGTGGGTCTGGTGATGACCGAGAAGGGCGTGCTGCGCGGTGAACTGCCGGTGCGCTTCACCGATGCCGACGGCAATCCTCGCGAAGGCGTGATCACCAGCGGTACCTTCTCCCCGACGTTGGGCTACAGTATTGCACTGGCACGCGTGCCGGCGGGCATTGGCGAAACGGCGGTGGTACAAATCCGCAACCGCGAAATGCCGGTCAACGTGACCAAACCGATTTTTGTTCGCGCCGGTAAGCCGGTCGCCTAATCATTTTTATCAGGAGAACTTCAATGAGCAATGTGCCAGCAGAACTGAAATACAGCAAAGAACACGAGTGGCTGCGCAAAGAGGCGGACGGCACTTACACCGTAGGGATCACCGAGCACGCGCAAGAGCTGCTGGGCGACATGGTGTTTGTTGATCTGCCTGACGTGGGCACGACCGTTAGCGCGGGCGACGACTGCGCCGTGGCGGAGTCCGTAAAAGCGGCTTCTGATATCTACGCTCCAGTAAGCGGCGAAATCGTTGCCGTCAACGACGCGCTGAGCGATTCGCCAGAGCTGGTGAACAGCGAGCCTTATGAAGGCGGCTGGATCTTCAAGATCAAAGCCAGCGACGAATCTCAGGTTGCCGCGCTGCTGGATGCGACCGCGTACGAAGCACTGTTAGAAGACGAGTAATCGTTTATCCCCCTCTCCTTTCGGGAGAGGGCAGGGGCGAGGGTGCCCATCTTCCCCTCACCCTAACCCTCTCCCAGAGGGAGAGGGAACTTAAATTCACTGCACGTTTCAGGAACCATCGCTCATGACACAGACTTTAAGCCAGCTTGAAAACCGTGGCGCCTTCATTGAACGTCACATTGGGCCGGATGCTCAGCAACAGCAGGAGATGCTGAAGACAGTTGGCGCGGATTCATTAAACGCACTGATCGGCCAGATTGTGCCAAAAGACATCCAGCTTGCCACGCCGCCTCAGGTGGGGGAAGCAACCACGGAATTCGCCGCGCTGGCGGAGCTGAAGGCTATCGCAGGCCTGAACAAGCGCTATAAGTCTTACATTGGCATGGGCTACACCAACGTGCAGTTGCCGCCGGTTATCCTGCGCAACATGCTGGAAAACCCGGGCTGGTACACCGCTTACACTCCGTATCAGCCGGAAGTCTCTCAGGGCCGTCTGGAAGCGCTGCTGAACTTCCAGCAGGTGACGCTGGATCTGACCGGTATGGATATCGCCTCCGCCTCGCTGCTGGATGAAGCGACCGCCGCCGCCGAAGCGATGGCGATGGCCAAGCGCGTGAGTAAGCTGAAAAATGCCAACCGCTTCTTCGTGGCGGCGGACGTGCATCCTCAGACGCTGGACGTGGTGCGCACCCGCGCGGAAACCTTCGGTTTTGACGTGATCGTCGACGACGCCGACAAAGTGCTGGATCACCAGGACGTCTTTGGCGTGCTGCTGCAGCAGGTAGGGACAACGGGCGAAGTACACGACTACGGCGCGCTGATTGCCGAGTTGAAATCCCGCAAAGTGGTTGTCAGCGTTGCCGCCGACTTTATGGCGCTGGTGCTGCTGACGGCGCCGGGTAAACAGGGCGCAGATATCGTATTCGGTTCTGCGCAACGCTTCGGCGTGCCGATGGGCTACGGCGGCCCGCACGCGGCGTTCTTCGGCGCGAAAGATGAATTCAAACGCTCTATGCCAGGCCGTATTATCGGCGTCTCAAAAGATGCTGCCGGTAACACCGCGCTGCGCATGGCGATGCAGACCCGCGAGCAGCACATCCGCCGCGAGAAAGCGAACTCCAACATCTGTACCTCGCAGGTGCTGCTGGCAAACATCGCCAGCCTCTACGCCGTGTTCCACGGCCCGGCTGGCCTGAAGCGCATTGCAAGCCGCATTCACCGTCTGGCCGATATTCTGGCCTGCGGTCTGCAGCAGAAAGGCCTTAAGCTGCGCCACGCTCACTACTTCGACACCCTGTGTGTGGAAGTGGCGGACAAAGCGGCCGTGCTGGCGCGCGCGAATGCGGCAGAGATCAACCTGCGCAGCGACATCCACAACGCCGTCGGTATTACGCTGGATGAAAGCACCACCCGCGACGATATCCTGAACCTGTTCAGCGTGTTGCTGGGTGACGCGCACGGTCTGGACATTGATGCGCTCGACAAAGAGGTCGCGCTCGACAGCCGCTCTATTCAGGAAAGCATGCTGCGTAACGATGCGATCCTGACGCATCCGGTCTTTAATCGCTATCACAGTGAAACCGAGATGATGCGCTATATGCACTCTCTGGAGCGCAAGGATCTGGCGCTGAACCAGGCGATGATCCCGCTGGGCTCCTGCACCATGAAGCTGAACGCCGCGGCAGAGATGATCCCGATCACCTGGCCTGAATTCTCCGAGCTGCACCCGTTCTGCCCGCCAGAGCAGGCGGAAGGTTATCATATGATGATCAACCAGCTTTCCGACTGGCTGGTGAAGCTGACCGGTTATGACGCGCTCTGCATGCAGCCGAACTCTGGCGCGCAGGGCGAATACGCGGGCCTGCTGGCGATCCGTCACTATCACGAAAGCCGCAACGAAGGTCACCGCGATATCTGCCTGATCCCAAGCTCTGCCCACGGTACCAACCCGGCCTCTGCCCAGATGGCGGGCATGGAAGTGGTGGTAGTTGCGTGCGATAAAAATGGCAACATCGATCTGGCCGACCTGCGCGCGAAAGCCGAGCAGGCGGGCGACAAGCTCTCCTGCATCATGGTGACCTACCCGTCTACCCACGGCGTGTACGAAGAGACTATCCGTGAAGTGTGCGAAGTGGTGCACCAGTTCGGCGGTCAGGTTTACCTCGACGGCGCGAACATGAACGCCCAGGTGGGCATTACCTCTCCGGGCTTTATCGGCGCGGACGTGTCGCACCTGAACCTGCACAAAACCTTCTGCATCCCGCACGGCGGTGGCGGCCCGGGCATGGGCCCAATCGGCGTGAAAGCGCACCTGGCACCGTTTGTCCCAGGCCACAGCGTTGTGCAGATTGAAGGCATGCTGACCCGTCAGGGCGCGGTCTCTGCGGCACCGTTCGGCAGCGCCTCTATCCTGCCAATCAGCTGGATGTATATTCGCATGATGGGCGCGGAAGGGCTGAAGCAGGCGAGCCAGGTAGCGATTCTGAACGCCAACTATATTGCGACGCGCCTGAAGTCCGCCTTCCCGGTGCTCTATACCGGCCGCGACGGTCGCGTGGCGCACGAGTGTATCCTCGATATTCGTCCTCTGAAAGAAGCAACGGGCATCAGCGAGCTGGATATTGCCAAGCGTCTGATCGACTACGGCTTCCACGCGCCAACCATGTCGTTCCCGGTTGCGGGTACGCTGATGGTTGAGCCGACCGAGTCTGAAAGCAAGGCCGAGCTGGACCGCTTTATCGACGCAATGCTGGCGATCCGCATGGAGATCGACCGCGTGCAGGACGGCGAGTGGACGCTGGAAGATAACCCGCTGGTCAACGCTCCGCATACCCAGCATGAGATGGTCTCCGAGTGGAACCACGGTTATTCCCGCGAGCTGGCCGTCTTCCCGGCAGGCGTGGCAAACAAATACTGGCCGACCGTGAAGCGTCTTGATGACGTCTACGGCGACCGTAACCTGTTCTGCTCCTGCGTGCCGATGAGCGAATACCAGTAATATTGCTGATGTAGTAACGTAGGCCGGGTAAGGCGAAGCCGCCACCCGGCTTTTTTATTGGGAGAAGAAAATGGCAATAGCACTGGTCACCGGCGCCAGCCGGGGCATTGGGAAAGCCACCGCGCTGCAGCTGGCGCGCGAAGGCTACACCGTGGCGGTGAACTATCATCACAACATTAAAGCCGCGACGGACGTGATCAACCAGATCGTTGAAGCGGGCGGTAAAGCCTTTGCCGTCCGCGCAGATATCAGTGATGAAGCCCAGGTGCTGGCGATGTTTGACAGCCTCGATCGTGAAGGCGAGCCGCTTCGTGCGCTGGTCAATAATGCGGGGATTCTGTTTGAGCAATCCACTATCGAGAACCTCTCCGCTGAGCGCATTAACCGCGTCCTCGCGACCAACGTCACGGGCTACTTTCTCTGCTGCCGGGAAGCGGTAAAACGCATGTCCTTCAGGCATGGCGGCAAGGGCGGGGCGATAGTGAACGTCTCTTCCGCCGCGTCGCGCCTGGGCGCGCCGGGTGAATATGTGGATTATGCCGCGTCGAAGGGCGCAGTGGATTCTCTGACAACCGGTTTAGCTCTGGAGGTTGCGGCGCAGGGCATTCGCGTCAACTGCGTACGTCCGGGTCTGATTTATACCGATATTCATGCGTCCGGCGGAGAGCCGGGGCGAGTGGATCGCGTGAAATCGTTGCTGCCGATGCAGCGCGGCGGCCAGCCGGAAGAGGTGGCGCAGGCGATTGTCTGGCTGCTGAGCGAGAAGGCGTCGTACGTAACGGGCAGTTTTATTGAGCTAGCGGGCGGGAAGTAGACCCCTCACCCTAACCCTCTCCCAAAGGGAGAGGGGATCAAGCGTAGCGCCGCCCGGCGCTACAGTTTCTCGCCGTTGCTGGCAATTACGCCCTTATACCACTCGAAGCTTTTCTTGCGCGAACGCGACATGTCGCCCGTACCGTCGTCGTGTTTATTCACGTAGATAAATCCGTAGCGCTTGCTGTACTGGCCGGTGGTGAACGACACGCAGTCGATGCAGCCCCATGGCGTATAGCCCATCAGATCCACGCCGTCGTGCGTCACGGCTTTGATCATCTCTTCCACGTGGGCACGCAGGTAGTCGATGCGATAGTCGTCGTTGATGCTGCCGTCTTCTTCCACCTTATCGTAGGCGCCGAACCCGTTTTCCACGATAAACAGCGGCTTCTGATAACGCTCGTACAGTTCGCACAGGGAATAACGCAGGCCTACCGGATCGATCTGCCAGCCCCAGTCGGATGCTTTCACGTGCGGATTCGGCACGCTGCCTTCGAAACCGGAAATCGCATCGCCGGTCCCGCCTTCCGCTTTCACCGCGTTGGTCATGTAGTAGCTGAAACCTAAGTAGTCGCAGGTACCTTCACGCAGGATCTGCTCGTCGCCTGCCTCCATTTTTATGGAGAAGCCGCGGCGCTCCCACTCGTTCAGCACGTAGGACGGGTAGTATCCGCGCAGCTGGACGTCGGTAAAGACATAACGCTCGCGCATGGATTCCTGGGCGAACATCACGTCTTCCGGTTTGCAGGAGAACGGATAGAGCGCCACCATGGCCAGCATGCAGCCAACTTTCATCTCAGGGTTGATGCGGCGCGCGGCTTTCACCGCCAGGGCGCTGGCCACAAACTGGTGGTGCAGGACCTGGTACATGGTCTCTTCCGGATTGTCGTGTTCGGTATAGACCACGCCCGAGCAGCAGTAACCGAACAGCGGCGCGCGCCAGTTACGCTGGTTATTGATTTCGTTGAAGGTCATCCAGTATTTGACCTTGTTTTTGTAGCGCTCAAAAACCACTTCCGCGAAGCGCACGAAGAAATCGACCACTTTACGGTTGGTCCAGCTACCGTACTCCTGCACCAGGTGCAGCGGCATTTCGAAGTGGGAGAGGGTGATTACCGGTTCGATGTTATATTTCAGCAGCTCGTCGAACATGTCGTCGTAGAACTTCAGCCCCTCTTCGTTTGGCTGCGTTTCGTCACCTTTCGGGAAGATGCGCGTCCAGGCGATAGAGGTGCGGAAGCACTTGAAACCCATCTCGGCAAACAGCTTGATGTCTTCTTTATAGTGGCCGTGGAAGTCGATGGCCTCGTGGTTTGGATAGTATTTACCCGGCACTACTTCCTGGGTGATTTCGCGCGGGACGCCGTGCGCGCCGCCGGTCAATACGTCACAAATGCTTGGCCCTTTGCCGCCTTTGTTCCAGCCGCCTTCAACCTGGTGAGCGGCAACCGCGCCGCCCCATAAAAAATCTTTTGGTAAGGTTAATTTTTTCATCGCTGCTCTTCTCAATAAATGGCTTATTGGCATCGAGTCTAGCAAAGCGAAATTGAATGTCACGATATAACAATTCACAGTAAATGTGATTTGTCACATCAAAAAAACAGGGTGTTTTATTCTGTGAGTTTCTTCGCCAGTTTACGTCCGAGAGACTCCAGAATATAAATGACGGGAATTTGCGTGGTGATGTCGTAGACGCCTGCAATACGCGTCTGAGGAATATGCCAGGAGAGATTAAAGTCCGCCAGTTTTGCGAGACGCGAGTGCTCGTGGCTGGTTATTGAGAGCACCTTGCAGTGATGCAGGCTGAACTGGCTGGCGAAGCGCAGGATCTCCTCGGTCTCGCCCGAGACGGAAAGCACAATCGCCAGCGCATTTTTCGCCATATCATTGGTAACCGGGAAATAAGGATCATCAATATGATTACTGAATTTCCCGATATTAGAAAAGAAGCGTGCGCCATATTTTGCCAGCGAACCCGATGTTCCGGCACCGACAAATATAATTCGCTCGGACGATAAAATAATATCTACCGCATTATCTAATAACGCGTCGAACTCTTCATTATTCACGCTTTTAAAAAAGCTGATAATTTCGCTGGCACCGAAGTTCGCCTGCTGGGGCTCGTTCTGTTCAAGATAAAGCTTAAAGCGCACGCGAAACTCCGAGTATCCATCGCAGTTAAGCTTGCGGCAAAAGCGCAGGATAGTGGTGGTTGAGACGCCCGCCGCATCCGCCAGCTCGCGGATGGTCATATACATGACTTTGTCACGATTTTTTATGACATAGTTGTAGACCATCATCTCCAGATTATTGAGACTGGCAATGGCGGAGTGGGTGAACATACTCACAATGGCATAACTCTCATTCTGACCTCATCGTCACATCATAACATGCACCCAGACGCCAGGATCCATTTTTATGCTCTTGATTCATAATGATTAAATTTTTATGTGAACAATTGTTAGGTGAAAGATTTATTTATATCTATGATTTTTAGGTATAAATTTTGAAATGAATTTTTTTTAGCTAACATGTGTTCACTGGAATCATTCTCAGTTAGCATAGTAATGCGATGAATAATCATCTTTTGTTTTCCCGGAGTTTTGTATGGTGAGCAGACCATTAATCGCGCAGGGATATTCGCTGGCTGAGGAAGTAGCCAACAGCATCAGCCACGGCATTGGCCTGGTGTTTGGGATTGTCGGTTTAGTGTTATTGCTGGTGCAGGCGGTGGACGCCAATGCCAGCGCGATGGCCATTACCAGCTACAGCCTGTATGGCGGGAGCATGATCCTGCTGTTCCTGGCGTCGACGCTGTATCACGCCATCCCGCATCAGCGGGCCAAGACGTGGCTTAAGAAATTTGACCACTGCGCTATCTATCTTCTAATTGCAGGTACCTATACGCCGTTTCTGCTGGTGGGGCTCAACTCACCGCTGTCGCGTGGCCTGATGATTGTTATCTGGAGCCTGGCACTGCTGGGGATCCTGTTTAAGCTGACCATAGCGCACCGGTTTAAGGTGCTGTCACTGGTCACCTATCTGACCATGGGCTGGCTGTCGCTGATTGTGGTGTATCAACTCGCAGTCAAACTGTCGGTAGGAGGGGTAACGCTTCTGGCCTTAGGCGGCGTGGTGTATTCGCTCGGCGTGATTTTCTACGTCTGCAAGCGCATCCCGTACAACCATGCCATCTGGCACGGCTTTGTGCTGGGCGGCAGCGTTTGCCACTTTTTGGCGATTTATTTGTATGTGGGGCAGGTGTAGTTTTTTGTCGGGTGGCGGCTTCGCCTTACCCGACCTACGGGATAAGTAGGCCCGGTAAGCGCAGCGCCACCGGGCGATACGGCATCACTCTTCCAGAGAGTACGGCAGCGGCTCAATACTCAACGTATTCGCATCGTCACGCACGCGGAACACGCTGTCGGCTTCCATGTCGTTGTTCATGACGGCCTGAACCAAAAGACGTCCATCATCCAGCTGTACGGCGGCTAACACGGTGCCGGTGCGGCGCCAGTTATCACCCATCTTCAGCTCTAAGTCCTCACCCGCTTCAGGTACACGGCTGGCATGGCCCACCAGCGTCCACAGCGCACGTTTGTTTGCGCCGCGGAATTTTGCACGCGCCACCATCTCCTGGCCGGTGTAACAGCCCTTTTTAAAGCTGATCCCCCCCAGCGCCTGCAGGTTGGTTGCCTGAGGAATAAACTGCGCGCTGTTTGCGGCGTCAATCACCGGCAGACCCGCTTCGATGTTCAGCGCCAGCCACTGCTGACTGTTGTTGAGCTGCGCTTCGCCGCGCAGCGCTTCGGTTACGCGTTCGGCCGTTGCCGCATCCGTGACTAACAGGAAACGCTCCGCCGGGTGTTCAAACCACAGGATTGAGGTCGCGCCTTCACTGACCACCTGCTTTTCTGCATCCGGCAGTTCGTTGAAGAGATTTTTCAGCGCCGCACGCGCCTGGAAACCGGCCACACCCAGCAGGACATGTTCGTCATCCGGGGTGATAGTGACTTTGGAAAAGACCGCGTACTTCTTCAGCTCTTTGAGCTGGGCCTCTTGCAGGCTGCGGCGCTCAATAAAGGCAAAGCCGTCCTGACGGCGGAAGATACGCAGGTTGCTCCACATTTTGCCTTTTGGGTCGCAATGCGCGGCCAGCAGGTGCTGATGTTCGGTCATCTGGCTGACGTCGGCGGTCACCTGGCCCTGCAGATATTTTTCGGCGTCGGCACCGGTGAGCGTTGCCAGCGCCCAGTCATCAAGAGAAATAAGCGTCAGCGGCAGACGCGCAGAGGCGGCGGGCTGGCGAGGAGAAAATGGTGTAAAGGCCATAACGATATCCTGAATTGCTTAACGCTTTGATAATGCCTAATGGTAAAAGAGCCTGCAGGCAATGCAAGCGCTTTCAACAGACCATTTGTGCCATAAACCGGTTATGCGTAGCGCTACGCAAAATAATGTAATCCGCTGTCTTTGTATGGATTATTCTGGAAGCCTGCTCGGCGATCGCAATATTCCAGTAATGAAACGGTCAAAAACACGTTACACTAGCTGGTGTCCCCGTAGAGAAATAAAGAACATTGAACGGGGTACCGACTGTGCCAAACGTAATGCAGGAAACTGAACATGGATATTAACAACAAGGCCCGTATTCACTGGGCGTGCCGTCGCGGCATGCGTGAACTTGATATTTCCATCATGCCTTTCTTCGAATATGAGTATGACAGCTTAAGCGATGATGATAAGCGTCTGTTTGTTCGCCTGCTTGAGTCTGACGATCCGGATTTATTCAACTGGCTGATGAACCACGGCAAACCCGCCGACACCGAGTTGCAACGGATGGTGCAATTAATTCAAACACGGAATCGGGAACGTGGTCCTGTGGCAATCTGATCTTCGCGTCTCGTGGCGCTCGCAGTGGATGTCTTTATTGCTCCACGGCCTGGTTGCGGCCTTTGTGTTACTGATGCCGTGGCCGCTGAGCTATACGCCGCTGTGGCTGCTGTTACTGTCGTTTGTCGTTTTTGACAGCGTACGCAGCCAGCGTCGCATTAATGCCCGTCAGGGAGAGATTAAATTACTGATGGATTCCCGCCTGCGCTGGCAGGGAAAAGAGTGGGAGATTCTCGGTATGCCCTGGATGCTTAACTCCGGCATGATGTTGCGGTTACGCAAGGTGGACGGTGGGCGTTGCCAGCATCTGTGGCTGGCGGCTGACAGTATGGATGCTGCCGAGTGGCGGGACCTGCGCCGGATGCTGTTGCAACAGACGACGCAGGAGTAACGCGCGTTAGCTAAACTTTTCTGCCATTTCGCCCAGAATCTGCTCGCACCAGCTTTGCAGGCGCTCATCGCTGAGATCGTACTGGTTGGTTTCATCCAGCGCGAGTCCAACAAACAGCTCGCCGTCGGCGATAATCGGTTTTTTACTGGTGAACTCGTAACCTTCGGTTGGCCAGTAGCCGATAAACGACACGCCTTTCGGCGCCAGCTTGTCATGCAGCATGCCTAGCGCGTCCAGGAACCATTCCCCGTAACCCAGCTGATCCCCCATGCCGTACATGGCAATGATTTTGCCGTCGAGGTTGAGCGTATCGAGCTGGTCCCAGATAGCTTCCCAGTCTTCCTGTATCTCGCCGAAATCCCATGTCGGGATGCCGAGGATCAGCACGTCATACTGCTCCATCAGCGTAAGCGCGTCATCTTTCAGGTTATGCAACGTCACCAGTTCCGGGCCAATGATGTCGCGAATTTTCTCTGCCGCCATTTCGGTGTAGCAGGTGCTGGAACCATAGAACAGACCAATATTCATCGCGTAACTATCTCAATTCTTGCTTTGACTTTGCGCGTAGTGTACCAGAAACCGGTCGCAATCAGGCATAATGGCCTGACTGCAGAATCAAAGGGGCTGATGTGGAAAAGGATCTCGCACTGATCGAACAGTTTCTCGACGCGCTGTGGCTGGAGAAAAATCTGGCCGAGAATACCCTCAGCGCCTACCGTCGCGATCTTACCATGCTGGTGGAGTGGCTTGCACACCGGGGGTTATCCCTCGCGAGTGCGCAACGTGACGACCTGCAGGCGCTGCTTGGGGAACGTATCGCAGGGGGCTATAAAGCCACCAGTTCCGCGCGTTTGCTCAGCGCCATGCGTCGGCTGTTCCAGCATCTCTACCGTGAGAAGATTCGTGAAGACGATCCCAGCGCGCTGCTGGCATCCCCTAAGCTTCCGCAGCGGCTACCGAAAGATCTCAGCGAAGCACAAGTTGAGAGATTATTACAGTCACCGGCTGTTGACCTGCCGCTGGAGTTACGCGATAAAGCCATGCTTGAGCTATTGTATGCTACCGGCTTGCGCGTTTCGGAACTGGTTGGCCTGACGATGAGCGACATCAGCCTGCGTCAGGGCGTGGTGCGCGTCATCGGTAAAGGAAACAAGGAAAGGCTGGTTCCGCTGGGTGAAGAGGCGGTTTACTGGCTGGAAACGTATCTGGAGCACGGTCGTCCGTGGCTGCTCAATGGTACGTCTATCGACGTCCTGTTTCCGAGCCAGCGCGCCCAGCAGATGACGCGGCAAACGTTCTGGCATCGCATCAAGCATTACGCCACACTGGCGGGTATCGACAGTGAAAAGCTTTCGCCGCACGTATTGCGTCACGCCTTCGCGACGCATCTGTTAAACCACGGCGCTGATTTACGCGTGGTGCAGATGCTGCTGGGGCACAGCGATCTTTCCACAACGCAGATTTACACCCATGTCGCGACGGAACGCCTGCGGCAGCTACACCAACAGCACCACCCTCGTGCGTGAGTGCCGACGAATTGTAACAGGATCACATATGAAAAAGTCTTTCGCGCTGTTCACCCTGCTGGCAGCCTCATTTACCGGTTTCGCCCATGCGGACGACGCCGCCATCAAACAGTCGCTGGCTAAGCTTGGCGTCACCGGTAGCGATATTCAGCCTGCACCGGTTGCCGGCATGAAAACGGTGCTGACCAACAGCGGCGTGCTGTACGTCACCGAAGACGGCAAGCACATTATTCAGGGGCCAATGTACGACGTGAGCGGCGCGCAGCCGGTGAACGTCACCAACCAGCTGCTGATGAAAAACCTGAACGCGCTCGAAAAAGAGATGATCGTCTATAAAGCGGCGCAGGAAAAACACGTCATTACCGTCTTCACCGACATCACCTGCGGCTACTGTCACAAGCTGCATGAAGAGATGACAGACTACAACGCGCTGGGCATCACCGTGCGTTACCTGGCCTTCCCGCGCGCGGGCGTGCAGAGCCAGCCGGAGCAGGACATGAAGGCGATCTGGTGTGCGAAAGACCGTAACAAAGCGTTTGACGATGCGATGAACGGCAAAGGCGTTAAGCCGGCCTCCTGCGACATTGATATTGCTAACCACTACGCGCTCGGCGTGCAGTTTGGCGTGAGCGGTACGCCTGCGATTGTCCTGAGCAACGGCTATGTCGTTCCGGGCTATCAGGGACCGAAAGAGATGAAAGAGTTCCTCGACGCGCACCAGAAACAGTTTGGTGGTAAATAATCCGCGTGAAAGCCCCGATAAAATTGCGCCGCCGCGAGGCGGTTGAACCGGTTGATTTACCAGACGATCTCCCGGCGCTGCTTAAGCGCCTCTACGCCAGCCGCGGCGTGCGTAGCGCTGAGGATCTTGAACGCAGCGTGAAAGGGATGCTCCCCTGGCAGCAGCTGAGCGGTATCGAAAAAGCCGCTGAAATGCTCTACAACGCGCTTCGTGAGGGAACGCGGATTGTGGTGGTGGGTGATTTCGACGCCGACGGCGCAACCAGCACCGCGCTGAGCGTGCTCAGCCTGCGCGCGCTGGGCTGCGATAACGTCACGTATCTGGTGCCGAACCGTTTTGAAGACGGCTATGGCCTCAGTCCGGAAGTGGTCGATCAGGCCCACGCCCGTGGTGCGCAGATGATCATGACCGTCGATAACGGGATCTCTTCCCATGCGGGCGTCGATCATGCTCACGCTTTGGGGATCCCGGTGCTGGTCACCGATCACCATCTGCCGGGCGAAACGCTGCCGGATGCGGAAGCGATTATTAACCCCAACCTGCGCGACTGCGATTTCCCATCGAAATCCCTCGCAGGCGTGGGCGTAGCGTTTTATCTGATGCTGGCATTACGTACCCTGCTGCGCGATAAGGGCTGGTTCGACTCTCGCGGCATTGCCGTACCGAACCTTGCCGAATATCTCGATCTGGTGGCGCTGGGCACCGTCGCGGACGTGGTACCGCTCGATACTAATAACCGTATTTTGACCTGGCAGGGCCTAAGCCGCATTCGGGCGGGCAAGTGCCGTCCGGGGATCAAGGCGCTGCTGGAGATTGCCAACCGCGATCCGCTCAAGCTGGCGGCAAGCGACCTGGGCTTTGCCCTCGGCCCGCGTCTTAACGCAGCCGGAAGGCTGGACGATATGTCCGTCGGCGTGGCGCTGCTGCTGTGCGACAACATCGGTGAAGCGCGCGTGCTGGCCAACGAGCTGGACGCGCTGAACCAGACCCGTAAAGAGATTGAGCAGGGGATGCAGGCCGAAGCGCTGACCCTGTGCGAAAAGCTTGAACGCAGCGGCGATACGCTGCCGGGCGGCCTGGCGATGTACCATCCCGAGTGGCATCAGGGCGTGGTGGGCATTCTGGCGTCGCGTATTAAAGAACGTTTCCACCGGCCGGTGATCGCGTTCGCCCCCGCGGGTGACGGCACGCTGAAAGGTTCTGGCCGCTCAATCCAGGGGCTGCACATGCGCGATGCGCTGGAGCGTCTCGATACGCTGTATCCGGGTCTGATGATCAAGTTCGGCGGCCATGCGATGGCGGCAGGCCTGTCTCTGGAAGAGGCGAAATTCGACGAGTTTCAGCGTCTGTTTGGTGAACTGGTCACCGACTGGATTGATCCGGCCCTGCTGCAGGGGGAAGTGGTGTCCGATGGTGAGCTCTCACCGCTTGAGATGACGATGGACGTGGCGCAAATGCTCCGCGATGCCGGTCCGTGGGGACAGATGTTCCCGGAACCGCTGTTCGACGGGCGTTTCCGCCTGCTGCAGCAGCGCATCGTCGGCGAACGTCATCTGAAGGTGATGGTCGAGCCCGTGGGCGGTGGACCGCTGCTGGACGGCATTGCCTTCAACGTCGATACCTCCATCTGGCCGGACAACGGCGTGCGCGAGGTCGAACTGGCGTACAAACTGGACATCAACGAGTTTCGCGGTAACCGCACCCTGCAGATCATCATCGACAATATCTGGCCAATTTAGCGGCAGTAATCTCTATAAAAAAGGGCGTGGATTCGGTACAATCCCGCTCTTATCACCGCATTTTGACAAGTCCATAAAAGAAAACAGACCATGTTTGAAATTAATCCGGTAAAAAACCGTATTCAGGACCTCACGGAGCGCTCTGACGTTCTTAGGGGGTATCTTTGACTACGATGCCAAGAAAGAGCGTCTTGAAGAAGTAAACGCCGAGCTGGAACAGCCGGACGTCTGGAACGAACCTGAACGCGCGCAGGCGCTGGGTAAAGAGCGTTCCTCTCTCGAAGCTATCGTAGATACGCTGGATCAAATGGCCCAGGGGCTGGAAGATGTTTCCGGTTTGCTGGAGCTGGCCGTCGAAGCCGACGACGAAGAAACCTTTAACGAAGCCGTAGCAGAACTCGACGTGCTGGAAGAGAAGCTGGCGCAGCTGGAATTCCGCCGTATGTTCTCCGGCGAATACGACAGCGCCGACTGCTATCTCGATATTCAGGCAGGTTCTGGCGGCACCGAAGCGCAGGACTGGGCCAGCATGCTGACGCGCATGTACCTGCGTTGGGCAGAAGCGCGCGGCTTCAAAACCGAAATTATCGAAGAGTCTGAAGGTGAAGTTGCGGGTCTGAAATCCGTCACCATCAAGATCATTGGCGATTACGCCTACGGCTGGCTGCGTACCGAAACCGGCGTGCACCGCCTGGTGCGTAAGAGCCCGTTCGATTCCGGTGGCCGCCGTCATACCTCCTTCAGCTCCGCGTTTGTTTACCCGGAAGTTGATGAAGATATTGATATTGAAATTAACCCGGCGGACCTGCGTATCGACGTTTACCGCGCATCCGGCGCGGGTGGTCAGCACGTTAACCGTACGGAATCGGCGGTGCGTATTACCCACATTCCAACCGGGCTGGTAACACAGTGCCAGAACGACCGTTCCCAGCATAAGAACAAAGACCAGGCCATGAAGCAGATGAAAGCGAAGCTTTATGAGCTGGAAATGCAGAAGAAAAATGCTGAGAAACAGGCGATGGAAGACAACAAGTCCGACATCGGTTGGGGCAGCCAGATCCGTTCTTACGTCCTTGATGACTCCCGCATCAAAGACCTGCGTACCGGGGTTGAAACCCGCAACACGCAGGCGGTGCTGGACGGCAGCCTGGACCAATTTATCGAAGCAAGTTTGAAAGCAGGGTTATGAGGAACCAACATGTCTGAACAACAAGCACAGGGCGCTGACGCGGTAGTCGATCTTAACAACGAACTGAAAACCCGCCGCGAGAAGCTGGCAGCGCTGCGCGAGCAGGGCGTGCCGTTCCCGAACGATTTTCGTCGTGACCATACCTCAGACCAACTGCACGCTGACTTCGACGCTAAAGATAACGAAGAGCTGGAAGCGCTGAACGTTGAAGTGGCCGTTGCTGGCCGCATGATGACCCGTCGTATCATGGGTAAAGCCTCCTTCGTGACCTTGCAGGACGTGGGCGGCCGTATTCAGCTGTACGTTTCCCGTGACGACCTGCCGGAAGGCATCTACAACGAGCAGTTCAAAAAGTGGGACCTGGGCGATATCCTGGGCGCGAAAGGTAAACTGTTCAAAACCAAAACCGGTGAACTGTCTATCCACTGCACCGAACTGCGTCTGCTGACCAAAGCCCTGCGCCCGCTGCCGGACAAATTCCACGGCCTGCAGGATCAGGAAGCGCGCTATCGTCAGCGCTACCTGGATCTCATCTCTAACGATGAATCCCGTAAGACCTTCAAAATTCGCTCTCAGATCATGGCCGGTATCCGCCAGTTCATGGTCAACCGCGACTTTATGGAAGTGGAAACCCCAATGATGCAGGTGATCCCTGGCGGCGCGTCTGCGCGTCCGTTCATCACCCATCACAACGCCCTGGACCTGGACATGTACCTGCGTATCGCGCCGGAACTGTACCTGAAGCGTCTGGTGGTCGGTGGTTTCGACCGCGTGTTCGAGATCAACCGTAACTTCCGTAACGAAGGTATCTCCGTTCGTCATAACCCAGAGTTCACCATGATGGAACTCTATATGGCGTATGCGGATTACAAAGATCTGATCGAGCTGACCGAATCCCTGTTCCGTACGCTGGCGCAGGATATTCTGGGCACCACGCAGGTTCCTTACGGTGAAGAAGTCTTCGACTTCGGCAAGCCGTTCGAAAAACTGACCATGCGCGAAGCGATCAATAAATACCGTCCGGAAACCAACATGGCGGACCTGGATAACTTCGATTCTGCGAAAGCGATCGCTGAAAGCATCGGTATCAAGGTTGAGAAGAGCTGGGGTCTGGGCCGTATCGTGACCGAGATCTTTGAAGAAGTGGCCGAAGCGCACCTGATTCAGCCGACCTTCATCACTGAATACCCGGCTGAAGTCTCTCCGCTGGCGCGTCGTAATGACGAGAACCCGGAGATCACCGATCGCTTTGAATTCTTCATCGGCGGCCGTGAAATCGGCAACGGCTTTAGCGAGCTGAACGATGCGGAAGACCAGGCTCAGCGCTTCCAGGACCAGGTTGACGCGAAAGCGGCAGGCGACGATGAAGCGATGTTCTTCGACGAAGACTACGTGACCGCGCTGGAACACGGTCTGCCACCAACGGCGGGTCTGGGGATTGGTATTGACCGTATGGTGATGCTGTTCACCAACAGCCATACCATCCGCGATGTGATCCTGTTCCCGGCGATGCGCCCGGTGAAATAAGGCGTTAAGATGTTAAAAAAGCCCCGAAAGGGGCTTTTTTATTGCGCCGCGAAGGCTTTGAGTTTTTCGCGGGCGGTCGTCGCTTCCATGACCATCCACGGGCTAAACGCCCAGGGCGTCGCGTCCAGCGCGCGGAATAGCGCGTCCAGTTCAACCCACTGATAGTCCATCACTTCATCTTCGTTTATCGTCACGTCATTGGTGATGCGGGCGGCGAATACCGGGCAAATTTCGTTTTCCACGATCCCGGACGGGTCGGTTTCCCGATAGCGAAATTCAGGGGCGACGGCGGTGATATCGGTTAGCTCAGCGCCTACTTCAAAGCGGCAGCGGCGAATTATCGCCTGAATCGTCTCTTCGCCGGACTGCGGGTGGCCGCAGACGGAGTTGGTCCAGACGCCGGGCCAGGCTTTTTTGCTTAAGGCGCGCCGGGTGATCAGACATTCGCCGTTTGCGTTAAAAAGCCAGGAGGAGAAAGCCAGATGCAGCGGGGTATGTAAGGTGTGCGCGGCATATTTTTCCTGAGTGCCAATCACCATTCCCTGGTCGTTTACCAAAATAACGTGTTCTTGAATACTCATTCATGCTCCAGTGCCAAAATGCCGAGTGGTTCAGCACCATCAGCCGGATCATTATACTGCATTCTTATACGAACGGTTTGGCGCGTAGAGCGGAAAAGGGCATGACCCATATTCGTTTTGGCTGTTATCATAGTGCGCCATTCACGCTGACCGAGGATCTGTTTTGTTTGCAGGAAGCCTGACGAGAAACCCCATCACCGCCATTTTTTGCCTGACGCTGACGCTATTGCTGGCGGGCTGTTCAGGGAGCAAATCTTCGGATATGGGCAGCTATTCCGGTTCGGTCTATACCGTTAAGCGCGGGGATACGCTGTACCGGATTTCGCGCGCAACGGGAACCAGCGTGAAGGATCTGGCACGGCTGAATAACCTCTCTCCGCCCTACACCATCGAGGTGGGGCAGCAGCTGAAGGTTAGCGGCGGATCGTCCTCGGGTAAAAAATCCTCTTCGAAAGGCAAAACCGCCAAAGTGACGCCGTCTTACGCGGTGCCGCAGTCGTCCTGGCCGCCGGTCGGTCAACGCTGCTGGGTCTGGCCGGCCAGCGGTAAAGTGGTGCTGCCGTACTCCCTGTCTGAGGGCGGTAACAAAGGTATTGATATCGCGGCTGCGCGCGGTACGCCTGTTTATGCCTCCGGGGCAGGGAAGGTGGTTTACGTGGGTAACCAGCTTCGCGGCTACGGTAACCTGATCATGATTAAGCATGGTGAAGACTACATCACGGCCTATGCGCATAACGATACGATGCTGGTCAACAACGGGCAGAACGTCAAAGCCGGGCAGAAGATTGCCACCATGGGCAGCACCGGCACGGACGCGGTGAAGCTGCATTTCCAGATTCGCTATAAGGCGACGGCCATCGATCCGCAGCGTTATCTTCCTGCGCCCGGCAGCAAACCGAAGTGCTAAGTGATTATTTAATCGCCGGTTAGTTGCGAAGAGGCTTGTATGAAGGTGCGTAAGGTCTATAATGCCTTACGCACCTCAAAGCGGGCGTAGTTCAATGGTAGAACGAGAGCTTCCCAAGCTCTATACGAGGGTTCGATTCCCTTCGCCCGCTCCAGATCTCTCCCCTTGTGGAGAAGCCTTAAAAGCCTTCTCTGTCAGCAACTTAAATAGTTACCTCTTTTTTGTAACCTATGGGTTATACCATTGTGATCCGCCCTTGGTAACTGTCACGCTAAGTTACATGGTGAGATGACCGTATAACTCAGCGTTGGCGGCAGCTGCATCCTCACACCTCGATAGCAAAACGTGAAGAAAAAGCCCATCCAGACACCGTTATGTCATCGACAGATTGATCACACGCATTAAAGCCCGACGTGCGGCCTTATGAGCCATGTAAACAGGTTTATGGTGATAACGTACCTACAAACGACATGTAGGCTCTATCAGCGCTTCAGCCACGCTCCCGCAAGGGTACACGGTTATCCTGATAAGGTGTGATCCCTCTGACAGTCTGATGAAGTCGCTACGCTTGTTGCTGTATCACCAACGGGGCTTTATGGCTTCTATTGTCCAAAATCAGAGAGTTGCACAAGTTATGCTCGATAGTTAATCTAAGATAAATCTTAGATTGCAAGAGGTTTTTTGATGTCTTCAAAATCAAATCGAACATACAAGTATGGCGACCAACCGATAAGAATCACTACTGTTCAAGTGATTGAGGAACAGTTCGGAGGGGCGGCAACGGCGAAGCAAGTGGATGCTTATCTGAAAGAGCGATTTCCGCATTATAAAGACGACACCCACTTGAATCTCATTGTTAACTCAGTCAACTGCAATCGTAGCTACTGGAGTTTCAACAAAACAGCCAGGCGAACTGATGATGTAACCCATCGGCATCATGAGTATGACCGATTGTTCAAGCGAGGGAAGATCTTTGAAATCTATCAACCCTCTATTCATGGTATTTGGGAGTTGTATCAGGATCAGCAAGGTAAATGGTGTTACCGTAAGGTGAAATCTGAGTTTGAAAAGGCTGTTGATGATGCGTCAGAGCTGCCCCCGTCAGAACGCAAAGAGATTTTAGACGCTGAGAATAAAACTCCTGAGCTAATCGAGGTTACAACACGAGTTTATAAGCGAAGCCCCTATGTGGTAGCCGAAGTTCTTTCAAGGGCTAATAGCAAGTGTCAAAGCTGTAAGAGTGACGCTCCTTTTCTCAAAATAGACGGCACACCATTTCTTGAGGTTCATCACATTGAGTGGCTTTCGAATGGTGGGGAAGATTCCGTTGAAAATGCGATTGCATTGTGCCCGAACTGTCACAGACAGGCGCATTATGGCGTTTTGGAGTTAGTACCAGTTAACAAATAAACTGAACATGCTTGTGATAGTATGAATAGGGTAAGTATCTTGGGGATTCTATGAGACCTTATTTAATATCTTGCTAAGCAGGGAATGTAAATATCGACATTTTTATATTATGGGAAACTTATGAAAAGTATCTGTAAGTTATGTCTCGAAGAGAAAGAACTACTGGAATCTCATAGCATACCAAGAAGCTATTTCAAACGATTGAAGAAGAATGATTCTCAGTTGATCATATTTCAAAAAGGTAGTAAACCAAAACGAGAAAATGTTGATCCTAAAGAGCCACTTCTATGCTTCGAATGTGAGCAGTTTATCAGCCATGAGTACGAATCGTATGGAACAAGATTGTTGAGAAATCATCATAATATACGTAAAAACTCTGACCATATTATCATCAACTCTTTCGATTATAAGCGATTTTATCTTTTCTTACTAAGTATACTATGGAGAGCCTCTATCTCTAAAAGTGTGCATTATTCAACTGTTAATGGAGTTCCTGAGTTGGATGACTTGATGAGGCATTGCATTAAAAATAAACAGGTGAGAATAAATAAACTTAGTCATTTGAAGGTGGATAACTTCATCCGTATTTGTGTATTTAGATTGATCGATACAACGAATAATATTCCTGATCACGTTATTAAATCTATTCTTAGTAACTTTGCTTTTATAAAAAGTGATGAGGCTGACAGTGTACTATGGTATTTCGTTGTGGAGGGATTTGCTATATTCTATGTTTTCTCTGCTTCTAAAGATTATCATGATGTCATTAGAATGAGATTAAAATCACAGTTAACTTCTGGTAGTCATCAGAAGATCTTTAAGATTGATATTTTTAAAGACGCTCTCTTCTCCGAGATTTTTATTGATTTACTTACTGCCGCGAATGAACAGAAATGATGATTTAATAATCAAAGTGTTCTGAATACTCTACAGACGTCTTAATACATTTGCATTGTTCAAACGGACTGATCGTCATAGATTGTATTGCTGTAAATACACGCCTTAGTATTCTCAGTCTCCTGTTAGTCTATCAAGATTAGCGTGATAAGTTCTACGTGAGTTTGTTGGGTCATGAGCGCCAGTGTTATCAGTAATACCCTGTTTTTATGTGTGACTTCTTATAAATCCATTTTATTGATCATATGTCTATAAGTCCGGTGTGTAGCGTTATGAGCTACATAACATAAACAGGTGCAGAGTGGCAATCACTGCGATCATCCGTACCCATGTACTTGTAATATGCAGGTACTACAAGTACCTCGCTTATGCTCAGCTTGTTACTTGTACCATTAACGGGGCTTTGTGGATGGTATTGTCTAAACTAAAGTACATCCAAAAAGGCGGAGGAAGATGATGAGCATCACGTATAAAATCACATACGAACACAGAGACGGGAAAGAAACCAGAGCGGAGACGGTGTTACTTCGCTCTGACCACGAGCCAACACAAGATGAAGTCCAGGACGCAGTCAGAAGGGATTCCGCCAGATTTCACTCTGGCAGAGGGGGGACGGAGATTGCTGGATTCTCTATTATTTCAGTTGTATCTGAACCTTAATCCATAATGGCTTACCCCTCATTAGCCTGATTTGGAATGTTAAGAGAAAAAACAAAACACTCAAGTTGCTCTGAGGTTAAATATGTTTAATAACAAACTGTTGACGGTAGATCATGTGTATTAAAGGATTATCACTTTTTTTCTGTGCCATTTGCGTCGGTTGTAGCGGGGGTTCTCAGCGGCAAGAGCACTTAGATGTGCCTACTTATTCGGAGAGTTATGATCAGAGCTTAGGATGGCTTGTAACCGCTCGTTACAGAGACGTAAGTAACGCGGATATTGTAATGTCACTGATTGGGGACTTTTGCAAAAGCAAAGGGAAGGAAGCAACTCTATATAAGACGAATGCTGGTACTTCATCCTCCATTCAAGATATTTGGGCTTGTCAGACTCCCCCATTGTTAAATGATACAGATGTACTAAGCGGGATTTATTGCCATTTCATTGCTAACGCGCCCCGCTACTCGGTAGATTTCACGAACTCCCAGAAGGAAATTGCAGAAAAAAGATTTGTTAAAACTTTCATTAAAAAGGGGATTGAATATCCAGTTGGTGGCTTTTACGAAAAGTACCTGAATAACTTTTCTGTGTGGGCAGTAGCCAAACACAAAGAGAGCGCTACTACTGATGAGGTACGTGAGTGGTTTGACACACATTGCCAGTAGGCAAAACGCTGATGCTGTTGCACCACCCATTGTCATACCATCAATGGGCAATAAGGCTTTATTGTCCAAAATCTGTTAGTTGCGCATTTTCTGCACCCTGAATACTCTGCGATAAATCCTAATAACTCAAGGGTGAGCATGGCTATCGGGAACAGACAGATTCAAGATGAATCACCTGAGGAAGAGTTAGAGCGCTTGCTGGAAGAACTTGCACTGACGCATGAGCAACGAGAGTTTATTGAGTCCATGCTACAAGAGGACGGGGATAGTACCAATGGGGAGTAACGCTTGCATCATCACTGTATTTGATGAATGGCTAATGTTCGTGTATAGACTATTTCGACTTATGATTTTACGATTTAGATAAATCATACAAGGAGGACGGTTTATGAGCGCACAGGCAGAAGAAGGAACATTACGCCGGATGACTTTAGGCGAGATAGCAATGGCTCGTAGGGTGTTCGGTGATTCGATAGTGTATAGCCGTGTCTGGATTCATTGCGACAGCTATTTACCATTCGGACTACAAAAACAGAACTACGCGATGACTCCAAACGGGGAGTTATGGTACAGAAAGTCGATGTACAGGGAAGATTTTTCCGCAAACTCGGTTTTCATCGAAGATAAATATGTTTTCATCCATGAGTTGGGGCATGTCTGGCAACACCAACACGGGCAATGGGTGAGAATGCGGGGAGCTTTTAGCTGGGCTGCTGAATATACCTACAGGCTGGATAAAGAAAAGCTCACTGATTATTCTCTTGAACAGCAAGCCTCTATTTTAGCTGATTACTGGTTACTGCTGGTTTATGGGATCAGTAAGTGGTCTTACTATCAGAGACCAGGGCGCATGGGGATGTACAGGGGCGTAGATTTGTTGCAGGATGTCCCTTCGCTTTATCAGAAAATCGTAACAGGGAAGGGGCGTTAAACATGAAAAACAAAATGTTGCTGGGTGTTGTATTCCTCTTAACGGGATGCCCTGGGCCAGGTGATCGAATGGTAGATCGTGAATCTACAACGGCATTGATCAAAGATAATCAAGTTTGTGTGTTGTCACCACTGGAGCCGCAGGAACGGATCACTGCTATTCAAATCAAAAGCGATAATAGCGACTCTCTTCACAAGATTTTCGATGACAAGCCTGTTTATGTACCGAAGGGGGCGTGTCTTCCAGTATTTGGATTTAAGTTTACACCTGGAGAGAGGTATAACTTCGCGTATGACGTCCAATCTGATAAATCAGGGTCACATTTAATCACTGCTGAACTTTCTTATCCCAAAGAATAAGGGGGCGTTGCGCCCCCTCGTATCATCCTCTCAAAGCCTGCATGCTCTCACTCTGTCAAAGCAAAAAAGGCCGCCTCCCGCAGCCTTTTCCTCTCAAATTCACCCTTTCGGGAACACCCAAACATGCTTCTCCGGCAGCGAAAGATGGCAGTGCTGCGGATCCCGAACCTCATGCCCATACGCGCGAATGACAAAATCATCTCCCACCGTGCGGAACAGGTACTCCCAGCGGTCGCCGAGGTACATGCTGGTGAGCAGCGGCAGCTCAAGCTGATTTCCCCCTGGCCCCTCGACCACCGCCACGCGTTCGACGCGGATCACCGCCGTGGCTTCATCACCGCTCTGCACCCCTTCACCGGCCTGGCCCCACAGCACCCAGCCTTTCCCCTCGATACGCGCTTTGCCGTCGCGCACTTCGGTGACCTTGCCGTGCAGGCGGTTATTGCTGCCCATAAACTCGGCGGTAAACAGCGTTTTCGGCGAGCCGTACATCTCCTGCGGCGTGCCCTGTTGCTCAATTTTGCCGTTGTTGAGCAGCAGGATGCGGTCGGAAATCGACATCGCTTCATTCTGGTCGTGCGTCACCATCAGCGCCGATAGCCCGAGCTTGATAATCAGCTCGCGCAGGAACACGCGGGCCTCTTCGCGCAGCTTGGCGTCGAGGTTAGAGAGCGGTTCGTCCAGCAAAATCACCGGCGGGTTGTAGACCAGCGCCCGGCCAATCGCCACGCGCTGCTGCTGCCCGCCGGAGAGCTGGTGCGGGTGACGTTTGCCAAGATGGCCCAGACCAAGCTGGTCCAGCACGTCCTGCACGCGCTGCTGGATCTCTTTGGCTGGGACTTTGCGCAGCTTGAGCGGATAGGCCACGTTCTCAAACACGGTCTTGTGCGGCCACAGGGCATAGGACTGGAATACCAGCCCAAGGTTACGCTCTTCCGCCGGGACCTCGCTGCGCGGCGTGCCGTCGTAAACTTTATTATTGCCAATGACAATCGACCCCTGCGTCGGTTTTTCCAGACCCGCAACGGCGCGCAGCAGGGTGGTTTTACCGCTGCCGGAGGGGCCCAGCAGGGAGACCACTTCGCCGCGCTTCAGGTTCATGGAGACACCTTTTAAAACAGGATTGTCGCCGTAGGTTAAGTGCAGATCGTCAACCGCTAATTCAATCATGTATTTTCACTCCGAAACGAAGGGCAATGCCCAGACCTACCACGACCAGCAGGATGTTAATGAAAGAGAGCGCCGCCACGATATCGATGGCACCCGCAGCCCAGAGGGAAACCAGCATCGAGCCGATGGTTTCCGTGCCGGGTGAAAGCAGGTACACACCCGTTGAATATTCGCGCTCAAAGATCAGGAACATCAGCAGCCACGAACCGATAAGACCGTAGCGTGAGAGCGGAATGGTGACGTGGCGGGTGATCTGCCCGCGCGTCGCTCCGGTGCTGCGCGCCGCTTCTTCAAGCTCCGGCCCCACCTGCAGCAGCGTGGAAGAGATAAGCCTCAGCCCGTAAGCCATCCACACCACGGTATAGGCCAGCCAGACGCTGAAAATGGTGCTACGCAGCGAACGCAGCCAGACGATGACGTTTTCACGCATCCAGTCGGTCCAGGCGAACCCGGAAAGCCAGCCGGATTTCAGCGAGTTATCCAGCCACATCGGCAGGAACAGGAACACCCACAGGAACGCCAGACCCGCCAGCAGGCCAGGCACGGCGCGCGGCACCAGCACGCTGTAGTCCAGGAACCGCGTGGTGTTGTCCGGCTTGCGGTGCATGGCAATGCCGACAAACAGGTAGCACACTACGGCCAGCGCGCCGCCAATCACGCCAATCGCCATGGAGTTGACGATGGCGCGCAGCAGGTTGGGCTGCGCCCAGATGGTGCGGAAGGTGTTCAGAGAAAGCTCGTCCCACAGCGAAACGCCCACGCCCCAGTTGGAGATAAACGCGCGCAATACCACGCCGAGCAGCGGAACGCCGATGGTGACGGTGAGCCAGAAGGCAATCACTCCGCCAGCCACCCAGCGCCATTTACCCAGCGGCAGCGCGCGGGCCTGCGAAGCCTTACCCTTCATGGTGACGAAGCGGTTGGCGGTGCGCATCAGGCGACGCTGGAGCATCACCAGCGGGATGGTGATACAGATAAGCACCACGGCAACCGCCGCCATCAGGTTATAGGATGGGGTGCCCATCTTGTTTGTCAGCTTATAGAGATAGGTCGCCAGCACCATGTTGCCTTCCGGGTCGCCGAGGACCAGCATCAGGCCGAACACTTCCAGCCCCAGGAAGAACAGCAGCACGGTGGCGTACAGAATGGACGGGCGCACCATCGGCAGGCTGACGGAGGTCATCACCTGCCAGGGCGACGCGCCCGCGGTGCGCGCGGCTTCTTCCACATCGGAGCCCACGCTGCGCAGCGCTGACGAGATATACAGATAGGCGTGCGGGACGTGCGTCAGGCCGGCAATGACCACAATGCTCGACATGTCGTAAATATTCCACGGCACAAAGCCAATCAGCGCCTGAGCCCACTGGGAGAGAAAGCCCACCGGACCGGCGGCCACCACGTAGCCGAAGCCCAGCACCATCGGTGAAACGAAAATCGGGACCAGGATCAGCGGCTCAATCAACCGGCGACCGGGCAGGTCGGTACGCACCATCAGAAACGCCAGCACGCCGCCCAGCGGAATGGAGATAAAGACCAGCCCGAAAGCAAGAATAAAGCCGCTTTTCAGGGCCTTATAAAAATCAGGGTCGGTGAAAATAAACTCAAATGATTCAAAGCTCCACTCTTTTGACGGCGAAAAGAACGGGGCGGACAGGAAGCTCTGTATCACGATAAACGACAGCGGGGTGTAGATAACCAGGGCGGTTATCAGCACGACGATGCCTCGCGGCAGGCTTTGCCACTTTCTGCGTAATGTATTCATGGGGTATCCCTGGTGTTGCAGCCCAGAAAAACGAACTCAGTCGATAAGGGAGCGCGGCGGCCTGCGCCGCGCTCAGACGCTTATTTACCGGCGGCGGTACGCCACTCTTTGATGTACTCCAGGCGTTTTTTCGGCTGCAGGTATTCCAGCAGCGTTTCATCAACCGGAATTGGCTTCAGCGCGTTGCCGAGGATTTTGGTCAGGCCGTCGATATCATTTTTCCCTTCGATATCGTTGCGAATGGAGGGAATATCCGCCTGATTGGCCAGAATGTTTTGCCCTTGTTCAGACAGCACATAGTCCAGCCACAGCTTAGCGGCGTTGCTGTTTTGCGATTGCTGGCTGATGAATGACACGCGCGACAGCACCAGGGTGTAATCTTTTGGATAGGAAATGCCGAGCGACGGATCGTTCTTCGCGCGCGCTTCCGCGTAGGAACCGAGGATGTTAAAGCCGATCAGGTTTTCACCGGAGGAGACGCGCTCCATCATGGTGCCGGTAGACGACTGCACCGATAAGCCGCCTTTGGCGACGTCGGCCAGGGTTTTGAAGTAATTAGGATCGGCGTTGTGATCCTGAACCGAGAGCATAAAGCCCAGACCCGATTTTTCGATGTCGTAGGTAGTGACTTTGCCCTTGAATTTGTCCGTCTGGCTGGCAATCAGCTTCGCCAGCACGGCGTGAGAATCCGGCACGTCGCCGGCCGGGATCAGGCGCTTGTTGTAGATAAAGACCACCGGCTCATAGGTGGTGCCGTAAGCCTTATCTTTCCAGACCGCCCATTTCGGCAGCTGGCTTTGCTCCGGCGATTTATACTCCATGGCGTAGTCGGTGGCGAGCTTCAGCCCGGTGTCCATAGAGGAGCTCCAGACCACGTCGCCGCTCACGCCGCCGGAGGCCTGTTCGCTGATGAAGCGGTTGTACAGCTCGGTGCTGTTCATGTCGTTGTATTCGACTTTAATGCCGGGATAGGTTTTTTCGAAGCCCTGGATCAGCGGCCCGGCGGCCTTGATGTCGGTGGTGGAGTAAATGACAACCTTGCCCTCTTTCGTGGCGGCATCAACCACTTTTTGATACTCAGCAGGATAGCCCTGCGGCAGGGCAGACAATGCAGAAGCAGAGAACAGTACAGTAGCGGTAAGCAGAGAAATTCGGAACGTGTTCGACATTATAGTTAACCTTTTAGTTACATTTGAGGAACTAATTGTCAACATAGCGTAAAGCGCGCCTCCGACAATAGGGAGGCGCGGGCAATGATTCCGAAGTGTGATTGTCGCCGTCGTTTCAGCAATTAACACCATTAAATCCGCGAACGTTAGCCTGCGAACGGTTTCGGATTACGGTTTATCGGGGAGTTTGCGGTATAACCGTCGCGGATGACCAATATTGCCATACAGCATTTCGACGCTGATTAACCCGCTCTCCACGCAGTATTCAAGGTAGCGACGCCCCGTGGTTTTGCTGATCCCCACGTTCTCAACCACCTCTTCAACCGACATCGCGCTGTCGGGATGCTCGGCGAACAGGCGTTTAATCCGTTCCAGCGTTTGGGGCTCAATGCCCTTCGTCGACGGCGTAATGGAGGCTTCCGCGGCAGGCAGATTAAACAGGCGATCCAGCGCATGCTGGTCGACTACCTTCACCTGCTGCACGGTGTGGATGAAGCGCATAAACCGCTCCAGCGAGGCGTGCAGGCGCTGGAAAAAAACGGGCTTAATCAGGTAGTCAAACGCACCGCTGCGCATGGCGTGGCTGCAGGTCTGCATATCGCTGGCGGCGGTGATGAAGATCACCGAGCACTCATAGCTTTTCAGCAGCGGGTTATCGATGAGCTCTACGCCTTTACCGTCCGGGAGATAGTTGTCCAGCAGGATAAGCCGCGGCTGATGGTGACGAATCAGGCTGCATGCCTGCTCAATCGACGCGGCGATGCCTACCACGCGCAAATGGAAATTCTGCTCGATATACTCGCGATGCAGCTCCGCCAGGTGCGGCTCATCTTCAACTATCACAACGTCAAGTGGTCGGGTCATGCTGTTGCCCATTCGGAATAAACACAGAAAAAATAGTACCCTGCGGCGTGTTGTCGGCAATCTCAATACTGCCGCCGGCCTTGTCGATATATCCTGCCACCAGAAACAGGCCAATACCGTGCTCGGTACCCACAATGTCGTTTTCGCTTTCCGGCTTGCTGCTGAACCCCTGACGGAAAATGTGCGGCTTCATCGCATCGTCCACTCCGCAGCCCCGGTCGGCCACCTCGATCAGCAGCTCCTGGTTACGGTCAGAAATGTAGAGTTCTATCGGCGCGTGAACCGGGGCGTTGAGTGTCGCCTCCACGGCGTTATCCAGCAGGTTACCAATAATGGACATCAGCTCCGTTTCGTTGAGCGCGGCAGGCATGCGGGTGAGATGGCAGGCGGGATCAAACAGCAGCTCGATGCCTTTTTCGCGCGCGCTGACGTATTTTCCGAGCAGCAGCCCACACAGCGCGGGAGATGAAAAACGAGCGGAGACAAAGTCCAGCACGCGCTGCGCGCCTTCGGACTGCACCTGGATGTATCGGATCGCCTCGTCGTAGTGTTTCATCTGCAGTAACCCCACCAGCGTGGCGGTCCAGTTCAGCTGTTCGTGGCGCATAATGCGCAAGTTATCCGCATAGCGTTTAATCTGACTGAGCTGGCTGCTGAGCGTGTTGATGTCATTTTTGTCGCGAAAGCTGTACACCCAGCCGCTTTCAACGCCCGGTTCGACCTCAATGGCTACCCGGTTGACGATCACCTCGCGCTGGTTCAGCACCGCAATCTGGTCGTGGCTCCCGCTGCTCACCGAGGCGTAGCGCTGGGATAAAAAGCCCGGCGCTGTCTGCAGAATGTCCTCCAGCGGTTTACCGATAAGTTCTTTCTCATTTTGCCGAATATCCAGCATTTCGCGTGCCGCGCGGTTAATTAAAATCAGCTGCTTCTCGCCATTAACGGCAAATACCCCTTCGTACATGGCTTCTAATAGGGCGCGCTGCTGCAAGACCAGCTGAGCGATATCTTTCGGCTCCAGCCGGAACATCTGTTTTTTTAAATTGCGGGTAAACAGCCAGGAGAAAATAAACAGCAGCAGCAGAAGCGCAGCGCCGTACAGCCCGGACTGCCAGAGAATGCGGGCGTTAATATTGGCAATATACGACGTAAGATAGCCGACCGAGACAATGCCAATCACCTGATGCTGCGCGTTGAAGATGGGGGCTTTACTGCGTAGCGACACGCCAATCCCGCCCTGACGCACGGAAATAATGGTTTTGCCCTTTAACACCTCGGCATTATCGCCGCCGATCATCGGTAAATTAATACGCTCCGGGGATTCCGAATGATAAAGGTGCTGTTCCTCGGTATCGCCAATCACAATGTAGCTAGCATCGCTTTCGGCGCGAAGCGGCTGAATTAACCGGGCTATTCCCGGAATATCTCTGGCCGCTACCATTGCCGCCAGACCCGGCATCAGCGCGATCTGGCTGGCCTGAACCCGGGCGCGCTGGCCGAGATCGTGATGGAGCTGTCGGTCAATAAAATGGAACAGGATTGTTCCCAGCAGAACTAACAGCAGGCAGGAGAAGCACACCAGCGCTAAAAACAGCTTTACCTGAAAAGAGAGTCTGCGTTTCATTCAACCTGCGGAAGTTATGTAAAAGTGACATTTGCCGAGCCTGACATGGGCCAATAGCGGACGCAATCTGGCGAGAAAAGAGTTGTGACCTGGCTTTTCGTTTTCGGCGTTATAGCCATCAGGATCCCGTAAGGCTATGCTTCATTCAGCACGATAATAATTACAGAGGCAATGTCATGGATAAAGAACTACTGGATGCGGGTTACCGGGCCTATACCGGCGAGAAAATTGACGTTTACTTCAATACCGGGATCTGCAAACACTCAGGTAACTGCGTGCGTGGGAGCGCCAAGCTGTTTAATCTGAAACGTAAGCCGTGGATCATTCCCGATGAAGTGGACGTTGAAACGGTTGTACGCGTGATTGATACCTGCCCGAGCGGTGCGCTGAAGTATCGCCAAAAATAAGCGAGGAACCATGGATATTCTGGAAGGCCATAACAAGTTTTACGTGAATGATGCGAACGGCAACCAGGTCGCGGAGATTGTCTTCGTGCCGACCGGCGAGCATCTGAGCATTATCGAGCACACCGATGTGGATGAGAGCCTGAAAGGGCAGGGCGTCGGTAAACAGCTGGTGGCGAAAGTGGTGGAGAAGATGCGCGGCGAGAACCGTAAAATTATCCCGCTGTGCCCGTTCGCGAAACATGAGTTTGATAAAACGCGGGAATATGACGATATTCGGGCGTAAATCACGCGCCCGGCAACACGCCGGGCACGAGCACGTTTAGCCGACAAACATCACCGACACGCACAGCACGCCGACGATCAGCGTCAGCAGGTTGCCAATGGAGCGGTACTGTTTCAGTGAGGGGATCAGATACGTCGACAGCGTCGGCATGATAAACAGGATCATGGCGATAAGCGGGCCGCTGATGGCGTAAATCATCGAAATGGCGTTCGGGTTAATGCAGCAGACGGCAAAGGTGATTAACGACACCCCCATAATGGAAATCGCGCGGTTAAAGGCGCGGCTCTTTTTCACGCCTGCCTGATTCAGCGACGACTTCACGATCTCCGTCGCTCCTTCAATCACCCCGAAATAGGTGCCGAGGAACGATTTCGACATCGCAATAATCGCCACGACAATCCCGGAAATCCCCAGCCACGCCGGTGAAGAGGGCATCATCGACAGCGCTGACAGGATCGTCACCCCTTCCTCTTTGGCGGCTACAATGTACGACGGCGGAATTGAGAGCAGGCAGCTGAAGACAAAGAACAGCACGCTCAGGCAGATGATCAGGTACGCCACCTTCATGATTTTCTTGCATTTATCCATGGCGCCGTCGGCAAACTTCTCGCGACGGTCAACGGCAAACGTGGAGATAATCGGGGTATGGCTGAAAGCAAACACCATCACCGGAATCGAAATCCATACCTGATGCAGCGTATGGCGATCGAACGCCATCTGGCTGGTCAGCAGCGAGGGTTGCCAGCTCCCGGTCAGATAGAGCGAGACAAACAGAAAATAGGCAATCAGCGGAAACACCAGGAAGCCCATCACTTTTATCGTGATATGGCGTCCCATCAGGAAGATCAGATTCAGGACCAGCACCACGCCCAGGCTGACCAGTACGCGAACGGTGGTATCCACCGTCAGGTGTTTTGCCAGCTGTTCGGTTAACGAGTTGGTGATCGCCACCGCATAAATCTGCACCACCACAAAGAAGGCGATGAAATAGAGCGTGGTGATCAGGTTGCCGATCTTCCTGCCGTAATAGTGCGAAACGGCGCCGGTGATCCCTTCGTTGCCTTTTGTTTTCGACGACAGGATAAATTGCGCCAGCGCCCGGTGCGGCCAGTAGGTTAAGGGGTAGGCCACGAGGGCGGTAATAAACAGGACGATAGCGCCTGCGGAGCCCAGCTGAATGGGCAAGAACAGCGTTCCTGCGCCCACGGCCGTGCCATAGAGAGCGAAACTCCAGAGAGTCTCATCTTTTGACCAAATTTTCGACATTAGAGCAACGTATCAACTATCAAACCATCGGAATGGCGTGCAATTTACCATAGTTATGCCTGAAGAGCGCAGTTGCTTCGACGGAGTCTGGCCGGAACGGGTGTCCGGCCAGAGGCGGTTTAGCCTGCCAGGGCGCGCCGTTGCTGGCGACGCTTAAGAAATTTCTCGCGCAGGCAATCGTATGCCCAGTTATAGAACATGGTGTAGGGCAGGAAGAACAGGAAGAAACCTATTTCCAGCGTTAATGCCTGAAGCAGGGTGACGCCCAGCACGGCGGCGACAATCGACACGCCAATCACAATAAACCCGCATTCGAACCCCAGCGCATGCAGCGCACGCACTTTTGCGGTACGTTTGACGCGCTGAACGGGCCAGAAACGGTCGAAGCCGAAGTTATAAATAATGTTCCACAGCATGGCGGTGGTGGCCAGAACAATGGTCAACCCGCCCATCTCCACCACGGAACGCTGCATTAGCCATGCCGCCGTTGGGGCGAGGATCGCAGTAGCAATCCCTTCGAAACAGACAGCATGAAAGATCCGCTCCGGCAGCTTACGTTGGAGTGCATCCTGATGTTGCATAGTCATAGACCTCATTAATTCGCCGGTATGGGCGTTGATGCAGCCTATTTTCATCGCTAAAGCTGATATATTAAAGATAGTATCCATCGTTAAAGTAGATAGGTTATGCGCTATTCACCCGAAGCCCTTAATGCGTTTGTCGAGACCGTTGCGGCGGGCTCTTTTTCTGCTGCCGCACGCCGGCTGCGTAAAAGCCAGTCGACGATCAGCACGTCCATTGCCAATCTTGAAGCCGATCTGGGCTTTGAGCTGTTTGACCGCTCGGCGCGCCAGCCGGTGTTAACGGCCCAGGGAGAACAGGTGCTGGGCTACGTGCAGGCCATCCTGGCCGCCAGCGCGCGGCTGGATGAGCTGGCGGTGTCGCTCACGGCGCAAACGGAGGCGCGTCTGACGTTTGTCCTTTCCGATACCCTCAACCCGGACGTGCTGGAAGATATGATGAAACAGTTTGACGCGCGTTTTCCCCATACGGAATTCGAATGTCTGATTGGCGAGGAGGAGGACGTGATCGATCTTCTGCAAAAGGAGCGAGCGCAGATTGGCCTCACCGAAGCGCGAGACGGTTATCCTACGGATATAGGCGCCATCCGGTTGCCGATGCAGACCCGCATGGCGATCTACGTCGCGACCACGCATCCGCTGGCCGGACAACATGACGTTCAGCATGACGAGCTGCACGGCTGGCGCGAGCTGCGGCTCAGCACCTATCTTGAGCGCGAGGCTGAGATCGCGCGCGGGCCCGTCTGGTCAGCGCCGAATTACCTGTTACTCTTGAGTATGGCGGTACAGGGATTTGGCTGGTGCGTGCTGCCGTGTGCGCTGGTGGATGAATTTGCCGCCGCGAAATCCCTGGTACAGCTCAATGTTCCCGGCTGGCCGCGGGCGATCGGCATCGATCTGCTGTGGAATAAACGCTCCCCTCCCGGCGTTGCCGGAAGCTGGCTACGGCAGTATCTGCAGGATGCGCGCTGATCCTTGTGATTAAACTCACTATTTTTAAACAATTAAGATAATTGCCAGTAACAATCCTCTACTATCGTCATGTCATTTAACACAGAGGTCGTGATGAAAGATGTCGTAATAGTGGGTGCGTTGCGTACAGCTATCGGCTGTTTTCAGGGAGCGCTCGCGCGTCACTCGGCGGTTGACCTGGGCAGCGTGGTCGTAAGAGCGCTGGTGGAACGCAGCGGGATCGCAGCACATGAAGTTGATGAGGTGATCCTGGGACAGGTCCTCACGGCCGGTGCCGGGCAAAACCCTGCGCGTCAGGCGGCGCTGAAGGGCGGGCTGCCCAATACCGTTTCGGCCATCACCATCAACGACGTCTGTGGCTCAGGATTAAAAGCGCTGCATCTCGCCACGCAAGCCATTCAGTGTGGTGAAGCTGACGTGATCATCGCGGGCGGGCAGGAGAATATGAGCCGCGCGCCGCACGTGTTGACCGACAGCCGAACCGGCGCACAGCTGGGCAACAGTCAGCTGCTCGACAGCCTGGTGCATGACGGGCTGTGGGATGCGTTCAATGACTATCATATGGGCGTGACGGCGGAAAACCTGGCGCGCGAGTACGGCATCAGCCGTGAGGTGCAGGATGCCTATGCGCTAAGCTCGCAGCAAAAAGCGCGTGCGGCGATTGATTCCGGTCGTTTTCGCGACGAGATTGTCCCGGTCAGCACGCAGCGTCAGAGCGGCGAGCGTATCCTCGTGGATACCGATGAACAGCCGCGCACCGACGCCAGCGCTGAAGGCCTGGCGAGGCTGAACCCCGCGTTTGAAATGCAGGGCTCGGTGACGGCGGGAAATGCCTCTTCCATTAACGACGGCGCTGCCGCCGTCATGATGATGAGCGAAAGCAAAGCCCTTGAACTCGATCTTCCGGTCCTGGCCCGCATTAAAGCATTCGCCAGCGTGGGGGTTGATCCTGCGCTAATGGGGATCGCACCGGTCTACGCTACCCGCCGCTGCCTGGAGCGCGCGGGCTGGCAGCTTTCGGATGTGGATCTGATCGAAGTGAACGAAGCCTATGCCGCACAGGCGATCTCCGTCGGAAAAATGCTGGAGTGGGATCCCCTGCGGGTCAACGTTAATGGCGGCGCGATCGCGCTGGGTCATCCTATCGGTGCGTCCGGCTGCCGGATCCTGGTTTCGCTGGTCCACGAAATGAAGAAGCGCAATGCCCGCAAAGGGATCGCCACACTCTGTATAGGCGGCGGGCAAGGGGTGGCGCTGGCCATCGAACGCTAACCTCTTCTCAAACAAAATGACCTCCTCCGGGAGGTTTTTTTTCGCGTCCTTTTTCTCCCGGCGGTTGAATTGTGATCCGAACATCATTTCCGCTATAAACAAAAATAAAAATGAAACGTTGTTTTAAATATAATTGAAAAGCCCACTTTATGCCGATAGTATGTGCTCATTATGAAAAACGGAACGCTGTTTCGTTTATTTCCGCCTTCGGGCATGACCACATCTGGAGGTTACCGTGGACGTCAGAGAAAGCATCCACAGTGCGCACGCCAAAACGCTCGATACTCAGGGGCTGCGCAATGCATTTTTAGTCGAGCAGGTATTCGAGGCCGACAGGTACACCATGGTTTACAGCCATATCGACCGCATTATTGTGGGCGGGATTATGCCCGTCACGAAAAGCGTCTCCGTGGGCGGTGAGGTCGGTAAACAGCTGGGCGTGAGCTATTTCCTCGAGCGTCGCGAGCTGGGGGTGATTAACATCGGCGGGCCGGGCACCATCACCGTAGACGGAAAATGCTATGAGATTGGCCACCGCGAGGCGCTGTACGTGGGTAAAGGGGCGAAAGACGTGGTCTTTGCCAGCATGGACGGCAGCAGGCCAGCGAAGTTTTACTATAACTGCGCGCCGGCGCACTCCACCTACCCAACCAAAAAAGTGACCCCGGCCGACGTCGCACCCGTGACGCTGGGCGACAACCTCACCAGCAACCGCCGCACAATCAACAAATACTTCGTGCCGGACGTGCTGGAGACCTGCCAGCTCAGTATGGGATTGACCGAGCTGGCACCGGGCAACCTGTGGAACACCATGCCGTGCCATACCCACGAGCGCCGCATGGAAGTCTACTTCTACTTCAACATGGATGAGGACGCCTGCGTGTTCCACATGATGGGACAGCCGCAGGAAACGCGCCATATCGTGATGCACAACGAGCAGGCGGTGATTTCACCGAGCTGGTCCATTCACTCCGGCGTAGGGACGAAAGCCTACACCTTTATCTGGGGAATGGTGGGTGAAAACCAGGTCTTTGATGATATGGACCACGTTGCGGTCGGCGATCTGCGCTAGTCGCGGGCGGTGAAGCATAAACCTGCCTGTGAGTGACAGGCTCTGAAAGAGTAAGGAATAAACATGATTCTGGATGCATTCTCTCTGCAGGGAAAAGTGGCCGTGGTTTCCGGGTGCGACACCGGGCTGGGTCAGGGGATGGCGTTAGGCCTGGCGGAAGCGGGCTGCGATATCGTCGGGATTAATATCGTTGATCCGACTGAAACCATCGAACGCGTGACGGCCCTGGGCCGCCGTTTCCTGAGCCTGACCGCTGACCTGCGTAAAATCGATGCCATTCCTGGCCTGCTGGAGCGCGCAGTGGCGGAATTTGGTCACATCGACATTCTCGTGAACAACGCCGGGCTGATTCGCCGCGAAGACGCGATCGGCTTCAGCGAGCGCGACTGGGACGACGTGATGGATTTGAATATCAAGAGCGTATTCTTTATGTCACAGGCGGTGGCGAAGCATTTTATTGCGCAGGGGAAAGGCGGCAAAATCATCAATATTGCCTCTATGCTCTCGTTCCAGGGCGGCATCCGCGTGCCGTCTTACACCGCGTCCAAAAGCGCCGTAATGGGCGTGACCCGCCTGCTGGCAAACGAATGGGCGAAACATAACATCAATGTGAATGCGATTGCGCCGGGCTACATGGCGACGAACAACACGCAGCAACTGCGCGCAGACGAAGAGCGCAGCGCGGCGATCCTGGAGCGTATCCCTGCGGGACGCTGGGGCCTGCCGAGCGATCTGATGGGGCCGGTTGTCTTCCTGGCCTCCTCCGCATCGGATTACATCAACGGCTACACCGTGGCTGTAGACGGCGGCTGGCTGGCGCGTTAATTCCACCCGTATTGAGAACCTCTGCCCGTGGGCGGAGGTTTTTTTGCGCAATAATTGGCTTAGTCCATATCGATAAAGATGAAAAATCCATACTAAAAAATCACTAATGACGGCAATCACACTTTTATTGCTTAATTATTAAATGATTAGTAAAAAAGCGTGATTATTCGCCATGAGTTGAAATTGTAATGTCCATCACAGAACCGCATGCCGTAGCGGAATAATCCATAACTTCGCGATTTCCGGCCTGACACTTTTCCTCGCTTTCTCGTAATTTCAGTTAACGAATTTTGCTGTTGAGGCAGGAAAAATATGACATCGATAAATGACTCTACCCTAATGCCCGCTGCGCTGCGCGATACTCGCCGCATGAACCAGTTTGTCTCCATTGCCGCCGCCGTGGCGGGCCTGTTATTTGGACTGGATATCGGCGTCATTGCCGGCGCATTACCGTTTATTACCGATCACTTCACCCTCAGCAGTCGCCTGCAGGAGTGGGTGGTGAGCAGCATGATGCTCGGCGCGGCCATCGGGGCGCTGTTCAACGGCTGGCTGTCGTTCCGCCTGGGGCGCAAATATAGCCTGATGGTCGGGGCAATTCTGTTCGTTGCCGGCTCCATTGGCTCGGCGTTTGCCGCTAACGTTGAAATCCTCCTGCTCTCACGCGTGCTGCTGGGCGTGGCGGTGGGGATTGCGTCCTACACGGCGCCGCTTTATCTCTCCGAAATGGCGAGTGAAAACGTGCGCGGCAAGATGATCAGCATGTATCAGCTGATGGTCACGCTGGGTATTGTGCTTGCGTTCCTGTCTGATACCTACTTCAGCTACAGCGGCAACTGGCGCGCGATGCTGGGCGTGCTGGCCTTACCGGCACTGGTGCTGATCGTGCTGGTGATTTTCCTGCCAAACAGTCCGCGCTGGCTGGCGCAAAAAGGGCGTCACGTGGAGGCGGAAGAGGTCCTGCGCATGCTGCGTGATACCTCGGAAAAAGCGCGCGAAGAGCTGAACGAGATCCGCGAAAGCCTGAAGCTGAAGCAGGGCGGCTGGGCGCTGTTTAAGATCAACCGCAACGTGCGCCGTGCCGTCTTCCTCGGCATGTTGCTTCAGGCGATGCAGCAGTTCACCGGCATGAATATCATCATGTACTACGCGCCGCGCATTTTCAAAATGGCCGGATTCACCACTACGGAACAGCAGATGATCGCAACCCTGGTGGTCGGGCTGACCTTCATGTTCGCCACCTTTATTGCGGTATTCACCGTGGACAAAGCCGGGCGTAAACCGGCGCTGAAAATCGGTTTTAGCGTAATGGCGATCGGCACGCTGATTCTCGGCTACTGCCTGATGCAGTTTGATAACGGCACGGCCTCAAGCGGGCTTTCCTGGCTTTCTGTCGGTATGACCATGATGTGTATCGCAGGTTACGCGATGAGCGCCGCGCCCGTGGTGTGGATCCTGTGCTCCGAAATTCAGCCGCTCAAATGCCGTGACTTTGGCATCACCTGTTCCACGACCACCAACTGGGTGTCGAACATGATCATCGGCGCGACGTTCCTGACGCTGCTGGACGCGATTGGCGCAGCGGGAACCTTCTGGCTCTATACGGTGCTGAACGTCGCATTTATTGGCGTCACGTTCTGGCTGATCCCGGAAACCAAAGGCGTGACGCTGGAACATATCGAACGCAAGCTGATGGCTGGGGAGAAGCTGCGGAATATCGGCTTGCGATCGTAATGCCTGTTTAAGCGTTCAACACAAGTCAGAGTTGGTAAAATGGTTAGTCATTACAATAATAACGTAATGAAATTCACTACCAACTCTGGCAGGGAAGGATGAATAGAGGGATTTGAACTTATGATAATTCTTAGGATAATGTATCATCGGAACACCGCTGTTATTTGCGCAACATGAAACGCATCCTAAAAAGAAGAATGTCTATGTCTGAGATGGATATCAAAAAAAGCACCGATCTTGATTTTCCCCGTTATGCCTCCCCGGTAATACACGCTAAAGAAATTGATCTTTTCGGTTTATTAGCGGTCCTTTTGGCGGCCAAAAAACGCATTGTCACCATTACCCTTGCTTTTGCACTGGCGGGGCTGGCCATTTCATTTTTACTGCCGCAGAAGTGGACCAGTAAAGCAGTGATCACTCAGGCAGAATCGTCGCAGTGGAACCCGCTGCGCCAGATGATGGTAGCGTTGCAGGTACTTGACGTGGACGCGAAAATTTCCCGTCCGGAAGTCTTTGACATGTTTATTAAAAAGTTTCAGTCGCAGTCATTGCTCGAAGAGTACCTGAAATCCTCTCCTTACGTGATGTCACAACTTAAAAATGCCGAGGTGGATCCGCTTGAGCTGCATCGGGCGATAGTTAACATTTCAGACAGAATGAAAGCGGTGAATGACGCTCAGGGAAAAGACGCGGATAAAGCGCCTTTTGTCTCCTGGACATTGAGCTTCACTGCGCCGACAGCTGACGATGCGCAAGCCGTCCTGAATGGATACATCGATTATATCGCGGCTATTGTTGAAAAAGAGACGGTGCAGAATATCCGCAACCAGATCGCCCTGAAAAAGAACGTCGTTGAGCAGCAGCTGGAACTGGATCGTGTCCGTCTGACCAATATTCACAATACCAACCTGCAGCGACTGAATTATTCGCTGGAAGTGGCGAATGCCGCAGGCATTAAGAAACCGGTTTACAGCAACGGGCAGGCCGTAAAAGATGACCCGGATTATTCCGTTGCACTCGGCGCTGACGGTATCGCGCAAAAGCTGCAGATCGAAAAAAATCTGAAGGACGTGACCGAGCTGAATGCGGATTTCCAGAACCGGGAATACCACCTCGCACAGCTGAAAAAGCTCTCCTTTGCCGATGTTAAACTTGAGCCATTCATATACCAGCTTTCTCCCTCCATGCCGGTGAAAAAGGATGGCCCGGGCAAGGCTCTGATTGTCGTTCTGGCGGCGCTTCTGGGGGGCCTGTTTGCCTGCGGTAGCGTTTTACTGCGCGAGGCGATGCTCGCCCGTACTTCGCCGCCGGAGCCGGTAGCGGAATAAGCTCTGCAGTTTAAAAAGGCGCTGAATACAGCGCCTTTTTTTATGTGCATCGGTTGTGTTAAAAATGAAACACAGATAAGGAGGGATGATGAAAACGATCGGCCTGTTAGGTGGAATGAGCTGGGAATCGACAATCCCTTATTACCGCCTGATTAATGAAGGGGTAAAGCAGCGTCTGGGCGGTCTGCACTCCGCAAGCCTGCTGCTGCATAGCGTTGATTTCCATGAAATCGAAGCCTGCCAGTCGAGCGGGGAGTGGGATAAAGCCGGGGAGATCCTGGCCCAGGCGGCGCTGGGGCTGGAGCGCGCCGGCGCCGAGGGTATCGTGCTTTGTACCAATACCATGCACAAAGTGGCGTCGCATATTGAGAACCGCTGCGCGCTGCCGTTTCTGCATATCGCGGACGCAACCGGGCGTGCGATTGCGGCATCCGGGATGCGCCGCGTAGCGCTTTTGGGGACACGCTACACCATGGAACAGGATTTTTATCGCGGGCGCTTGCACAGTGAATTTGGGATCGAGAGCCTGATCCCGGATGAAGAAGATCGGGCGCGCATCAATCAGATTATCTTTGACGAGCTCTGCCTCGGTACCTTCACCGAATCTTCCCGCGCGTATTACGTCAGCGTCATCGATAAACTCGCGCAGCAGGGGGCTGAAGGGGTGATCTTTGGCTGCACCGAGATTGGCCTGCTGGTGCCGGCCGAGCGAAGCCCCGTCCCGGTATTCGATACCACCGCCATCCATGCCGCGGATGCCGTGGCGTTTATGCTGTCATAACGGGTTTTGCAGGTCAGGTAAGCGAAGCGCCACCTGACGCGCGTGCTCCTTTAAGTGTTCGGTGAACGCGTCCACCAGCGCGGAAGCCGGACGGTGCAGCGGGCGGATCAGGCTCACGGTGAACGGGACGGAGACGCTAAAGCGGCGGATGACGATCCCGCTTCCGGCATAGTCCAGCGCCGTGAGCGGATTCACCACCGCGACGCCGACGCCTGCACGCACCATCGCGCAAATCGAAGCCGCGCTGTGCGTTTCCACCACCATTCGCCGTTTGACCTGATGCTCGGCAAATAGCGTATCCAGCAGCTGTCTGTAGCTGTCGGTCTGCGAAAGGCTAATGTAGTTTTCCCCGTGGAAATCCTCCGGTGTGAGCACCGCCTTACCGGCAAGCCGATGCCCGGCGGGCAAAACGCACACTTCATCTAACGAGATCAACTCCGTGCGTGCCGTTCCCGCCGGCGTGGAGAGGGTTTCGGTTAAGCCTAAATCATGACGCTGGGCCGAAAGCCACTCTTCAAGCAGGGGGGATTCCTGAGGCACAATGGTGAGGCTGACCTCCGGGTATCGGGCCAGAAAGGGCTGCAGCAGCGTCGGCAAAAAGGATTGCGAAAAGACGGGCAGGCAGACGATCGAGAGCTCGCCCTGGCGAAACTCGCGCAGGCTTTCCGCAGCACTCACTATTCTGTCCAGTCCGTACCAGGAGCGCTGGACTTCCTCGAAAAGGCGTAACCCCTGCACCGTCGGGTGAAGCCTGCCCCGGGTACGCTCGAACAGCTTCAGCCCCAGCACTTTCTCGAAGCGGGCCAGCTCGCGGCTCACCGTCGGCTGCGAGGTATGCAGCATCTGTGCGGCTTCGGTGAGATTGCCGGTGGTCATCACGGCGTGAAAAATCTCAATGTGGCGTAAATTGACGGCGGGCATAGGGCACCTGAAAGCAGATAACTGTCCATATCATTTTTGCATAGACTCGCGATAAAACGATATTTTTTATTCTCTTTGCGCTGTGGCGTAATCATGAAAACGCATTTACCCGGAGAAGACCATGCCACGCCCGCTGAACCAGACTGATACCGATTTGAACGCCGACAACCTGCTGCGCCTGCCCGCCGAGTTTGGCTGCCCGGTGTGGGTCTACGACGCGCAGATCGTTCGCGAGAGGATCGCCGCCCTGCATCAGTTTGACGTGGTGCGTTTTGCCCAGAAGGCGTGCTCAAATATTCATATTCTGCGCCTGATGCGTGAGCAGGGCGTGAAGGTCGACTCCGTCTCGCTTGGCGAAATCGAGCGCGCGCTGGCGGCCGGATTCGATCCGAAAGCCGACGGCGACGCGATCGTCTTCACCGCCGATGTGATCGACGATGCGACGCTTGCGCGCGTCCACGAACTGCAGATCCCGGTGAACGCCGGTTCTGTGGATATGCTGGAGCAGCTGGGTCAGGTTTCTCCCGGCCATCGCGTCTGGCTGCGCGTGAATCCGGGCTTTGGTCATGGTCACAGCCAAAAAACTAATACCGGCGGCGAAAACAGCAAGCACGGGATCTGGTATGCCGATATGCCTGCTGCGCTGGAGGTATTACAGCGCTACGGCCTGAAGCTGGTGGGTATTCATATGCACATTGGCTCTGGCGTCGATTACGGCCACCTGGAGCAGGTGTGCGGCGCGATGGTGCGCCAGGTTGTCGACTTCGGTCAGGATCTGGAGGCGATCTCTGCCGGTGGCGGTCTCTCCATTCCTTATCGCGAAGGCGAAGAGGCGATCGATACCGATCACTATTACGGTCTGTGGAGCGCTGCGCGTGACCAAATCGCCGCGCATCTGGGTCACGCGGTGAAGCTGGAAATTGAGCCGGGTCGTTTCCTGGTGGCGGAAGCCGGCGTGCTGGTTTCGCAGGTGCGTAGCGTCAAAGAGATGGGGTCTCGCCACTTCGTCTTGATTGATGCAGGCTTTAACGATCTGATGCGTCCGTCCATGTACGGCAGCTATCACCACATTACCGCCCTGGCCGCCGACGGCCGTGATTTAACGCAGGCGCCGCGCGTTGAGACGGTCGTTGCGGGCCCGCTGTGCGAATCGGGTGACGTGTTTACCCAGCAGGAAGGCGGCAAAGTGGAGACCCGCGCGCTGCCAGAGGTCAAACCGGGTGATTATCTTGTGCTGCATGATACCGGTGCCTACGGGGCGTCGATGTCATCTAACTACAACAGCCGCCCGCTGCTGCCGGAAGTGCTGTTTGATAACGGCAAGGCACGGCTGATCCGTCGTCGTCAGAACATTCAGGAACTGCTGGCTTTAGAACTCATCTGATGAAAGTACGGCCCCGTTGTAACCGAATCGCGTAACACCAGCGTGCCGGTAAACGGCGGGATGGCATCGACCGGCTGGTTTTTTGACAGCCGGATCGCCTGATCGATGGCCGTGACAATCATATTGTCGATGGGCAGATAAACCGATGAGAGCGCAGGCTCCAGCCATTTCGCGCTTGGGGCATCGTCAAAGCCGAACAGTGAAATATCTTGCGGAATTTTAATCCCTGCCTGGTGTAACGCTTTGGACGCCCCCAGGGCCATATCGTCGTTACAGGCAAACAGGGCGCTAAACGGCACACCGTCGGCAATCAACTCCTTGCACAGCTCGTATCCCCGCGTCATTCCCGCATCGCCGTACTTTATCCGACGCTCGTCCAGGCGAATGCCGTGCTTTTCCAGCGACTTACGGTAGCCCATCAGCCTCGCTTTCCCGGTTGGGGTGTGGATCGGAACGGTGATACAGGCGATCTCCCGATGGCCCTGGGCGATCAGGTAATCCACGGCCTTAAATGCGGCATCCTGCTGTTCGAAAAACACGCAGCGATCCGGCGCCTGGCTCACTTCGCGGTTAATGACCACCAGCGGCGTTTTCACGGTGTTCATCAGTTTGACGATCGCTTTTTCGCTCATGTAGCGCGTGTAAAGCACGATGGCATCGCACTGGCGATCGGCCAGCATCTGCACGGCCTGTTCTTCCTGTTCCGGCGCGTCGTGACCGTCGGTGACGATCAGCTGTTTCCCATGAGTTTCCGTCTGCCGCGACGCCTGCTGGAGGAGACGACCAAAGTAAAAGCCGTCGAAGGTCGAGACGACCAGGCCAATGCTGTTGCTGGTCTGGTTAGCCAGCGAACGCGCGAGAAAGTTCGGGCGATAGCCCAGCTCTTCCATCGCAGCAAAGACCTGCTGACGCGTACTCTCTTTAACCTGACCTGTGCCGTTCAGCACGCGCGAGACGGTAGCCTTCGACACGCCCGCACGCAGTGAGACATCCAGCATTGTTGCCATTCTACATTCCTGCTTCCACGTAATGATTTGCAGTTTAACACAGACCTCACGGCGTATAAGCGATGCGGGAAGCGCAAAACTTCTGCCACGATCACGCTTTTTGGTCACGATTCGTCTGGCCTGCGTGAAGTAAAACTAAATAGTCTGACTCTGGTAAAATAATCGCCGAACCGGGCTGGGGCGACAGGCCAGCAAAACATGAGAAAACGCAGGTGAAACGTGAAAAAGAGTGTCATCCTCCCGCTTTACCAGGCACCGCACTATGCGGAGCAGGTCACCGACTGGCTCTGGCAGGCCTTTGGCGAAGGGCTTTCTCGGGAATTTTTCCACAGCATTATTGAGCACAGCCAGACGCCGGGAGCATTACCGCTGACCTTTATCGCCGTAGAAGACGAACAGCTTGTTGGTACGATAGGGCTTTGGCGCTGCGATTTGATCACCCGTCAGGATCTCTTTCCGTGGCTGGCGGCGCTCTACGTTGACGACGCGGCGCGAGGCAAGGGGCTGGCAGGAAAGCTACAGCAGCACGTTATTACCTGGGCCGCGCAGGCGGGATATGAAGAACTGCACCTCTGGTCTGCCTGCCGCGACTTCTACGAACGTTACGGCTGGCAGTATATCGGTGATGGGCTGGAATACCCCAACACCCGGGTTCACCTCTATCGTTATTCGCTCTGCGCTTCCGCAGGCGATGCTACGGAGTGACGGCGAACCAGCGTCGGGCTAAACAGATGCGTAATATCCGGCGGCTGGCGCTGTTCAGCCAGCGCTAGCGCCAGCTCGGCGGCCTGCGTTGCCATGGTGATAATCGGGTAGCGCACGGTGGTCAGACGCGGGCGCACGTAGCGAGAGACCAGCACGTCATCGAAGCCAATCAGCGAAATTTCTGCCGGTACCTCAATCCCGTTGTCATTCAGCACCCCCATTGCCCCTGCGGCCATCGAGTCGTTATAGCTGGCAACCGCCGTGAAATTTCGTCCGCGACCGAGCAGCTCGGTCATGGCCTGTTCACCGCCGCTCTCATCCGGTTCACCGTAGGCCACCAGACGGTCATTACACGGCAGGCCGTTTTCGCGCAGGGCGTCGTAGTAGCCCTGCAGGCGGTCTTCCGCATCAGAAATCGGATGATTGGAACAGAGATAGCCAATCCGGGTATGACCCTGTTGAATCAGATGACGGGTCGCAAGCCAGGCGCCGTAGCGGTCGTCGAGGGCCACACAGCGTTTTTCAAACCCGGGAATAATGCGGTTGATGATCACCATTCCGGGCATCTGCTTCATCAGGTGAATCAGCTCGGCATCTGGGATCATTTTGGCGTGAACCACCAGCGCGGCGCAGCGGTGGCGGATCAGCTGCTCGATGGCCTGGCGTTCTTTTTGCTCATTATGATAGCCATTGCCGATCAGCAAAAAATTGCCAGTCTGGTAAGAGACCTGTTCAACCGCTTTCACCATGGCGCCGAAAAAAGGGTCAGAAACATCACCCACCACCAGCCCAATGGTTTCGGTGGACTGCTGGGCAAGCGCGCGGGCATTGGCATTGGGATGATAATTCAGGGATTCCATGGCCGTTTGTACCGCCTGGCGCGATGCGTCACTGGCTTTCGGGGAGTCGTTAATCACTCGAGAGACGGTTGCCACAGACACACCTGCCAGACGGGCCACATCCTTTATTGTCGCCATTCATTACCTTCTTATTGGGGGTAAGCGTTTACACACCAAATAGTGTTGCGGAAAAGCGCCGCGCATTCAAGGGGAGCGGATTTTCGCTCTCCACAAACGTGATGCAGGACAACACTGGTAGTGTAAGCGTTACACGCGCAGTCATGTCTGAAGAATGTCAATTTGAACCTTTGGTTACACTTTGCGTCAGGCTGTTGCGATTGTCTGATAGCGGGCACGTTAACAGGATTGATACAGTCGAGATCCCAGAGGTATTGATTGGTGAGAATTCTTAGTACGGTTTCGTACTCATCTCTTGCACCAACCTGCGCGGATGCGCAGGTTTTTTTTCGCCTCCACTTTTGCTGTCGCTCCCGTATCACTTCTCGTGTAATCTGCCACCATTTACTATCAACCCTCCACACTGGCTGGCAAAGGGAGTTGAGATGCTATTTGGGTTCTTCCGTACACTCTTCCGCATTCTTTTTCGCATCCGCGTCACTGGCGATGCCCAGGCGCTTCGCGGCGAACGCGTTCTTATCACGCCAAATCATGTTTCCTTTATAGACGGCATTCTGCTGGCGCTATTTTTACCCGTGCGCCCGGTGTTTGCGGTCTATACCTCTATCAGCCAGCAGTGGTACATGCGCTGGCTCACGCCGCTGATTGATTTTGTGCCGCTTGACCCGACAAAGCCGATGATGATTAAGCATCTGGTGCGTCTGGTTGAGCAGGGGCGTCCGGTGGTTATTTTCCCGGAAGGGCGTATTTCAGTGACCGGTTCGCTGATGAAAATCTACGACGGCGCGGGGTTTGTTGCAGCGAAATCAAAAGCGACCGTGGTGCCGCTGCGCATTGAAGGCGCAGAGCTAACGTATTTCAGCCGCCTGAAAGGGCTGGTGAAGCAGCGTCTGTTCCCAAAAATCACGCTGCATATTCTGCCGCCCACGTCGTTACCAATGCCGGACGCGCCGCGTGCCCGCGATCGCCGTAAAATCGCCGGGGAAATGCTGCATCAGATTATGATGGAAGCGCGCATGGCCGTGCGCCCGCGCGAAACGCTGTACGAATCTCTGCTTTCCGCGCAGCACCGCTATGGCGCGAAGAAAAACTGCATCGAAGACATCAACTTTACCCCGGATACCTATCGCAAGCTGCTGACTAAGACCCTGTTTGTGGGCCGCATTCTGGAGAAGTACAGCAAAAAGGGCGAAAAGATTGGCCTGATGCTGCCTAACGCGGGCATCAGCGCGGCGGTGATTTTTGGTGCGGTTTCCCGGGGGCGCATCCCGGCAATGATGAACTACACGGCGGGCGTGAAAGGGCTGACCAGCGCCATCACCGCTGCCCAGATTAATACCGTCTTTACCTCTCGTCAGTTCCTGGACAAAGGCAAGCTCTGGCATCTTCCCGAGCAGCTCACTCAGGTGCGCTGGGTCTTCCTGGAGGATCTGAAAGCGGACGTGACCACCGGCGACAAGCTGTGGATTTTTGCTCACCTGCTGATGCCGCGTCTGGCGCAGGTCAAACAGCAGCCGGAAGATGACGCGATCATTCTCTTCACGTCGGGCTCGGAGGGCAACCCGAAAGGCGTCGTCCACAGCCACAAGAGCATTCTGGCGAACGTTGAGCAGATCAAAAGCATTGCCGACTTTACCGCGAATGACCGTTTTATGTCGGCGCTGCCGCTGTTCCACTCCTTTGGCCTGACGGTGGGGCTGTTTACGCCGCTTCTGACCGGCGCAGAAGTGTTCCTCTACCCAAGTCCGCTGCATTATCGGATTGTGCCGGAGCTGGTGTATGACCGTAACTGCACCGTCCTGTTCGGCACATCAACGTTCCTCGGCAACTACGCGCGCTTCGCCAATCCGTATGACTTCTATCGCGTGCGGTATGTGGTGGCCGGTGCGGAAAAACTGCAGGAGAGCACGCGTCAGATCTGGCAGGACAAGTTTGGCCTGCGCATTCTCGAAGGTTATGGCGTTACCGAGTGTGCTCCCGTGGTCTCGATTAACGTACCGATGGCGGCGAAGCCGGGTACGGTGGGTCGAATTCTGCCGGGGATGGATGCGCGTCTGCTGGCCGTGCCGGGCATTGAGGACGGTGGCCGTCTGCAGTTGAAAGGGCCAAACGTGATGAACGGTTATCTGCGCGTGGAAAACCCAGGCGTGCTTGAGGTGCCGACGGCGGAAAACGTTAACGGCGAGATTGAAACCGGCTGGTACGACACCGGTGATATTGTCCGTTTTGATGAACAAGGCTTTGTACAGATTCAGGGACGCGCGAAGCGCTTCGCCAAAATCGCCGGTGAAATGGTCTCTCTGGAAATGGTTGAGCAGCTGGCGACGGCCGTCTCCGCGGATAAAATGCATGCGACGGTGGTGAAGAGTGATGCCAGCAAAGGCGAGGCGCTGGTGCTGTTTACGACTGACGCTGAGCTTAAGCGCGACAGGTTACTGAGCTATGCGCGTGAACACGGTATTCCTGAACTGGCGGTGCCGCGCGATATTCGCTACCTGAAGCAGCTCCCGGTGCTGGGTAGCGGGAAGCCCGATTTCGTGACCCTGAAAGGCATGGTTGAAGAGGCGGAACAGCAAAATGCGTGAGTCAGTACACACTAACACATCGCTCAGATCGAAAGGCATGATGGCCGTTATCGCCGCACAGTTTCTCTCTGCGTTCGGTGATAACGCGCTGCTGTTTGCCACTCTGGCGCTGCTGAAGGCCGAATTTTACCCCGACTGGAGCCAGCCGATCCTGCAGATGGTGTTTGTGGGCGCTTACATTATCTTTGCTCCGTTTGTAGGGCAGGTGGCGGACAGTTTCCCGAAAGGCCGGGTGATGATGTTTGCCAACGGTCTCAAGCTGCTGGGTGCCGCCAGCATTTGCTTTGGCTTCAATCCGTTTATTGGCTACACGCTGGTGGGCATTGGCGCCGCCGCCTACTCCCCGGCGAAGTATGGCATTCTCGGCGAGCTGACCACCGGGGATAAGCTGGTGAAAGCCAACGGTCTGATGGAGTCGTCAACCATTGCCGCTATCCTGCTCGGATCCGTCGCGGGCGGCGTACTGGCCGACTGGCATGTCCTGGCGGCACTGGGCATCTGCGCGGTGGTGTATGGCGGGGCAGTTGTGGCGAACCTGTTTATTCCTAAGCTACCTGTGGCTCGCCCGGGGCAATCCTGGCGCTTTAAACCGATGACCGGCAGTTTCTTTACCGCCTGTCGCGTGCTGTGGCGTAACGGAGAAACGCGTTTCTCCCTGATGGGAACCAGTATGTTCTGGGGCGCGGGCGTCACGCTGCGCTTCCTGCTGGTGCTGTGGGTGCCGGTGGCGCTTGGAATTACCGACAACGCGACGCCGACCTATCTTAATGCGATGGTGGCCATCGGCATTGTGGTGGGGGCAGGCGCGGCGGCGAAGCTGGTGACGCTCGAGACGGTAGCACGCTGCATGCCCGCAGGGATCCTGATTGGCGTCGTGGTGCTTATTTTCTCGCTGCAACATGCATTATTGCCTGCGTATGTCCTCCTCATCCTGATTGGTATTCTGGGCGGTTTCTTCGTGGTGCCGCTGAACGCGTTGCTGCAGGAACGTGGCAAGCAGACCGTCGGGGCGGGGAATGCCATCGCGGTACAAAACCTGGGTGAAAACCTGGCGATGCTGCTAATGCTGGGGCTCTACTCGCTGGCGGTAAAAGTCGGTGTGCCGGTGGTGGGGATTGGCGTCGGGTTTGGCGGGCTGTTTGCGCTGGCGATTGCGGGATTGTGGATCTGGCAACGTCGTCGCTGATAAGTGCGGTCTGATGCCCTCACTCCGGCCCTCTCCTACAGGGAGAGGGAGCAAACCCTAAAAACGGCAACGTGCGTTGCCGTTTTGCTTTTATTACGGCGCAGGATACGTATAAACCTGATGCACCGCTTCAATCTCCGCTAACACCTCTTCACTCAGGTTCAGATGGAAACTCTCAATATTGGTTTTCAGCTGTTCCATCGTAGTCGCGCCCAGCAGGGTGCTGGCAACAAACGGCTGACGGCGCACGAAGGCCAGCGCCATCTGTGCAGGGTCAAGACCATGACGCTTCGCGATATCCACATAGGCGGCAACGGCTTTCTGCGTCTGCTCGCCGCTGTAGCGGGTAAAGCGGCTAAAGAGGGTATTTCGCGCCCCGGCCGGTTTCGCGCCGTTCAGGTATTTCCCCGTCAGCGTGCCAAAGCCGAGACAGGAATAGGCGAGCAGTTCCACTTCTTCATACTGCGTCACTTCGGCCAGACCAACCTCATAGCTACGGTTAAGCAGGCTGTATGGGTTCTGGATAGTGACGATACGCGGCAGATCGTGTTTATCCGCCAGGTGAAGATAGCGCATTACGCCAAAGGCCGTTTCGTTAGAGACGCCAATGTAGCGGATTTTTCCCGCGCGCTGGCACTCGGTCAGCGCTTCCAGGGTTTCCAGCAGCGTTACGGCGGGGGCGCTCTCATTCCAGCTGTAGCCGAGCTTGCCAAAGCAGTTGGTTGGGCGCTGCGGCCAGTGCACCTGATACAGATCGAGGTAGTCGGTTTGCAGGCGCTTCAGGCTGGCGTCCAGTGCGGCACGGATATTCTTGCGATCGAGGATCTGATTCGGGCGGATCCCGGTATCGTTGTTGCGCGCGGGGCCACTGACTTTGGAGGCAATCACCAGCTTTTCACGGTTGCCGCGTTTTGCCAGCCAGTTACCGACGTAGGTTTCGGTAAGTCCCTGCGTTTCCGGACGTGGAGGAACAGGGTACATCTCCGCGACATCAATCAGGTTAATCCCCTGGCTGACGGCGTAATCGAGTTGTGCATGGGCATCGGCTTCGCTGTTTTGTTCACCAAATGTCATCGTGCCCAACCCCAGTTGGCTTATTTCCAGAGCGCTGTGGGGGATACGGTGATAATGCATAGCCGGCTTCCTCAGTAGACTTATAGACCGCGTCAGGGCGTGCCCGACAAAGGAATATAAACATGGCAGAGGGGAAGCAAAAGGGGAAGAAAAAAATCAAAAAGGCCAGCAAGCGACTGACCTCTCTCTGTTTATCGCTCGATAATTTGCGATACTTCGTCGCGATTGATCTGCATTTTATTGCCTTCCTGGTCGCGGTAGCTGACCAGACCGGTATCATCGTCGACTTCGGGTTTGCCGTCGGTCAGGATCATTCGACCGTCTTTTGTCGCCATAACGTAATCGCTGCTACAGCCCGATACGGCAAACGCTAAACCGACTGCTGAAACTAACACTGCCCATTTTTTCATCGTTGTCGTCCTCATCTGGCGCGTATCAAATCATAGTTTAGTTTTAACCTGATATTGCAACAGGAGGAAGCGGTAAAATCTTAAAAAGTAGTCGATTATGTTTGAGAGCTCGCAAAATAAGTAAAAAACTATGTTTTTAACAGGAAATGACGGGCAAGGAGTGCGCCGGTGAAATTCTTTTTGAGATAAAAACCGCGCGGCAGCGTCAGTATCGGCTCGCCCTTCGCGCCGATGGCCTCGGTAAGCGCTTTGCTGTTGGCCGCTTTCGGGCGCAGCTGTAATACTTCTCCGTGTCGGGCGGTGATGCGCTCTACCTGCCCAAGCACAATCATGTCCATCAGCTCCTCCCAGTCCAGCCGCAGCTGATGCTCTTCATCCTCGTTAGGGCTCCAGAGCAGCGGCGCGCCAACGCGACGGTCGGCCAGGGGGATCTGTCGCTCGCCTTCAACCGGTACCCACAACACGCGCTTCAGCTTGTGGCGAACGTGGCTGGTTTCCCACGTCACGCCGGTGTTGCCGGTTAATGGTGCAACGCAGACGAAGGTGGTCTCAAGAGGCTTGCCCTGGCTGTCTATTGGGATGGTTTTTAACTCCACGCCAAGCGCTGCAAAATCCTGCTCGGGTTTGCTTCCTGCGCTGGCACCCAGCCACAGCTCAAGCAGCATGCCGATCCAGCCTTTATCCCGTTTCAGATCCTTGGGGATCTGAAGCCCTGCCATTGCCGCCAGCTCGCCAAGCGAAAAGCCTGCCAGACGCTGTGCCTGCTGTTGCAACTGGCCCTCGCTGGACGGCGGTGAGAGCAAGGGTGTAAGCGGATGCATGAAGGTAACCTTTTGATTAAAAAATAAACGAAGAAATTGTCCCCTGTGGATAGAGTTTAACTATTTCTGTACCAATATTCCATGTCTATGATTTATAGGTTTTTTTATTGCTTTTAAATCGTTTCACCAGACTCAGAAAACCGGTTGTTCAAATCTGGTCACTGACAATGAACAGGATCTTACACCATGTTATCCACAGAAAAATGGGATAACTGGGCATAACCCTGACTACTGTTTCAATTTACAGCCTTGACGTGCGATGAAAATCGAATTTTCAAACAAATTGTGACTAACTTATTGGCACAATCTGTGGATAAAACCGACGCTGTTCGATCTTTCATCAGCACGACGATCCCTGATGTGACGATCGTCACGCTATTCTGTTTTTTGTTCATAAAAATACATTTAACTTCATGAAAAATATTGAATTATTTAAATTACGCGAAAGCGTTGGCAAGGCAGGGTTTGAGGTTGTTCATCGGTAATCAGACACTTCTTCACAACTATATCCACAGAAAAGGTGAATAAAATTCCCTTCACTGCCTCTCATCTGTTTATAACTCAGTGCTTATTTGTGAGTTATTCAAATGTTATTAGGTTACAGCCCTGTAAGAGAGTGGTTTACCGCCTCCCTGTAGTGTGAAACAATCATTCATATATAAGGTTTAGTTTGGGGTAGTCCGGTGATTGATGACGATGGCTACCGCCCGAACGTAGGAATAGTAATTTGTAATCGTCAGGGCCAGGTAATGTGGGCCCGGCGATATGGTCAGCACTCCTGGCAGTTCCCGCAAGGCGGGATCAATCCGGGAGAGTCCCCAGAACAAGCGATGTACCGGGAGCTTTTTGAAGAGGTCGGTTTAAGCCGAAAAGATGTTCGCATCCTGGCTTCGACCCGCAACTGGTTGCGTTACAAGTTACCGAAACGTTTGGTGCGTTGGGACACAAAGCCGGTTTGTATCGGCCAGAAACAGAAGTGGTTTCTGTTGCAGTTGGTGGGCAACGATTCAGACATCAATATGCAAACCAGCAGTACGCCGGAGTTCGATGGCTGGCGCTGGGTGAGCTATTGGTATCCTGTTCGTCAGGTCGTGTCATTTAAACGCGATGTTTACCGTAGGGTGATGAAAGAATTTGCAAGTGTGGTAATGCAGCTTCAGGAGATCCCGCCTAAGCCGCAGAGCGCACCTGCCTGGCGACGTAAAAGAGGTTAAGCTACGCAAATCATGCTCACCCGCTTGCGAGAAATAGTCGAGAAGGTGGCCAGCGCGCCGCGTCTGAACGAGGCGCTGAACATTCTGGTCACTGACATCTGTCTTGCGATGGAGACCGAGGTCTGTTCGGTGTATCTGGCCGACCACGATCGGCGCTGCTATTACCTGATGGCAACCCGTGGTTTGAAAAAACCACGCGGACGCACCGTAACGCTCGCATTTGATGAAGGTATCGTGGGTCTGGTCGGGCGGCTGGCTGAACCCATCAACCTTGCTGACGCACAAAAACACCCCAGCTTTAAGTACATCCCTTCCGTAAAAGAAGAGCGCTTCCGCGCTTTCCTTGGCGTGCCGATTATCCAGCGTCGCCAGCTGCTCGGCGTGCTGGTCGTCCAGCAGCGTGAGCTACGTCAGTACGACGAAAGCGAGGAGTCTTTCCTCGTCACGCTGGCCACGCAGATGGCGGCGATCCTCTCTCAGTCCCAGCTTGCCGCGCTTTTTGGTCAGTATCGCCATACGCGCATTCGTGCCCTTCCGGCATCGCCAGGCGTGGCGATAGCGGAAGGCTGGATGGACGCCACGCTGCCGTTAATGGAGCAGGTTTACGAAGCCTCAACGCTTGATGAAGCGCTGGAGCGCGAGCGTCTCACCGCCGCGCTGGAAGAGGCGGCGAATGAATTTCGTCGTTACAGCAAGCGCTTTGCCGCAGGCGCACAGAAAGAGACTGCGGCCATCTTCGACCTCTATTCGCACCTGCTCTCCGACGCGCGTCTGCGTCGTGAGCTGTTTGCGGAAGTGGATAAAGGCTCGGTCGCAGAGTGGGCGGTTAAGAAGGTCATCGAAAAATTTGCCGATCAGTTTGCGGCACTGACCGACGGTTACCTGAAAGAACGGGCTGGCGATCTCCGCGCCCTGGGACAGCGTCTGCTGTTCCATCTCGATGACACCATTCAGGGGCCGAATGCCTGGCCAAAACGGTTTGTTCTGGTCGCCGATGAACTCTCGGCAACGACGCTGGCTGAACTGCCTCAGGACAGGCTGGCCGGTGTGGTGGTGCGCGATGGTGCCGCCAACTCGCATGCCGCCATTATGGTGCGCGCGCTGGGTATCCCAACCGTTATGGGGGCCGATATCCAGCCGTCGGTACTGCACCGCCGTACGCTGGTGGTTGACGGCTATCGCGGTGAGCTGCTGGTCGATCCTGAGCCGGTTCTGCTCCAGGAATACCAGCGACTTATCAGCGAAGAGAATGAATTAAGCAAGCTGGCGGAGGATGACGTTAACCTGCCCGCACAGCTTAAGAGCGGAGAGCGGATCAAAGTCATGCTCAACGCCGGTTTAAGCCCTGAGCATGAAGAAAAGCTTGGCAGCCGCATCGACGGTATTGGCCTGTACCGTACTGAAATCCCGTTCATGCTGCAGAGCGGTTTCCCCTCCGAAGAGGAGCAGGTGGCGCAGTATCAGGGGATGCTGCAGATGTTTAACGACAAACCTGTCACCCTGCGAACCCTGGATGTCGGTGCGGATAAACAGCTGCCCTATATGCCGATCAGCGAAGAAAATCCGTGCCTGGGCTGGCGTGGGATCCGCATTACGCTCGATCAGCCGGAGATCTTCCTGATCCAGGTGCGTGCAATGCTGCGCGCCAACGCGGCGACGGGCAATCTCAGCATCTTACTCCCGATGGTCACCAGCATCGATGAGATCGACGAGTCCCGGCGACTGATCGAACGTGCCGGCCGTGAAGTGGAAGAGATGATCGGCTATGCGATCCCGAAACCGCGGATCGGGGTGATGCTTGAAGTGCCGTCTATGGTCTTTATGCTGCCGCAGCTGGCAAACCGTGTTGATTTTATCTCTGTCGGCACGAACGACCTGACGCAATATATTCTGGCCGTCGACCGTAACAATACCCGTGTCGCCAGTATCTACGACAGCCTGCATCCGGCGATCATTCGCGCGTTAGCAATGATTGCCCGTGAAGCGGAACAGTACGGCATTGATTTACGCCTGTGCGGTGAAATGGCCGGGGATTCAATGTGCGTTGCGATCCTGATTGGTCTGGGATACCGCCATCTGTCGATGAACGGTCGCGCTGTTGCTCGGGTGAAGTACCTGCTGCGGCATATCGACATCAACGATGCCCGCGAGCTGGCTGAACGCAGCCTTGACGCGCAGCTGGCAGCAGAGGTTCGTCATCAGGTCGCAGCGTTTATGGAACGACGCGGTATGGGCGGCCTGATCCGCGGCGGCCGCTAATCATCTTTCTGCCTCTCCCTCCGGGAGAGGGCTCCAGCGCGCATAAAACCCTATACACATCTTTTACATCTCTGGCGCATCCTCCGCGCCCGCCTTGTGCTATGATTCGCAACTTTGGAGCCTCTGCTTACGGCAGAATCGCATTTCTACCGCTGTCCACTTTCAGCGGAATAACAACATCTTGTGGTGACAGATGAACAGTGGTTATCTGCATTTTCCGGAATTTGATCCGGTCATTTTCTCAGTAGGACCTGTTTCGCTTCACTGGTACGGTCTGATGTACCTGGTGGGCTTCATTTTTGCCATGTGGCTCGCTGGCCGTCGCGCCAGTCGTCCGGGCAGCGGCTGGACGAAAAACGAAGTTGAAAACCTGCTCTATGCGGGCTTCCTCGGCGTGTTCCTCGGTGGCCGTATTGGGTACGTGCTGTTCTATAACTTCCCGGTATTCCTGAATGACCCTCTCTATCTGTTCCGCGTCTGGGACGGCGGCATGTCCTTCCACGGCGGCCTGATTGGGGTGATCCTGGTGATGGTGATTTTTGCCAAACGCACCAAACGCAACTTCTTCCAGGTTTCAGATTTTATCGCACCGCTGATCCCGTTTGGGCTGGGCGCTGGCCGTCTGGGTAACTTTATCAACGGTGAGCTGTGGGGCCGCGTCGACCCGAGCGTGCCGTACACGATGCTCTTCCCGGGCTCCCGCGCAGAGGATATCGCGCTGCTGCCATCACACCCGGAGTGGCAGTCCATTTTTGATACCTACGGCGTTCTGCCGCGCCATATGTCTCAGCTGTACGAGCTGGCGCTGGAAGGCGTGGTGCTGTTTATCATCCTCAACCTGTTTATCCGCAAACCGCGTCCGATGGGCGCTGTCTCCGGCCTGTTCCTGATTGGCTACGGCGCATTCCGTATTATCGTCGAGTTCTTCCGTCAGCCAGACGCACAGTTTACCGGCGAATGGGTACAGTACATCAGCATGGGGCAGATCCTCTCCATTCCGATGATTGTCGCGGGTGCCATTATGATGATTTGGGCGTATCGTCGTCGTCCACAGCAACAAATTTCCTGAGGAACCATGAAACAGTATCTTGAATTGATGAAAAAAGTGCTCGACGAGGGCACGCCGAAAAACGACCGCACCGGCACCGGTACGCTCTCCATTTTTGGCCACCAGATGCGCTTCAACCTGCAAGAAGGCTTCCCACTGGTGACGACAAAGCGCTGCCACCTGCGCTCGATCATTCATGAACTGCTCTGGTTCCTGCAAGGCGATACCAACGTTGCGTATCTGCACGAAAATAACGTCTCAATCTGGGACGAATGGGCAGATGAAAATGGCAACCTGGGCCCGGTTTACGGCAAGCAGTGGCGCGCCTGGCCAACGCCTGATGGTCGCCATATCGACCAGATCACCACCGTGATGAACCAGCTGAAAAACGATCCGGACTCGCGCCGAATCATCGTTTCCGCCTGGAACGTCGGCGAGTTGGATAAAATGGCGCTGGCACCGTGCCATGCGTTCTTCCAGTTCTATGTGGCGGATGGAAAGCTTTCCTGTCAGCTCTACCAGCGCTCCTGTGACGTGTTCCTCGGCCTGCCGTTTAACATTGCCAGCTATGCGCTGTTGGTCCACATGATGGCGCAGCAGTGCGATCTGGAAGTGGGTGATTTTGTCTGGACCGGTGGGGACACCCATCTTTACAGCAACCATATGGAACAGACGCATCTCCAGCTGACTCGCGAACCGCGTGCGCTGCCGAAGCTGATTATCAAGCGCAAACCGGCATCAATTTTCGACTACCGCTTTGATGATTTCGAGATTGAGGGCTATGACCCGCATCCGGGCATCAAAGCGCCTGTCGCTATCTGATGCGATAAAGCGTGACACAACCGGTGCTGTTTAGCGCCGGTTTTTTTTCGCCTTTATCCCGTTTCCCGAAGCGCTATCCAGAAAGCGTGCAACGCGCTGCAACACTCCTGATTCTCCGGATAACGCCTCGTAAAACGAAGAACCGTCGCTCGTCATGTTCACGGTGCTTCGCCACACTCCCGGTATGAAAAAAGAGAACGGTTTTACGCTTATCGAAACGCTGGTCGCGATTTCGCTTGTCGTTATCCTCAGCGCCTCAGGGCTGTACGGCTGGGACAGCTGGCAGCGGCAGCAGCGGCTGTGGCAAACCGCCAGTCAGGTGCGAGATTACCTGCTGTTTCTGCGCAATCATGCCAACCGCTACAACCGCGACCATCAAATTACCCGTGTGCGGGTGGGAGGCATGGATTGTCTGGTGAGCTCTGCAGCGCAAGGCTGTGAGAAGGGCAGTCCCTTTGTGCTGATACCACTCTGGCCAGAGGTCGCGATCGGCGAGGTAACGCCGTCGCTCGCGTTCTATGGATTAAAGGATACGGCATGGGCTGGGCGGATACGCGTTCAAAGCCGCGCGGGAGAATGGCTGATTATTGTCTCAAATGGAGGACGCATCAGGATGTGTAAGGTCTCTGCGGGAGGTTCATGTCGATGAAGCAGCGAGGTTTCTCACTGACTGAAGTTCTGATTGCCACGGCGATTAGCAGCCTTTTACTGATAAGCGCATCGCGTTTTTTACCCGGCTTGCAGCGGGCGGTCTTAGCGCAATCTGGCCAGAGACAACTGGAGGAAGAGGTCTGGCACCACCTGTTCGCCCTGGGTAAACAGCTTCAGCGTGCGGGGTACTGCGCGGGAAACTGTCAGGGACAGGCGCTGGTAACAGCCAGGCAAGGAAGTTGCGTCATTGTGCGGTGGGATGCCAACAGTAACGGCAGCTGGGATAACAGCGCATCAGAAAATGACAGCACCGGTTTTCGACTGGAGTCTGGTGCGCTTGAAACCCTGCGTGGAGCGACCTCATGTGAAGGAAAAGGATGGGAAAAGCTCACGGACCCGGACAGGCTAGCGATCACGCATTTTTTGGTGAGGAAACTTGAACATGCCGGTTTTGCGCCAGAGGTGAATATCGAACTGGCGGCGATTCGTAAAGGCGAGCAGGGGGAACCCTGGCAGGCGTTGTATACGGTCACGGGGTACAACCTGTGAATCGTCAACGCGGAATGTCTTCGCTGGCGCTGGTTCTGCTTTTACTGGTGCTCGGTACCCTTATCCTCACGGGTCTCAATCAGCAGCTCACAACGTTTAGCGCGCTAGTTGGCGGGGAGAAAAGCTCGCTTCAGCAGCAGGTGAAGGTACAGTCCGCGCTTGAATGGGGACGGGTTCAGAGCTGGTCGTCAGAGACACAGGTTCAGTGCAAGAAGACACCGGCGTGGCGAGTGTGTTTGCGCCAGCTGAGTGGGGCGCGTGTGCTGCTGATTGCCGGAGACAGCGACCTGCTGCTTTGGCGCTCAGGAGAGATTGTCGACGGGAACGTTCGCTTTTCGCCTCACGGCTGGAGTGATTTTTGTCCCCTTAAGGAGAGCGCGTTATGCCAGCTGCCGTGAACAGAGAAAAAGGGTTTAGCATGGTTGAGGTACTGCTGGCGATGATGCTGCTGGTGATCGTCGTGACGGCTTTGTCCGGTTATCACCGGGCGCTGGCGGCGCGGTTTACCCTATTTAATCAGTATCGCCAGCTCTGGCACCATGCCTGGAATCAGTCTCAGCTCTCAACAAATGTTCTCCCGGCAGGCTGGCAGGCCAGTCGGGGGCAGACAACGCACGCAGGATGTGTCAGCATCACGGTCACACTTATTTCTCCTCTGGGGCGGCGCGGTGAGATAACGCGTCTGCATTGCCCGGTTAGCCAGTAGTCGGGAGCGTCTATGTTAAGGGTCTACCACTCAAATCGTCTGGATGTGCTGGAAGCGCTGATGGAATTTATCGTTGAGCGCGAGCGGCTTGACGATCCTTTTGAGCCTGAAATGGTGCTGGTGCAGAGCACCGGTATGGCACAGTGGCTGCAAATGTCGCTTTCCCGTAAATTTGGCATAGCCGCAAATATTGATTTCCCGCTCCCCGCGAGTTTTATCTGGGAGATGTTTGTGCGCGTGTTGCCGGACATCCCGGAGCAGAGCGCCTTCAATAAACAAGGCATGAGCTGGAAGCTCATGGCGCTGCTGCCGGAAATGCTGCAGCACGATGAATTCGCCATGCTGCGCCACTACCTCAATGACGATACCGATAAGCGCAAGCTGTTCCAGCTAGCGTCGCGCACCGCCGATCTCTACGACCAATACCTTGTTTACCGTTCTGACTGGTTAATTCGTTGGGAAGCGGGCGAGTTGGTTGAAGGGCTACCGGAGGCGCAAATATGGCAGGCACCGCTGTGGAAAGCACTGGTAGAGCATACGGAGAAACTTGGGCAGCCTAAGTGGCATCGTGCCAATCTGTACGGGCGGTTTATCTCAATACTCGAGAATACCCCGGAGCGCCCGGCCCGACTGCCGTCACGCGTTTTTATCTGCGGGATATCCGCATTACCGCCTGTTTATCTGAAGGCGTTGAATGCGCTGGGTAAACATATTGATATCCATATTTTGTTCACCAACCCTTGCCGACAGTATTGGGGGGATATCCTCGACGAACGTTGGCTTGCGCGGCTGGTAACTCGCCAACGAAAGCGCCTTTTTGAAGAACGTTCCGTCCCGCTGTTTAAAGACGGCTCGACTGCCGGTCAGCTTTTTGATGAAGACGGTATCCAGAACCTGCCCAATCCACTGCTTGCCTCGTGGGGGAAGCTGGGGCGTGACTACATTCACATGCTTTCGGACATCACTTCATCAGGCGAAGGCGACGTGGATGCCTTTGTCGATATTGCCCCGGATAGCCTGCTGCATCATATTCAGCTGGATATCCTCGATCTGGAAAACCGTGCCGTGATGGGCGTGACGGCGAACGAATTCGAACGTAGCGACAGCAAGCGCAAGCTGGATGCTGACGATCGCAGCATCACGATCCATGTTTGCCATAGCCCTCAGCGCGAGGTCGAAGTGCTTCACGATCAGCTGCTGGCGATGCTGCAGGACGATCCCGAACTGACGCCACGCGATATCGTGGTGATGGTGGCGGATATCGACAGCTATAGTCCCTTCATTCAGGCCGTTTTTGGCAGTGCGACGGGCGAGCGATATCTGCCTTACGCTATCTCTGACCGTCGTGCCCGCCAGTCGCATCCGGCACTGCAGGCCTTTATCACTCTGCTTTCACTGCCGGATAGCCGCTTTATCTCCGAAGATGTCCTGGCGTTACTGGATGTTCCCGTGCTGGCTGCACGCTTCAACATCAATGAAGAGGGGCTGCGCTACCTTCGCCAGTGGGTGAACGAATCTGGCGTACGCTGGGGGATCGATGACGATAACGTTCAGGAGTTCGAACTTCCTCCTACCGGGCAGCACACATGGCGTTTTGGCCTGACGCGTATGCTGCTGGGCTACGCCATGGAGAGCAGCCAGGGCGAGTGGAATGAGGTGCTGCCTTACGATGAGTCCAGCGGGTTAATTGCTGAACTGGTGGGGCATTTAGCGTCACTCCTGATGCAGCTTAACCGCTGGCGACACGAGCTGATGCAGCCGCGTCCGCTTAAAGCGTGGCTTCCGGTTTGCAGGGCATTGCTTAATGATTTCTTCCTGCCAGACAGTGATACCGAAGCGGCAATGGCACTGATTGAAACCCAGTGGCAGGCGATCATCGACGAAGGCGTGAACTCCCACTATCAGGAGGCCATCCCGCTGTCGCTGTTGAGGGATGAGCTGACGCAGCGGCTCGATCAGGAGCGAATCAGCCAGCGTTTTCTGGCTGGCCCCATCAATATCTGCACCCTGATGCCAATGCGTTCTATCCCGTTTAAAGTGGTCTGTCTGCTTGGCATGAACGACGGCGTTTATCCGCGCGCGCTGGCGCCGCTGGGGTTCGATTTGATGAGCGCAGATCCAAAGCGGGGCGACCGTAGCCGCCGCGATGATGACCGCTACCTCTTCCTTGAGGCGCTCATTTCCGCCCAGAGTAAGCTCTATATCAGCTATATCGGCCGTTCCATTCAGGACAACAGCGAGCGTTTTCCCTCCGTTCTGGTGCAGGAGCTGGTGGACTATATCGGCCAGAGTCACTATCTGCCGGGGGATGAAGAGCGCAACTGCGATGAAAGCGAGAAGAGGGTGAAATCTCATATCACCTGTTTCCACAGCCGCATGCCGTTTGACCCGGTGAACTACACGCCCAGCGAGCGCCAGAGCTATGCGCAGGAGTGGCTACCGGCGGCGAAAAAGGAGGGGAGTGCGCATACCGATTTCATACAGGAACTTGACCCGCGCCCTATCGATACCCTGACCTTCGAACAGCTTCAGCGGTTTTGGGCGCATCCGGTGCGCGCCTTCTTCCAGCAGCGATTGCAGGTCAACTTCCGTTCTGAAGAGAGTGAAATTCCTGATGCAGAACCCTTTACGCTGGAAGGGCTGGAGCGCTACCAGTTAAACCTGCAGCTGTTGAATGCGCTGGTTGAAGAGGAAGATGCGGACAAACTTTACCGCCGCTACCGTGCTGCTGGACAGCTGCCCTATGGGGCGTTCGGGGAAATTGTGTGGGAGGCGCAGTGTCAGGAGATGACCGCCCTGGCAGAGCGCGTAAGAGCTTGCCGACAGCCAGGGAAAAGCATTGAAATCGATCTCAACTGCAATGGTGTTCAGCTCACGGGCTGGTTAACCCAGGTTCAGCCGGACGGGCTGCTGCGCTGGCGGCCCTCTATGCTTAGCGTTTCACAGGGTTTGCAACTCTGGCTGGAACATCTTGTCTACAGTGCGGATGGTCATAAAGGTGAAAGTCGGATTTTCGTGCGCAAAGAGGGCGAATGGCGCTTCCCGCCGATGGAGTCTGAGCAGGCGTTACGGTATCTGTCTTTGTACATTGAGGGCTACCGTCAGGGAATGAACAAACCGCTCCTGGTACTGCCGGAAAGTGGCGGGGCCTGGATAAAAGCCTGTTATGACGCACAGAATGATGCGATGTTAACGGATGAGGCGTCACTGCAGAAAGCGCGCAGTAAATTTATGCAGGCCTACGAAGGTAACATGATGGTGCGGGGCGAAGGTGAAGATGTCTGGTATCAGCGCTTATGGCGAACGCTTGAGCCAGAGTACTTTGAGGCCATCACGGAAGAGGCGCAGCGCTACCTGCTGCCGTTGTTTAAATTTAATCAGTCCTGAGTGCTGTATAAAAATTGCGCAGTATGGGGTGTTCATTTATGATTCACTTCTTATCACGGACTGATGTACCCAATAAAGAGATGTTGGCGTGTCCAGCACGCAATGTGTTAATGATGTAGCCGTGATAAAGAGGTAGCACCTTGTTTAAAGCGTTTGTTTTGTTTTTCGCCCTCTGGGTACCTGTCACTCAGGCAGACTCCGGTTGGCAACCCGTTCAGGAAACTATTCGTAAAAGCGAAAAAGATACTCGTCAATATCAGGCTATTCGTCTTGATAACGGCATGACTGTGCTGCTGGTTTCCGATCCGCAGGCGGTGAAGTCCCTCTCGGCATTAGTGGTGCCGGTTGGATCGCTGGAAGATCCTGACGCGCATCCAGGGCTTGCACACTATCTGGAACATATGACGTTGATGGGGTCAAAAAAATACCCGCAGCCAGATAGTCTGTCCGAATTTTTGAAAATGCATGGCGGCAGCCACAATGCCAGTACGGCACCGTACCGCACGGCCTTTTATCTCGAAGTCGAAAATGATGCGCTGGAAGGCGCGGTCGATCGCCTTGCTGATTCCATCGCCGCCCCCCTGCTGGATAAAAAATATGCCGACCGTGAACGCAATGCCGTCAATGCTGAGTTGACCCTTGCCCGCACGCGAGACGGTATGCGCATGGCCCAGGTCAGTGCCGAAACCATCAACCCTGCGCACCCGGGTTCGCGCTTCTCCGGCGGTAACCTGGAGACGTTAAGCGACAAACCGAACAGCCCGGTGCTTGATGCCCTGCACGCGTTTCGCGATAAATACTACTCCGCCAACCTGATGAAAGCGGTCATCTACAGCAATAAACCGTTGCCAGAACTGGCAGGCATGGCGGCTAAAACGTTTGGTCGGGTGCCGAATAAAAATATCGACCTGCCGCAGATAGACGTACCGGTGGTCACGGACGCGCAAAAGGGCATAGTGATCCACTACGTGCCTGCGCTGCCGCGCAAAGTGCTGCGCGTGGAATTCCGCATCGATAACAACACCGCACAGTTTCGCAGTAAAACCGATGAGCTGGTGACCTACCTGATAGGTAACCGTAGTCCGGGTACGCTTTCTGACTGGCTGCAAAAACAGGGGCTGGTGGAAGGTATTCGCGCCGACTCCGATCCGGTTGTGAACGGTAATAGCGGCGTGCTGGCGATCTCCGCCACCCTGACCGACAAGGGCCTGGCAAACCGTGATGAAGTGGTAGCGGCGATCTTCAGCTACCTCTCTTTACTGCGTGAGAAAGGCGTCGATAAGCGCTACTTTGATGAGCTCGCGCACGTGCTGGATCTCGATTTCCGTTACCCGTCCATTACCCGCGACATGGATTACGTTGAGTGGCTGGCGGATACCATGATCCGCGTGCCGGTGGAACACACCCTCGATGCGGTCAATATTGCCGACCGGTATGATGCCGATGCGGTGAAAGCCCGCCTGGCGATGATGACGCCGGAGAATGCCCGCATCTGGTACATCAGCCCGAACGAACCGCATAACAAGACGGCGTATTTTGTCGATGCTCCTTATCAGGTGGACAAAATCAGCGCGCAGACCTTCGCCGACTGGCAGAAGAAGGCCGGGGAGATTGCGTTGAAGCTGCCGGAGCTGAACCCCTATATTCCGGATGACTTCTCGCTGACCAAAACGACTCAAGATTACCCGCACCCGGCGCTAATCGTTGATGAGCCTACCCTGCGCGTGGTGTATACCCCTAGCCGCTATTTCGCAAGCGAGCCAAAGGCCGATGTCAGCGTGGTGTTGCGTAACCCGAAAGCGATGAACAGCGCTAAAAATCAGGTGATGTTCGCGCTCAATGACTATCTCGCCGGGATTGCGCTCGATCAGCTCAGCAACCAGGCGGCCGTGGGTGGGATCAGCTTCTCCACCAACGCCAACAACGGTTTGATGCTCAATGCAAACGGCTATACCCAGCGTTTGCCTCAGCTGTTCCAGGCACTGCTGGAGGGTTATTTCAGCTATACGCCAACGGAAGAGCAGCTTGAGCAGGCCAAATCGTGGTATGCGCAGATGATGGATTCTGCGGAGAAAGGCAAAGCTTACGATCTGGCGCTTATGCCGGCGCAAATGCTGTCGCAAGTTCCTTATTTCCAGCGAGAAGACCGCCGCGCGCTGTTGCCTTCGATCACCTTAAAAGACGTGCTGGCTTACCGTGACGCGCTGAAAACCAACACGCGCCCGGAGTTCCTGATCGTCGGCAACATGAGTGAGGATCAGGCCAAAACTCTGGCAGAGAATGTACGCACTCAGCTCGGTTCGAAAGGCGACGAGTGGTGCCGTAACCAGGACGTGCTGGTTGAGAAAAAACAGAATGTGATTTTTGAAAAGGCGGGTAACAGCACGGATTCCGCGCTGGCCGCGGTATTTGTGCCAACGGGCTATGATGAATTCGCCAGCTCGGCGCAGAGTGCCGTGCTGGGGCAAATTATTCAGCCGTGGTTCTACAACCAGTTACGCACTGAGGAGCAGCTTGGCTACGCGGTGTTTGCCTTCTCCATGAACGTAGGCCGACAGTGGGGACTGGGTTTCCTGCTGCAAAGCAGCGATAAACAGCCGGCGTATCTCTGGAAGCGTTACCAGGCCTTCTTCCCGCAGGTGGAAGCAAAACTCCGCGCCATGAAGCCGGAAGAGTTTGCGCAGATCCAGCAGGCCGTCATCGCACAGGTGATGCAGCCGCCGCAGACGCTGGGTGAAGAAGCCTCGCAGCTGAGCAAAGATTTCGATCGCGGTAATCTGAAATTTGATTCGCGTGATAAAGTAGTCGCCGAGATAAAACAGCTGACGCCGCAGAAGGTTGCCGACTTCTTCCATCAGGCGGTCATTAAGCCGCAGGGTATGACCATTCTGTCCCAGGTTTCCGGTAGCCAGAACGGGAAAACGGAGTACGTGAACCCGAAAGGCTGGAAAGTCTGGAAGAGCGTCAGCGCGCTGCAGCAATCTATGCCCTGGAGTAAGAAAGAATGACCGATACCGCTGAGTCCCTTGATCCCTTACGTTTACCTCTGCAGGGTGAACGATTGATTGAAGCCTCAGCGGGAACGGGAAAAACCTTCACCATTGCCGCCCTGTACCTGCGTCTGCTGCTGGGGCTTGGCGGCAACGCCGCTTTTCCACGCCCTTTGAGCGTGGAAGAGCTGCTGGTAGTCACCTTCACCGAGGCTGCCACCGCTGAGCTGCGGGGCCGTATTCGCAGCAATATCCACGAGCTGCGCATCGCCTGTCTGCGTCAGAGCACGGATAACCCTCTCTACGCGAGCCTTCTGGAAGAGATTGCCGATAAGCAACAGGCAGCCCAGTGGCTGCTCCTCGCTGAACGGCAGATGGATGAAGCGTCCGTCTTCACCATTCACGGTTTTTGCCAGCGTATGCTGAGCCTGAATGCGTTTGAATCCGGAATGCTGTTTGAACAGCAGCTCATTGAAGATGAATCCGTGCTTCGCTATCAGGCCTGCGCGGATTTCTGGCGTCGCCACTGCTACCCGTTACAGCGCGATATCGCCGAAGCGGTACATGCGCTGTGGAAGGGCCCGGAGGCGCTGCTGCGCGCTATCGATCGTTATCTGCAGGGTGAAGCGCCGGTCATCAAATCCCCGCCGCCAGCGGATGAAACCCTGGCCTCACGGCATGAAAAAATCATCGCGCAAATTGCCGACATCAAGCAAAAATGGATTGAGTCCGTTGGCGAGATTGACGCAATCATCGAAAATTCCGGGATTGACCGACGCAAGTTTAACCGTGGCAATCAGGGGAAATGGATCGACAAGATCAGCGCCTGGGCGCAGGAGGAGACGCGAGGCTACCAGCTCCCGGACGCGCTGGAGAAATTCTCCCGGCGTTTCCTGGTTGAGCGGACCAAAGCCGACGGCATTGTGCCTGAGCATCCTCTGTTTGTGGCGATTGAAACCCTGTTGGCTGAGCCCTTAACGCTCAACGATCTGATGATCACTCGCGCCATGACTGAAATTCGCGAAGCCGTCGCGCGTGAAAAACGCCGCCGGGGTGAGCTGGGGTTTGACGACATGCTGAGCCGCCTCGATGCGGCGCTGTGCAGTGAAAATGGCGAAGCGCTTGCCGCCGCGATCCGGACCCGCTTCCCGGTGGCGATGATTGACGAATTTCAGGATACCGACCCTCAACAATACCGCATTTTCCGCCGTATCTGGCGCCAGCAGCCCGGTACCGCGCTGTTGTTAATCGGCGATCCGAAACAGGCCATCTACGCCTTCCGCGGTGCGGATATTTTCACCTACATGAAAGCCCGTAGCGAAGTTGACGCGCACTACACTCTCGATACTAACTGGCGCTCCTCTCCCGGCATGGTGGAAAGCGTCAACGCGCTCTTCAGCCGCATGGATACGGCGTTTATGTTCCGGGAAATCCCGTTTCAGCCGGTAAAGTTTGCCGAGAAAAATGCCTCGTTGCGCTTCGAGTTCAACGGCGAGACGCAGCCCGCCATGAACTTCTGGCTGCTGGACGGGGAAGGCTACGGCGTTGCCGATTATCAAAATGCCATGGCCCAGCACTGTGCCGCTCAAATCCGCGACTGGCTCAGTGCGGGCGCGCACGGTAAAGCGCTGCTGTGGAAGGGGGATAAACCTGCCCCGGTAAAGGCATCTGATATCACGGTTCTGGTGCGCAGCCGTCAGGAAGCCGCGCTCATCCGCGACGCCCTGACGTTACTGAATATTCCCTCCGTCTATCTCTCGAACCGCGATAGCGTCTTTGAAACGCTGGAAGCGCAGGAGATGCTATGGCTGCTGCAGGCCGTGCTGGCTCCGGAGCGGGAAAGCACGCTGCGTAGCGCACTGGCGAGCGCGATGCTCGGGCTGAACGCGCGGGATATCGATGCGCTCAACAATGACGAAGCCGCGTGGGATGCCGTGGTAGAAGAGTTTGTTCGCTACCGCGAAAAATGGCAGAAGCGTGGAGTCATGGCGATGGTGCGCGAGCTCATGGCACAGCGCCACATTGCCGAGAATATGCTGGCGACAGCAGGCGGCGAGCGCCGTTTGACCGATATTTTACATATCAGTGAACTGTTGCAGGAAGCCGGTTCGCAGCTGGAGAGCGAACACGCCCTCGTGCGCTGGCTGGCGCAGCAGATTGCCGATCCGAACAGTAATTCGTCCAGCCAGCAGATGCGCCTTGAGAGTGATAAACACCTGGTGCAGATCGTCACCATCCACAAGTCGAAAGGACTGGAATATCCGCTGGTCTGGCTGCCGTTTATCGCCAATTATCGCGTGCAGGATCAGGCCTTTTACCACGATCGCGAGTCTTTTGAGGCGGTGCTCGATCTCAGCAACGCGGAGTCCAGCGTTGAGCTGGCCGAAGCCGAGCGTCTGGCGGAAGACCTGCGCCTGCTTTACGTGGCGCTGACCCGTTCGGTCTGGCACTGCAGCCTGGGCATTGCACCTCTGTTCCGTCGCCGTGGCGAAAAGACCGGGGAGAGCGATTTTCATCTGAGCGCGCTGGGGCGGCTTATTCAGCACGGTGAACCCAAAGACGCGGCGGGCCTGCGCCAGTGCATCGAATCTCTTTGCACAGAGCATGTTGCCCTGCATATTCCCTCGCAGCCCGACAACAGCCGCTGGCAGATGCCGGAGCTGGGTGAGTCAGAGCTCCATGCCCGCCAGGTTGTACGTACCATTGCCGACGACTGGCGCGTCACCAGCTACTCCGGTTTGCAGCAGCACGGGCAGAGTATTGCGCAGGATCTGATGCCAAAGCTGGACGTGGATGCCGCAGGAGCCGGTAGCGTACCTGTTGAGCCGGTGCTCACTCCGCACCAGTTCCCGCGCGGCGCCTCGCCGGGCACGTTTTTGCACAGCCTGTTTGAAGAGCTGGATTTTACCCAGCCGGTATCGGAAGAGTGGGTGCTGAAGATGTTACAGAGTGGCGGCTACGACGCACAGTGGCAGCCGGTTCTCACCGACTGGATCCGCGCGGTACTGCACACGCCGCTCACGACGCAGGGGATCTCGCTGAACCAGTTGACCGCCAAAGATAAGCAGGTGGAGATGGAGTTTTATCTCCCCATCGCCAGCCCGCTCAGGGCCGAGGCGCTTGATGCGCTGATCCGCGAGTACGATCCGTTATCCGCCGGATGTCCGCCGCTGAACTTCCGCCAGGTGCAGGGGATGCTCAAAGGCTTTATCGACCTGGTTTTCCGCCACGAAGGGCGCTACTACCTGCTGGATTACAAATCGAACTGGTTGGGTGAAAGCAGCGAGGCCTACACCCAGGACGCGATGGCCTCTGCCATGCAAATGCATCGCTACGATCTGCAGTACCAGCTTTACACCCTGGCGCTGCACCGTTACCTGCGCCATCGCATGGCCGATTACCGCTACGAAACGCATTTTGGCGGCGTCATTTACCTTTTCCTGCGCGGAGTGGATGCTAACGACCCGCGTTCCGGCGTCTTTAGCACGCGTCCGGCTGCGGAACTGATTGAAAAAATGGATAACCTGTTTGCTGCAAGCACGGAGGAGGTGGCATGACGATGCAGGCGCTACTGCTGGACGCGGTTGAACAACGATTACTGCGCCACCTGGATGTGCAGTTCGCCATGATGGTGGCAGGTGAGGAGCCTGCCGTCATGCTTGCCGCCGCCATTCTGAGCAAAGACGCGGGGGAAGGGCACGTATGTCTGCCGCTGTCGCGTCTGGCGGTGGATGAGAAAATGCCTCCGGCTTTACAGGCGTGTTTCGCGCTGCTGGGTGACGCAGTGGACTGGCAGGGGATATTACTCGGCTCGCCTGCCGTGAGCGGAGCCGATACCGGGACGCCGATGATCCTTGTCGGCGAGCGTTTGTATCTTAACCGGCTGTGGCGTAACGAACTGACTGTAGCGCGCTTCTTCAGCGAGACCAACGCCCCGCTTCCCTGCGATGAAGCGCAGCTCCGGCAAACGCTGGATACGCTGTTTACCGCTGACGACGCGACAGACTGGCAGAAAGTGGCGGCAGCCGTGGCCTTAACGCGACGGATCTCGGTGATTTCTGGCGGCCCGGGCACCGGGAAAACGACCACTGTGGCAAAACTGCTTGCCGCGCTGATTCAGCTATCGGGTGAGCAAAAGTGCCGTATTCGCCTGGCGGCCCCCACCGGTAAAGCGGCGGCACGTCTGACGGAATCGTTAGGCGGCGCGCTGCAAAAGCTGCCGCTAACCGGGGAGCAGCTTGCGCTTTTCCCCAATGAAGCCAGCACGTTGCACCGTTTGCTTGGCGCACAGCCGGGTAGCCAGCGTCTGCGCTATCATGCCGGTAACCCACTGCACCTTGACGTGCTGGTCGTGGATGAAGCGTCGATGATTGATCTGACGATGATGTCGCGTTTGATCGATGCGCTACCGCCGCACGCGCGCGTCATTTTCCTCGGCGATCGCGACCAGCTTGCCTCCGTAGAGGCGGGAGCCGTATTGGGGGATATCTGCACCTATGCCAGCCTGGGATATACCGCTGAACGCGCGCAGGAATTAGCCCGTCTTACCGGATGTTCGCTCACCTCTGAAAACCATTCGCTTGCAGGGGCGCTGCGCGACAGCCTGTGTCTGCTGCAAAAAAGCTACCGTTTCGGCAGCGACTCCGGCATCGGCCAGCTTGCGGCGGCGGTGAACCGGGGCGACCGGCGTACAACCACTGCGGTATTTGACGGTACCTTTACGGATATTGAGAAAAAATCGCTGCAAAGCGGGGAAGAGTATCAGGCGATGCTTGACGACGCCCTGCAGGGGTACCAGCACTTTCTGACGGGCGTACAACAGCAAAGTACGCCGGAGCAGGTCATTGCCGCGTTTGGTGAATACCAGCTGCTCTGTGCGCTGAGGGAAGGCCCCTTTGGCGTCCGGGGTCTGAACGACAGGCTGGAACAGCTGCTGGCGCAAAAACGCAAAATTAACCGTACCCCGCACTCGCGCTGGTATGAAGGGCGACCGGTGATGATCTCCCGCAACGACAGCGCGCTGGGGTTGTTTAATGGGGATATCGGGATTGCGCTCGACTGCGGTCAGGGCCTGCGCGTCTGGTTCCAGATGCCGGACGGGAGCGTGAAGTCTTTCCAGCCGAGCCGTTTGCCCGAGCATGAAACCGCATGGGCAATGACGGTGCATAAATCCCAGGGCTCCGAGTTTAACCATGTGGCGCTGATCCTGCCCACGCAGCTTTCACCCGTCATTACCCGCGAGCTGATCTATACCGCCATTACGCGCGCGCGGCAGCGTCTGTCGCTGTATGCCGATGAACGGGTGCTGGTGCAGGCGATCGCCACCCGAACGGAACGCCGAAGCGGGCTGGGCGCGATATTTGAGTCACTCTGAACAACGCCAGACATCCAGGCCGGGTACGCGCAGCGCGACCCGGCAAGCGTTGTATTATCCCAGGTCAGCCATCAGCACTTTTGAACGACGCTGATAGTTGTACATCTCTTTCTTCGTTTCCGGCAGAGAATCGATATCCACCGGCGTGAATCCGCGCTCCTGGAACCAGTGAATGCTGCGCGTCGTCAGGACGAACAGCTTGCTCAGCCCCATCTGGCGCGCCTGCGCCGCCACGCGTTCAAGCAGCATTTCGCCGCGTGAAGAGCTACGGTAATCAGGATGCACCGCCACGCAGGCCATTTCACCGATCTTCTCTTCCGGGAACGGATAGAGCGCGGCGCAGGCAATGGTCAGGTTATCGCGCTGAATAATGGTGAATTTATCGATCTCCATCTCCAGCTGTTCGCGTGAGCGGCGTACCAGAATACCCTGCTGTTCCAGCGGGCGGATCAGCTCCAGAATGCCGCCGATGTCATTGATGGTGGCTCGGCGGATCTGCTCCGCACTCTCCATCACAATCTGTGTACCAATACCGTCGCGGGAGAACAGCTCCTGGAGCAGGGCCCCGTCTTCCTGATAGCTGATCAGGTGGCTGCGGCGCACGCCGCTGCGGCAGGCCTTCACGGCGCCACGCAGGAAGCGGACTGTGCCGGAGTGGTAATCACCTTCGGCTTCCAGCGCTTCCACGCGGGCCTGGGCTTCATTCGGGAAGAGTTCCGGTACGATTGTTCCTTCAGCGTCCACGACGCCCTGGGAGGAGCAGAACCCAATCATTTTTTCCGCCTTCAGCTTGATCGCCAGCTGAGTGGCGATCTCTTCGGACGTCAGGTTAAAGCTTTCGCCGGTCACGGAAACAGCGACCGGGCCCATCAGCACGATGGCACCGCTGTCCAGCTGGCGGTGAATAGCTTCTTCATCAATACGACGGATACGGCCGCTGTGGCAGTAATCCACGCCATCGTCCACGCCGAGCGGCTGGGCAATGATAAAGTTGCCGCTCACGACGTTGATATGCGCCCCCTGCAGCGGCGTATTGTTCAGGCTCATGGAGAGACGCGCGGTAATATCCAGCTGCAGCAGACCCGCCGCCTGTTTCACCAGCTCCAGGGTTTTGGCATCGGTGACGCGGGTGTGTTTGTGGTAAATCGGCTCGTGGTGGTGAGCGGCAAGGTTGGCGTCGATCTGCGGACGCGCGCCATACACCACCACCAGGCGGATCCCGAGGCTGTGCAGCAGGCCAATGTCATTGACGATGCTGGAAAAATTTTCATGCTCAATGGCTTCGCCGCCAAGCATGATGACAAACGTTTTTCCCCGATGGGCGTTGATATAGGGAACAGAATGGCGGAATCCCTGGACCAGTTCGGTTCTACGTTCCTTCACCATGGCACAACCCTTAATGAATGTTTATTCGTAATTTCTGTATTTTTATTCGATTGTGGCCACGTGTGCAAGTGCAAATTTTCCGCGACCCACAGAAATTGGTAAGTAATCCGTGCGTTAGCGTATGATTGTTTACCCTTTTATAGATGACAGTTTATGCGTCATTCGTTAAAGTTTTCGGTCAATTTGGACATTTTGTATATCAGTCAGTGTTCTTGCTCGGGAGAAGCATGTCGGGATCCAATTCAGCAATAAGCCGCCGCCGTTTGTTAAAAGGGGCCGGGGCAATGTGGTTGCTTAGCGTCAGTCAGGTCGGTCTTGCCGCCACGAGTCAGGTGGTGGCGGTGCGCGTCTGGCCGTCGTCGACCTATACGCGCGTGACGGTCGAATCCAATCGCGTGCTGAAATATAAGCAATTTGCCCTCAGCAACCCGGAACGCGTGGTGGTGGATCTCGAAGGCGTTAACCTCAACTCCGTGCTGAAAGGGATGGCGGCGCAGATCCGCGGCGACGATCCGTTTATTAAATCAGCGCGCGTCGGGCAGTTTGATCCCCAAACCGTGCGCATGGTGTTTGAGCTTAAACAGAACGTTAAGCCGCAGCTGTTCGCCCTTGCGCCCGTCGCGACGTTTAAAGAGCGTCTGGTGATGGATCTCTACCCGGCCAACGCAACGGATATCCAGGATCCGCTTCTCGCTCTGCTGGAGGACTACAACAAGGGCGATCTTCAGCGTCAGGTGCCACCTGCGCAAAGCGGTCCGCAGCCGGGGAAAGCAGGGCGCGATCGTCCGATTGTGATCATGCTCGATCCCGGCCACGGCGGCGAAGACTCCGGCGCGGTGGGGAAATACCGCACGCGTGAAAAAGACGTGGTGCTGCAAATTGCACGCCGCCTGAAGGCGTTGATTGATAAAGAAGGCAACATGCGCGCCTATATGACGCGCAATGAAGATATCTTTATTCCGCTGAAGGTCCGGGTGGCGAAAGCGCAGAAGCAGCGCGCCGATTTGTTCGTGTCAATCCATGCGGATGCCTTTACCAGCCGCCAGCCAAGCGGCTCGTCGGTGTTTGCGCTCTCAACCAAAGGCGCGACCAGTACCGCAGCAAGATTCCTGGCTGACAGCCAGAACGCCTCTGACCTGATTGGTGGCGTGAGCAAAAGCGGCGACCGCTACGTCGACCACACCATGTTCGATATGGTGCAGTCGCTGACCATTAACGACAGCCTGAAGTTTGGTAAAGCGGTTCTGGGCAAGCTGGGGAATATCAATAAGCTGCATAAAAACAGCGTTGAACAGGCCGGGTTTGCGGTACTCAAAGCACCGGATATCCCGTCCATTCTGGTAGAAACCGCGTTTATCAGTAACGTCGAAGAGGAGCGTAAGCTCAAGACGGCAAAATTCCAGCAGGAGGTTGCGGAGTCGATTCTGGCGGGGATACGGGCGTATTTCTCTGACGGGGCGACGCTGGCGCGACGCGGATAACGCTTTCAGCCGGGTAAACGCCCGGCAAATTCACAAACGACAGATACAAAAAAACACCCTTGAGGGTGTTTATTGTTTTCAGAAGTGTTGGTTGCGGGGGCCGGATTTGAACCGACGACCTTCGGGTTATGAGCCCGACGAGCTACCAGGCTGCTCCACCCCGCGTCCGTCTTTCTACTCGTGTAGAAACTTACTTCTTCAAATTTGATTGGTTGCGGGGGCCGGATTTGAACCGACGACCTTCGGGTTATGAGCCCGACGAGCTACCAGGCTGCTCCACCCCGCGTCCGTCTTTCTACAGTCGTAGAAGATACTTCATCAAATTTTAATTGGTTGCGGGGGCCGGATTTGAACCGACGACCTTCGGGTTATGAGCCCGACGAGCTACCAGGCTGCTCCACCCCGCGTCCGTGGATGCGCACTATACTCGGATAGGTTTGTGATGCAACCCCTTTTTCACATAAATCATGATTTTGTATGCAAATTGAACGACATGGCTCTGTTTGGACTATTTTTTGCGCAAAATTTGCCAAAGGGCATGCGATCGCATTTCATTAGCCCTGGCGGTTTGTTATCTTCATCACGCGGAAATGGGCAACTTAAAGACGAGATATAATGAAAGGACGTTGGGCGAAGTATCTGATGGCGGGCGCAATGGTAGCGATTCTTGCGGCCTGTTCTTCCAAACCGACCGATCGCGGTCAACAGTATAAAGACGGGAAGTTATCCCAGCCTTTCTCTTTAGTTAATCAGCCTGATGCCGTCGGCGCACCGATTAATGCCGGTGATTTCTCCGAGCAGGTCTACCAGATCCGCAACGCGTCGCCGCGTCTGTATGGCGCCCAGAGTAGCGTGTATAACGCGGTCCAGGACTGGCTGAAAGCAGGCGGCGATACGCGCAACATGCGCCAGTTTGGTATCGACGCCTGGCAGATGGAAGGGGCCGATAACTACGGCAACGTCCAGTTTACCGGCTACTACACCCCGGTTATCCAGGCACGACACTCCCGTCAGGGCGAGTTCCAGTATCCTATCTACCGTATGCCGCCAAAACGCGGTCGTCTGCCGTCTCGCGCTGAGATCTACGCCGGTGCGCTGAGCGAAAACTACGTTCTGGCCTACAGCAATTCCCTGATGGATAACTTCATCATGGACGTTCAGGGCAGCGGCTACATTGATTTTGGCGACGGGTCGCCGCTTAACTTCTTCAGCTATTCCGGGAAAAACGGCCATGCCTATCGCAGTATCGGTAAGGTGCTGATCGACCGCGGCGAAGTGAAGAAAGAAGATATGTCGATGCAGGCGATCCGCGAGTGGGGCGAGAAACACAGCGAAGCCGAGGTGCGCGAGCTGCTGGAGCAGAACCCGTCGTTCGTCTTCTTCAAACCGCAAAACTTCGCGCCGGTGAAAGGGGCCAGCGCGGTTCCGCTGATTGGTCGTGCGTCGGTAGCATCGGATCGTTCGATTATTCCTGCAGGCACCACGCTGCTGGCTGAAGTCCCTCTGCTGGACAATAACGGCAAGTTCAACGGTCAGTATGAGCTGCGTCTGATGGTGGCGCTGGACGTGGGTGGGGCAATTAAAGGCCAGCACTTCGACATCTATCAGGGTATTGGCCCTGACGCAGGCCATCGCGCGGGCTGGTATAACCACTACGGACGCGTGTGGGTACTGAAGGCGGCACCGGGTGCTGGAAACGTATTCAGCGGCTGATTGTGGTATTCTGAGCACAATACGGATTACTGTTCAGGGTGAGGAAAACCTCACCCTTTTTACATCTGAGGTTTTATGTCTGTGGTAATCAGCGACGCCTGGCGCCAGCGTTTTGGCGGGACGGCACGTTTATATGGTGAAAAAGCCCTGCAGCTTTTTGCGAATGCGCACGTCTGCGTCGTGGGCATTGGTGGGGTGGGGTCGTGGGCGGCAGAAGCGCTGGCGAGAACCGGTATTGGCGCAATTACCCTGATTGACATGGATGACGTTTGCGTCACCAACACTAACCGTCAAATCCATGCGCTGCGTGATAGCGTCGGCCTGGCAAAATCCGAGGTGATGGCGGAGCGTATTCGTCTCATCAACCCGGAGTGCCGCGTGACGGTGATCGACGACTTTGTGACGGCAGATAACGTCGCGGAGTACATGAGCAAAGGCTACAGCTATGTGATTGACGCCATCGACAGCGTGCGGCCAAAAGCGGCGTTGATCGCATACTGCCGTCGCTACAAGGTGCCGCTGGTCACGACGGGCGGTGCGGGCGGGCAAATCGATCCGACGCAGATCCAGGTGGCCGACCTGGCGAAAACCATTCAGGATCCGCTGGCGGCCAAGCTGCGGGAGCGCCTGAAGAGCGATTTTAACGTGGTGAAGAACAGCAAAGGCAAGCTCGGCGTCGACTGCGTGTTCTCGACGGAAGCGCTGGTCTACCCGCAGGCGGATGGTTCAGTCTGCGCGATGAAAAGCACGGCGGAAGGGCCAAAACGAATGGACTGCGCCTCAGGTTTTGGTGCGGCCACCATGGTGACCGCCTCCTTCGGCTTTGTGGCGGTGTCTCACGCCCTCAAGAAAATGATGGCGAAGGCGGAACGTCAGGCCTGAGCCTGGCGTGCGGCATCCAGTACCGCGTCGCTGAGCGCGATCAACCCCTGACCGCGCGAGGCGCTGAGCTGCGCGCGCAGCCCAAGCTCATCAAATAGCGCCAGCGGCGAATGTGCCAGCAATTCCGCCGCGCTTTTCCCTTCCACAGCGGTCAGCAATACGGCCAGCAGGCCCCGGACGATGCGGCCTTCGCTGTCGCCGAAGAAGTGCAGCTTCTCGCCGGAGACGCTCACGCCCAGCCAGACGCGGTTTTCACAGCCTGCGATCTCTTTCGCCTGCACTTTAAGATCGTCTGAAAGGGCAGGGAGCTGTTTACCCAGCAGGATCAGCTGTCGATATTTATCTTCCCACTGCTGGAGCGGGGCGAAGGTCTGTCTTAAGGTCTCTTCTGTGATGACGGTGCCAAACGGATGTCCGGCTAAAGCAGCGCTAGTCATTAATCCACCAGTATTTCAAGGGCGCGGTCAACGGCGGCAACCAGCGCGTCGACATCGCTTTGGGTATTATACGGCGCAAACGAGGCGCGCAGCGTACCGTTAACGCCAAGCGCCGCCAGCAGCGGCTGGGCGCAGTGCTGTCCGGCACGCAGGGCAATGCCGTACCCGGCCAGCAGCGTCCCCATGTCGCTGTGATGTACGCCCGCAAAATCAAAGGCGAGCAGGCTTGAATCCTGAACGCGGAACGAGCGGAAACCGGGGCGCTTTTTGAGTTCTTCCTCTGCCAGCGTCGCCAGCCCCCGGCTCCAGCTTTCAGCCTGAACGATGTCTGTTTCTGTCAGCCACTCCAGCGCCGCGCTTAAGCCAATCACACCCGCCACGTTCGGCGTACCGGCCTCCAGGCGATAGGGAACATCCTGAGTTTTGAAGCCATCGAACGACACTTCGGTGATCATTTTACCGCCACCCAGCCACGGCGTCATTTTTGCCAGCAGTTCAGGCTTGCCGTACAACGCCCCAATACCGGTTGGCCCGTAGAGCTTATGCCCTGAGAAGGCATAGAAATCGATATCAAGCGCCTGCACATCAGCGGGGAAATGCACCACGCCCTGAGCGCCGTCGACTATCACCACCATCCCGCTGGCATGGGCAATGCGAATGGCCTGAGCCAGGTCCGGGCAACCTCCCGTGACGTTCGACATCTGTCCGAGCGCCAGAATGCGGCTGCGAGAGGTAATCAGTTCGGGGAGACGGGCCACGTCGGGCAGAAGGTCTGCACCCAGTGGGAGTTTCACCACGCGTGCACCCGTTTGCTCGGCCACCATCAGCCACGGCACAAGGTTGGCGTGATGTTCCGCCTCGCTGACGACGATCTCATCGCCCGGCTGAAGCAGCGGGCGCGCGTAGCACTGGGCCACCATATTAATGGCTTCGGTCGTGCCGCGCGTCCAGACGATGTTTTTCCCGCTTTCGGCATTGATCAGGCGCGCGACCTGATCGCGTGCGGCTTCGTAGCGCGCGGTTAATCGCTGGGCTTCGGCAAACTGGCTGCGATGCACGTTCCCGGCGCTCAGGCTGTAGAACTGCTGCGTGGCCTCAATCACCGCCTGTGGCTTAAGGGCGGTGGCGGCGCTATCCAGGTAAATACCGGCATCGGCCAGGGCCGGAAACTGTGCGCGGAACTGCGCAGGACTGAAAGCGTTCATGGGATTCCTCATTTCAATATAGCGATCGTCGCGCAATTTCAGCGGCAGGGCAAGGAGGTTGATATCTATCAGAATTGTCTGCTTATCCTAACGACCTCAAAAAAGCAGGTTATGCTAAATAGTGTTAGGCGGATGTTTTAGCCTGTTATAAATCGAGGTTTGAATAGCATTAATTGCTAAAGGAGAATAATCATGAATAAGACAGCTGCAATCATTTCTGCCTGTGCGTTTACTTTTGCCCTGAGCGCGTGTTCTGGTAACAACTACGTGATGCACACCAACGATGGTCGTTCTATCGTTTCGGAAGGGAAACCGACTACCGATAATGATACCGGGATGATTTCGTACAAAGATGCTAACGGGAACAAGCAGCAGATCAACCGCACGGACGTGAAAGAGATGAAAGAGATCGAGCATTAACAGATCGCAGGCGAAAAAAAAGCACCGCAAATAGGCGGTGCTACATTAATCACTATGGACAGACAGGGTAAATGTACAGGAAGTGAAAAATTGGTAGCGTTGCTACCGTGGTCTGAATCGCAGACCAATTGCAAACACAACAACACAACATCACAACCGTAAGCCAAAAGCCCTTCAGAACACGCATTCCGAAAAAAGCTCTTCGTTCCGGCTCAGGAAGTGCCGCCACTATAGGTATTTGCTGGTAGTTCCTCAACGGACAAATTATAATGGCTCAGATAAAAAAAACTAATAAGTTAAACGTTGTTTCCTGTTTGTTAAAATCCGTTAACATCTAAGCCAGATAACCATGTCAAAGCGATTGCCACCCCTTAATGCATTACGTGTTTTTGATGCAGCAGCACGTCACCTGAGCTTCACCCGCGCGGCAGATGAGCTTTTTGTGACACAGGCCGCAGTAAGTCACCAAATCAAGTCTCTTGAGGATTTTCTGGGCCTTAAGCTGTTTCGTCGACGCAACCGTTCGTTGCTGTTGACCGAAGAGGGGCAGAGCTATTTTCAGGATATTAAAGAGATTTTTTCGCAGCTTACGGAAGCCACGCGAAAGCTGCAGGCTCGCAGTGCAAAAGGTGCTCTGACCGTCAGTTTATTGCCCAGTTTTGCCATTCATTGGCTGGTGCCAAGACTCTCAAGCTTTAACTCAGCTTATCCGGGGATCGACGTTCGAATCCAGGCGGTAGATCGTCAGGAGGACAAGCTGGCCGATGACGTAGATGTCGCCATTTTTTATGGTCGCGGTAACTGGCCGGGCTTGCGCGTTGAAAAATTATACGCAGAATATCTCCTGCCGGTCTGTTCTCCTCTGCTGTTAACGGGTGAGAAGGCGCTGAAGTCACCCGCTGATCTGGCTCAGCATACGCTTTTGCATGATGCCTCTCGCCGCGACTGGCAAACTTATACCCGTCAATTAGGTCTTACACATATTAACGTGCAGCAGGGACCCATTTTTAGCCACAGTGCGATGGTGTTACAGGCTGCCATTCACGGGCAGGGCGTGGCGTTGGCAAACAACGTCATGGCGCAGTCCGAAATTGAGGCAGGCCGCCTGGTTTGCCCTTTTAATGATGTACTGGTCAGCAAGAATGCGTTTTATCTGGTTTGTCATGACAGTCAGGCAGAACTGGGTAAAATAGCCGCCTTCCGGCAGTGGATACTGGCGAAAGCGGCAACCGAGCAAGAAAAATTCCGCTTCAGGTATGAGCAATAACGTTTGTGTGCCGGGCACGCATCAACTCAGGACTTAAACATGACCAGCCGATTCATGCTGATTTTTGCCGCGGTGAGTGGCTTTATTTTTGTTGCACTGGGCGCCTTCGGCGCACATGTATTAAGCAAGTCTTTGGGTGCAGTAGAGATGGGCTGGATCCAGACCGGCCTTGAATATCAGGCGTTCCACACGCTGGCTATTTTTGGTCTGGCGGTGGCGATGCAGCGTCGTATCAGTATCTGGTTTTACTGGAGCAGCGTGTTTATGGCGTTGGGTACCGTGTTGTTCAGCGGTAGCCTGTACTGCCTTGCGCTCTCACATTTGCGCCTGTGGGCGTTCGTTACACCTGTCGGCGGCTTCAGCTTCCTGGCGGGTTGGGTATTAATGTTTATCGGAGCTATCCGTCTGAAACGCAAGGGCGTTGTTCATGAATAAGGTTGTTTTATATTGTCGCCCGGGGTTTGAGAAAGAGTGCGCCGCGGAAATTACCGATAAAGCGGCGAAGCGCGAAGTCTTCGGCTTTGCCCGGGTAAAAGAAAACGCGGGTTATGTAGTATTCGAGTGCTATCAGCCTGAAGACGCAGACAAGCTGGCAAGCGAGCTGCCGTTCAGCTCGCTGATCTTTGCTCGCCAGATGTTTGTCGCGGGTGAGCTGCTGAAGGATCTTCCGCCGGAAGACCGCATCACGCCTATTGTCGGCATGCTACAGGGCGTGGTTGAGAAGGGCGGCGATCTGCGCGTTGAAGTGGCGGATACCAACGAAAGTAAAGAGCTGATGAAGTTCTGCCGTAAGTTCACCGTGCCGCTGCGCGCGGCGCTGCGCGATGCGGGCGTGCTGACGAACTACGAAACGCCGAAGCGTCCGGTGGTGCATATCTTCTTTATCGCACCGGGCTGCTGCTATACGGGCTATTCGTACACCACCAACAACTCTCCTTTCTATATGGGCATCCCGCGTTTGCGCTTCCCGGCCGATGCGCCAAGCCGTTCAACGCTCAAGCTGGAAGAGGCATTCCACGTCTTTATCCCGGCGGATGAGTGGGATGAGCGTCTGGCGAACGGCATGTACGCCGTCGACCTTGGCGCGTGCCCGGGCGGCTGGACCTATCAGCTGGTGAAACGCAATATGTGGGTATCGTCCGTTGATAACGGTCCAATGGCGCAAAGCCTGATGGACACCGGGCAGGTCACCTGGCTGCGTGAAGACGGTTTCCGATATCGCCCGAACCGTAACAACATCTCGTGGATGGTGTGCGATATGGTTGAGAAGCCGGCAAAAGTCGCCGCGCTGATGGCCTCCTGGCTGGTGAACGGCTGGTGTCGCGAGACCATTTTCAACCTCAAGCTGCCGATGAAAAAGCGCTACGAGGAGGTGTCGCAGAACCTGGCCTACATTCAGGAGCAGATGGACGAACACGGGATTAACGTGGAGATCCAGGCGCGTCAGCTGTATCACGACCGTGAAGAGGTGACGGTGCATATTCGTCGCTGGTGGGCAGCGGTCGGCGGACGTCGCGACGAGCGATAGTGCGTGCTTTGTTTTGCCCGGTGGCGCTGCGCTTACCGGGCCTACAACACCGTGTAGTCGTTTTAACGTTCTAACCGCAGCTGCTGTAAATTCCCGTCCAGCTGTAAATCCGTCTGTAGCGTTGCGATTTCCCGGCAGATAAACGCCATCTCTTTATGCGCCTCCAGCTTCTTGCGCCACTTTTCCGGTACCTCATCCAGACGGGCGTAAATCCCTTCCAGACTCTGAAAATCGGTCAGCAGCTGCGCGGCGCTCTTCGGCCCAATACCGGCGACACCCGGAACCTTAGAACTGCTGATGCCTGCCAGCCCCCAGTAATCCGGCAGTTGTTCAGGCGAGACGCCGAACTCGCTGGCAATAAACGGCGCGTCCAGCCAGCGTTTTTGAAAATAGTCGCGAATGCGGATAGTCGGGGAGAGCAACTGGCAGTAGCCTTTGTCAGTTGAAACGATAGTGGCCTGATGTCCGGCGCTTGCCACCTTTACGGCGAGGGTGGCCGCGAGATCGTCGGCTTCATTTCCCTGTGCGCCCCAGCAGGGAACGCCACGCTGTTCAAATGCAGCGCGCAGCATGGGCAATTCAGCGTGAAGATCGTCCGGCATCGGTGCGCGTCCGGCTTTGTAGTCGGGCAGACGCTGGTGTCGCCAGCCCGTGTTGCGGGCTTCGTCATCAAATACCGCGACCGCGTGGGTGGGTTCACTGTGGCGAATAAGCTGTTCCAGCGCGTGCAGGCAGGTGTCTTTACAAGGCGTCCCCTGTACCGCATGGATACGGCGGATCAGGTTAAGAGCATCGACGATAAGTAAATGAACGGCCACAGATAATCTCCCTTCTATCTCATGCGTAAAGGGTAACACTGTCAGCAGCGTGAAACTATGAATGGTGGGGAAAACAGGAAGAAGCCTCGCAAAACGAGGCTTCCTGAGGGGCTTAATCGCAGGTCACGATCTTCATCGCCAGGCCGCCGCGAGAGGTTTCGCGATATTTGGCGTTCATATCTTTACCGGTTTCGTACATGGTTTCGATAACCTTATCGAGACAGACGCGCGGCTCGCTGGTGCGGCGCAGCGCCATACGTGCCGCGTTCACCGCCTTCACGGAGGCAATCGCGTTACGTTCGATGCACGGTACCTGTACCTGTCCAGCAACCGGGTCACAGGTCAGTCCCAGGTTATGTTCCATGCCGATTTCCGCAGCAATGCACACCTGTGTCGGGCTTGCACCCAGCAGTTCGGCCAGACCCGCCGCCGCCATGGAGCACGCCACGCCGACTTCACCCTGACAGCCCACTTCCGCACCGGAAATAGACGCGTTCATCTTATACAGCGAACCAATCGCACTGGCGACCAGCAGGTAGCGCGCCAGCGAGTTCGCGTTCACTTCACGGATAAACTTGTCGTAGTACGCCAGCACCGCCGGAACGATACCGCAGGCGCCGTTAGTTGGCGCGGTGACCACGCGGCCCCCTGCGGCGTTCTCTTCGTTTACCGCCAGGGCGAACATGTTGATCCAGTCTACAACGGCCATCGGGTCCGTCGTCGTTTTGTCGGTGCTCACCAGCATACGGCGCAGCGCAGCAGCGCGACGCGGCACGCGAAGCTTGCCCGGCAGAACGCCTTCGGTGGTGATCCCGCGCTCAATACCGCCGCGCATCACTTCCCAGACGTTAGCGAAGTGCTGTTCGAGCTCTTCTTTACTGTGAAGTGCCAGCTCGTTTTTCATCATCAGGCCGGAGAGGGAAAGGCCCGTCTCCTGACAGTGACGCTGAAGATCCGCCGCCGTTTTGTACGGATACGGCACTTCGACAGAAGAGGTATTGGTTTGACCAAAGTGGTCTTCGTCGACGATAAAACCGCCGCCGATAGAGTAATACGTCTGGCTGTATACCGCTTTGTCGCCGGCCAGCGCGGTAATGCGCATGCCGTTTTCGTGCAGCGATAGGTTGTCCGCATGGAAATTCATGCAGTGGTCAACCGGGAATTCAACCTCATGCTCACCGTTCGCCAGCAGCAGGCGACCGTGGGTGTTCACATCCTGGATGAAGCCAGGGATCGCATCAATATCAACGGTATCCGGCAGGTTTCCCGCCAGGCCCATGATAATGGCGATATCGGTATGGTGGCCTTTCCCGGTCAGGGAAAGCGAGCCGTATACATCGACAACCACGCGGGTAACGTCATGCAAGATACCGCGTGCAATCAAGTCATCCGTGAACTGCTTACCGGCTTTCATTGGTCCGACGGTGTGAGAGCTGGAAGGACCAATACCGATTTTGAAGATATCGAATACGCTAATCATGATGCGTCCATTGCTTTCAGTCAGAGAGGGAGGAGTGCGCCGTCAGAAGACGGCGCGGGTGATAATCAGAACATGGTGTACAGGGAGTAGAAGATCGCAGAGATTGCGATAAGACCCATGATAACCACAAAGACGTTGCTCACATGACCGCTGTACTTGCGCATAGCAGGGACTTTCTGAATCGCGTACATCGGCATCAGGAACAGAATCATCGCGATGACCGGGCCGCCCAGGGTTTCAATCATGCCCAGGATGCTTGGGTTCAGGGTCGCTACCGCCCAGGTGGTGAGCAGCATGAACAGTGCAGTGATTTTGTTCAGCTTGTTGATTTCAATGCTCTTGCCTTTACCGCGCAGAGATTTAATCACCATACCGTTGAAGCCTTCACGCGCGCCGAGGTAGTGGCCCAGGAAGGATTTGGTGATGGCGATAATCGCGATGATAGGTGCCATCCACGCAATGACCGGTGCGTTAAAGTGGTTCGCCAGGTAAGACAGAATAGAGATGTTCTGCTCTTTCGCTGCCGCCAGATCCGCCGGGGAGAGGCTCAGTACGCAGCTGAAGACGAAGAACATAACGGTCAGTACCATCATGATGTGAGCGCGCGCCAGGATGCTGGAGCACTTCTTCTCTGCGCCATTACCGTACTCTTCACGTTTCGCCACGGCGAAAGAGGAGATGATTGGGGAGTGGTTGAAGGAGAACACCATCACCGGAATCGCCAGCCAGAGGGTCATCAGCAGGCCGTTACCGGTTGCCGATGCGCTGCTCAGGGACAGGGTTTCCAGCGCTGCGCCGTTCCACTGTGGGATCAGGTAGCAAGCCAGTACCATCAGAGCAATAACGAACGGGAAGACCAGTACGCTCATTGCTTTCACAATCATCTGCTCACCGAAGCGAACGATAGTCATCATGCCCACGATCAGGATCAGAGACAGAATCGCACGCGGAGGCGGCGTCATGTGCAGCTGGTGCATCATGAAGCTTTCAACGGTGTTGGTGATCGCCACGCTGTAGACCAGCAGAATAGGGTAAATCGCGAAGAAGTAGAGCAGGGTAATCAGTTTACCTGCGCCAACGCCGAAATGCTCTTCAACAACTTCAGTGATGTCTTCGCCCGGGTTTTTACCGGACAGCACGAAGCGGGTCAGACCGCGGTGTGCGAAGAAGGTCATCGGGAAAGCAATGATAGCCATGATTATCAGCGGGATCAGACCGCCGACGCCTGCGTTGATAGGAAGGAACAGTACACCAGCGCCGATTGCTGTGCCGTAAAGGCCAAGCATCCACATGGTATCCGTTTTGCGCCAACCACTTCGGGATTCAATCGAAGCAACGGTGCTGGTTTGAGTGGTTTCCATCTGTATCTCCTGGAGGAAGCGAATTGTCAGGTTTTTTAGTCAAATCCGATGAAAAAGTGCCTGACGGTAATATGAAATTCGTTCAGTGACGGTTTTTTAATAATTTTCGCCCGTAACTATTGGCGGGCGGAAAGATACATTCTAGTTATGAATCTATCAGTGATCCTGATCCCAAATGCAATAATCCACTTATGATGTGGGCATCTTTAGACCATTTATCTGTTAAAAAAACGTCAAAGAGAATTTACGGGCGCGAAGGCTACCACCAACGACATGTGAGCTGAAAGACTGGCCCGTGATATAGGTGTCTTTAGCTGTAAAGAAATGGGTTTTTAGTATTTTCTGGCAGGTAATTTGGATTAAGGCTGATAATTTACGGTTGAAAAAACAAGGTAATCGTTTGCGTTTGCGCATAGTTTGTAAAAGACATAAGTGATGCGCATGAATTACCTCGGTAATAAAAAAGCCGGGACGCGCAACAGGGCGACCCGGCTTTGATCAGATGCTGCTCAGCGTTATGTGCAGATTTCGTAGCAAGGAATATAGGCTGAGCCCGGCAGCTTCATGCGGTGCTGAGCGACAAAGCCCTGCAGCATGTCGTCCATGCGGCGCATCATCTCCGGATCGCCGTGGATCTTGTATGGACCGTACTGTTCAATGGCGCGGATGCCCATCTCTTTCACGTTGCCCGCCACAATCCCGGAGAAAGCACGACGCAGATCGGCAGCCAGAACTTCCACCGGCTGGTCCGGGTAGAGTTTCAGGTTCGCCATATTTTCATGCGTTGGCTCGAACGGGATCTGCAGGTCCGGCGCGATACGGATTGACCAGTTAAAGCTGTACGCATCGCCGGTATCGCGACGGTTTTCTTTTACCAGCGGCATCGCTTTTTTCATCTGGCGCGCCACTTCCGCGGCATCGTCAATGATGATGCGATAGTGACGACGCGCGGCTTCGCCCAGCGTGTGCACGATAAATTCGTCCAGCACGCGGAAGTAGTCGGCGCTCTCTTTTGGCCCGGTCAGGATCAGCGGCAGAACCTGATCTTTGTTGGCCGGATTCATCAGAATACCCAGCAGATAGAGCAGCTCTTCCGCTGTCCCCACGCCGCCCGGGAAGATGATGATGCCGTGGGCGATACGGACAAACGCTTCAAGACGCTTCTCGATATCCGGCATGATAATCAGCTCGTTAACCAGCGGGTTAGGCGGCTCAGCGGCAATGATTGACGGCTCGGTCATGCCGATAAACCGTCCCTCTTTATAACGCTGTTGCGCGTGTCCCACTGCGGCACCTTTCATTGGCGCCTCCATCGCACCGGGACCACAGCCGGTACAGATATTCAGCTCGCGCAGGCCGAGCTGGGTGCCCACCCGACGCGCATAAAGGTATTCGGTTTCGTTGATGGAGTGGCCGCCCCAGCAGACGACCATGTTCGGCGCTTCGCCAACGTGCAGGGCACGGGCGTTACGCAAAATGGAGAACACCAGGTTGGTGATATGGACCGAGCTTTCCAGGTCGAGATGCTGGAAACGGCCTGCGTTGTGGATCTGCCCGTTAACAAAGAGGATGTCACGCAGCACGGCAAACAGGTTAGCCTGAAGTGAACGAATGATGCGCCCGTCAACAAAGGCCTCTTCCGGCGGGTTGATGACTTCAAGCTTCACGCCACGCTCGCGGCGCAGAACGTTGATATCAAAGCTTTCGAAGCGGGACAGCAGTTCTTTACTGTTATCTGTCAGGCTTCCGGAGTTCAGTACGGCAAGTGAACAGTTACGAAACAGTTGATAAAGATCGCTGCTGGCCGTGCGCTTAAGCATGTCCACTTCCAGCTGCGACAACATATCCATTGAGCCAAGTGGGCTAATATGTGTAATCAAGTGAGCTCCTTACGGGACGATTATCGTCTTTCCCTGTTGATTACAATAGCCCTGGCGCGTGACGTTTCACAACCTAAAGCGCGGAAGATACCGCGCATATTGTGAAAATATTTATATTATTGACGCACCAGCCGTCCCGTCGCCGGCACAAAATCGGTGTTGGTGCGCCACGGGTTGATGTCCAGACCGCCACGGCGGGTGTAGCGCGCGTAAACGCTCAGTTTTTCTGGCTGGCAGAAACGCTGAATATCGCTAAAGATACGCTCCACACACTGCTCGTGGAATTCATTGTGATGGCGGAACGACACCAGGTAGCGCAGCAGCTTTTCCCGGTCAATTTTCGGGCCGCGGTACTGGATCTGCACCGAGCCCCAGTCCGGCTGGTGGGTGATCAGGCAGTTGGATTTCAGCAGATGGCTGACCAGCGTCTCTTCGACCACCTTTCCGCTCGCCGCGTTTTCGAGGTAATCGGCGCTGAATTTATAATTCTCTACCTCAATATCCTGATCGTCGATACAGGTCCCGTTGAAGTGGGCTACTGGCTGTCCTTCCAGCTCGTGCAGGCGATACAGTGAAACGCTCACCTTTCCCTGCGCGCAGGCGCTTAAATCACGTTCCAGCGTGCGCTGAACGTCTTCCCAGCTGTTGAATTTTGTCTGGTTAAAGCTGTTGAGATAGAGCTTAAAGCTTTTGGACTCGACGAGGTTCACGCTGGCGTAGTCCAGCTCAACGTGGCCCACCGCCACCTGCGGCAGGCCGCGTGCGTTGAGCCACGAGAGTTCGTACAGCGTCCAGATATCGCCACCCACGAACGGCAGCGCGTCCGCGTGCAGTCCCAGAGGATCGCGGTTCAGGCTGCGCGGCACGCCCTGCAGCAGGCTTGCATCGTAGGTATCGCGGTAATCGGTTGATTTACCCAGCGTTAAGCCGGTTAACGCCTGATGATTTTCGTAAGACATGTTTCATAGCCACTTTACAGGTACACTTATGGCCTGAGTTTATCCTGTCTGACAAGAAGAGAGAAATCGGTGGACATCGAAACTGCAAATGCCCTCACTACCTTCACGACCCGCTACTGCGACGCATGGCATGAAAAGCAGGGTACTTGGCCGCAAAGTACTGATTTATATGGCGTGCCCTCGCCGTGCATTATTTCTTCACTCGATGATTACGTAATCTGGCAGCCGAAGCCGAATACCGGCGAGCAAAATGTAAATGCGGTTGAGCGGGCAATGGACATTGTGGTACAACCAGCGGTTCATGCATTTTATACCGCGCAGTTCGCAGGGGATATGCCCGCGCGCTTTGCTGATATCACGCTGACGCTGTTGCAGACCTGGAGCGAAGACGATCTGCGGCGTGTTCAGGAAAACCTGATTGGTCATCTGGTCACGCAAAAACGCCTTAAGCTTTCTCCGACGCTCTTTATTGCCACGCTGGACATCGAACTGGACGTTATCTCCGTCTGTAACCTGTCAGGTGAAGTGGTTAAAGAGACTATCGGCACCCGCAATCGCGAGACTCTCGCCCCCTCTCTTGCGGATTTCCTCACCCGACTTGAACCCCTTCTGTAATCCATGCTGCTACAGCGCGTGTGAGAGATCTCTTACAAGGTTTGTGAGAGATCGCTGGAACATTCAGTATTACCTCATTAAGTTCAGATTAATATCACTCTATTTTTCAACGGATTAGCTGTTCATCCTATTATTTTTAGGGAGCCTGTGCGTCTTACAACTCTGGCTGAGTGGGTTGTAAGACGAAGTGGAATAGCGGATTCTATCTCCGTCGACAGGACGCCGACACGAGTAACGAACATCAGGATGATGGCGTTTCTCACGCAGGACTCGTCAGGATGGCGCTACAGGAAGGCTTCAGGATGAAGCGAAGTGGATAACGCAGGATGCGTAAGGGACACCTCCAGGAAGGAGAATGAGAGCCGGTCAGGATGGTCGGTGGGTCAGGAAGGCCAGGACGTTTCGGGATGAAACAAACGCGTCAGGAAGATGTGTGCAGGATGCATTGGCTTACGGATGACCAGGCCTTCGGGCTTCAGGAAAAGTTGTCACGGATGAGCAGGGAGCACGAATTGTAGCTGGAATGCTGCGAAACGAACCGGGAGCACTGTTTTTACAGTGCTCCCTTTTTTTATTTCTGCCTTCCGCAATGCTATGCTGCGCGCCGTTCACTTTTTCAGTTGAGGTTACTATGACGCAACAAGATAGCGTTCGTGCTCAGTTGCACGCCATCGAAGCCCTTTTGCGCCAACATCAGCTGTGGCAGGAGACCGCGCCGCAGCCAGAAGCGTTCGCGAGCACTCAGCCCTTCTGCCTGGATACGCTGGCCCCGTTTGAATGGCTGCAGTGGGTGTTAATTCCGCGCATGCACGCCCTGCTTGAGGGCGGTCACCCGCTTCCGCAGGCGTTTGCTGTCTCTCCCTACTATGAAATGGCGCTCGAGACGACGCACCCTGCGCGCGACGTGATGCTGGTCGAACTGGAAAAACTGGATGCCCTGTTTGCCGGTGAAGATGCATGACGCTTGAGATCCTCTATCAGGACGAGTGGCTGGTGGCGGTAAATAAACCGTCAGGCTGGCTGGTACACCGCAGCTGGCTCGATCGCGATGAGAAAGTGGTGGTGATGCAGACCGTTCGCGACCAGATTGGTCAGCATGTTTTTACCGCCCATCGTCTCGACAGGCCGACCTCCGGCGTGCTGCTGATGGGGCTTTCCAGCGAGGCGGGGCGTCTGCTGTCACAGCAGTTTGAACAGCATCAGATGCAAAAGCGCTATCACGCGATCGTGCGCGGCTGGCTGACGGAAGCCGCCACGCTGGATTATCCGCTGGTAGAGGAGCTGGACAAAATCGCCGATAAATTTGCCCGCGATGACAAAGGTCCTCAGCCCGCGGTGACGGATTATCGCGGCATGGCGACGACCGAAATGCCGGTTGCAACCAGCAAATTTCCGACCACACGCTACAGCCTCGTTGAGCTTCTGCCTAAAACCGGGCGTAAGCACCAGCTGCGACGCCATCTTGCGCACCTGCGCCATCCGATTATTGGCGACAGCAAACACGGTGATTTGCGCCAGAACCGCAGTGCGGCCGAACACTTTGGCTGCCATCGTCTGATGCTTCACGCCAGCGAGCTGAGCCTGACGCACCCGTTTACCGGCGAGCCGCTGACTATCCGTGCTGGGCTGGACGACGTCTGGATGCAGGCGCTGTCACAGTTTGGCTGGCTGGGACAACTCCCCGAAAATGAAAGGGTTGAGTTTGTATCGGGCAACGTTCAGGATGAACGGTAAACGCATTCATTATGGGAAAGTATCATGGCTGAAGTAGGCATTTTTGTCGGGACAATGTACGGCAACTCACTGCTGGTAGCGGAAGAGGCTGAGGCAATACTCGCCAGCCAGGGCCATAAAGCCACGGTCTATGAAGATCCGGAACTGGCAGACTGGGAAAAGTATAAAGATAAATACATTCTGGTGGTGACCTCCACCACCGGGCAGGGCGATCTGCCGGACAGCATCGTGCCGCTGTTTCAGGGCATTAAAGATCAGCTTGGCTATCAGCCGGACGTGCACTACGGCATCATTGCCCTGGGTGACAGTTCTTACGCCAACTTCTGCGGCGGCGGCAAGCAGTTCGATGCGCTCCTGCAGGAACAAAGCGCCCAGCGCGTCGGCGAGATGCTGCTGATTGATGCCGGGGAGCATCCGGAGCCAGAAAGCGAATCAAACCCATGGGTCGAGCACTGGGCAACTCTCCTTAAATAGTTATGTAGGCCGGGTAAGGCGTAGCCGCCACCCGGCGATACACACCGCACCAAACGCCAATTCCGTGAACCACCTTCCATTCCCCTGGGCTTATGCCATAAACAACCTCTCATACACCCTTTAATACTGTGTTTCTGCACGGTGAGGTGATGAGGCACTCCTTCATATACTTTTCCGGTCACTATAAAACGGCGTCAGGCCGTACCAAAACGACAAAACACCAATCTCATTCTGATTACCCTACCGGTGCTGTACAGAATGAACCAGGCGAAAGCTATGTTTCAGGAGTGCAACAATGAGTACATTAAGCCACGCAGCGAGCAGCGCTGAAAAGCGCACCAACGCCCGCTACTGGATAGTGGTGATGCTGTTTATCGTCACATCCTTTAACTATGGTGACCGCGCCACGCTGTCGATTGCCGGTTCGGAAATGGCAAAAGATATCGGCCTTGATCCAGTGGGCATGGGTTACGTTTTCTCCGCATTCTCATGGGCCTACGTCATCGGGCAAATTCCTGGCGGCTGGCTGCTGGACCGTTTTGGATCTAAACGCGTCTATTTCTGGTCCATCTTTATCTGGTCGATGTTTACCCTGTTGCAGGGTTTCGTCGATATCTTCAGCGGCTTCGGCATTATCGTGGCGCTCTTTACGCTGCGCTTCCTGGTAGGCTTAGCGGAAGCACCTTCCTTCCCGGGGAACAGCCGCATTGTCGCTGCCTGGTTCCCGGCGCAGGAGAGGGGAACGGCGGTGGCGATTTTCAACTCCGCACAGTACTTCGCAACGGTGATCTTCGCACCAATCATGGGCTGGCTGACGCATGAGGTGGGCTGGTCGCACGTCTTCTTCTTCATGGGTGGGCTTGGGATCGTCATCAGCTTCGTCTGGCTGAAAGTGATCCACGAACCCAACCAGCATCCTGGCGTGAACAAAAAAGAGCTGGAGTACATCGCGGAAGGCGGAGCGCTGATCAACATGGATCAGAAATCCGCAAAAACAAAAGTCCCGTTTAGCCAGAAATGGGCGCAGATCAAGCAGCTCGTCGGCTCGCGCATGATGATCGGTATCTATCTGGGCCAGTACTGTATTAACGCCTTAACCTACTTCTTCATCACCTGGTTTCCGGTATACCTGGTGCAGGCACGCGGCATGTCGATTCTGAAAGCGGGATTTGTCGCGTCGGTCCCGGCAATCTGCGGCTTCGTCGGTGGCGTGCTCGGCGGAGTGATTTCCGACTGGCTGATGCGCCGGACCGGCTCGCTGAACATTGCGCGTAAAACCCCGATTGTGCTCGGCATGCTGCTCTCCATGACCATGGTGTTCTGTAACTACGTCAACGCCGAATGGATGATTATCGGCTTTATGGCGATGGCCTTCTTCGGCAAAGGCATTGGCGCGCTGGGCTGGGCGGTGATGGCGGATACGGCGCCGAAAGAGATCAGCGGCCTGAGCGGCGGTCTGTTCAACATGTTCGGCAACATCTCCGGGATTATTACGCCCATCGCTATCGGCTACATCGTTGGCACCACCGGCTCTTTCAACGGTGCGTTGATCTATGTTGGGGTGCATGCGCTGGTGGCGGTGCTGAGTTACCTGGTGCTGGTAGGGGATATCAAACGCGTCGAACTTAAACCTGTTGCGGAGCGTGGATGATGACAACGCAATCGAGCCCAACCGTTACGGAGATGAAGGTTATTCCGGTGGCCGGGCAGGACAGCATGCTGCTCAATATTGGCGGGGCGCATAACGCCTGGTTTACACGTAATATCGTCGTGCTGAAAGACAGCGCAGGGAATACCGGCGTGGGCGAGGCGCCAGGCGGAGAGGTGATTTACCAGACGCTGGTCGATGCCATTCCGCAGGTGGTGGGCCAGGAGGTCGCCCGTCTGAACAAGGTGGTTCAGCGGGTGCATAAGGGCAATCAGTCGGCGGACTTTGACACGTTCGGTAAAGGTGCCTGGACGTTTGAACTGCGCGTCAACGCGGTCGCCGCGCTGGAGGCCGCCCTGCTCGACTTACTGGGTAAGGCGCTCAATGTTCCGGTTTGCGAGCTGCTGGGGCCCGGCAAACAGCGCGATGCGGTTACCGTGCTGGGCTATCTGTTCTACGTGGGCGATCGCAATAAGACCGACCTCCCTTATCTGACTCGAACCACGGGCGATCACGACTGGTATCGCCTGCGCCACCAGGAAGCGCTCTCCAGCGACGCGGTGGTGCGTCTGGCCGAGGCGGCACAGGATCGCTACGGCTTTAAGGATTTCAAGCTGAAGGGCGGCGTGCTGCCCGGCGAGCAGGAGATTGAAACGGTCCGGGCGCTGAAAAAACGCTTTGCGGATGCGCGGATCACCGTCGATCCCAACGGCGCATGGCTGCTGGATGAAGCCATTAGCCTGTGCAAAGGGCTGGGGGATGTCCTGACCTATGCGGAAGATCCCTGCGGCGCGGAGCAGGGCTTCTCGCGCCGTGAAGTCATGGCCGAGTTTCGTCGCGCCACCGGGCTGCCTGTCGCGACCAATATGATCGCCACCAACTGGCGTGAAATGGGTCATGCGGTGATGCTGAACGCCGTCGACATACCGCTGGCGGACCCTCACTTCTGGACGCTTTCAGGTGCAGTGCGCGTGGCGCAGCTGTGCGATGACTGGGGGCTGACCTGGGGCTGTCACTCGAACAACCACTTTGATATTTCGCTGGCGATGTTTACCCACGTTGGCGCGGCGGCGCCGGGTAACCCGACCGCCATCGACACCCACTGGATTTGGCAGGAAGGGGAAGCCCGCCTGACGAAAAATCCGCTGGAAATCATCAATGGCAAGATTGCCGTACCGGATGCGCCGGGGCTGGGCGTGGAGATTGACTGGGATCAGATCCATAAAGCCCATGAGGCGTATAAAAAGCTACCGGGCGGCGCGCGTAACGACGCGGGCCCGATGCAGTACCTTATCCCCGGCTGGACATTTGACCGTAAGCGCCCTGTTTTTGGACGTCACTGAAAAAAGGATTACACGATGAGTACTTTTTCTACCCCTGTCGTCACTTCCATGCAAATCACTCCGGTTGCGGGCCATGACAGCATGCTGATGAACCTGAGCGGCGCGCATGCGCCATTCTTCACCCGCAATATTGTCATTATCAAAGACAATTCCGGCCATACGGGCGTGGGCGAAATTCCGGGCGGGGAGAAGATCCGCCAGACGCTGGAAGATGCCATTCCGCTGGTGGTGGGCAAAACGCTGGGTGAGTACAAAAATGTCCTCAACACCGTGCGCAATACCTTTGCCGATCGCGATGCCGGAGGGCGTGGCCTGCAGACCTTCGACCTGCGCACCACCATTCACGTGGTGACCGGAATTGAATCCGCGATGCTGGATCTGCTGGGTCAGCATCTGGGCGTCAACGTTGCGTCGCTGCTGGGCGAGGGGCAGCAGCGCAGCGAAGTGGAAATGCTGGGCTATCTGTTCTTTGTCGGCGACCGCAGGCTGACGCCATTGCCTTATCAGAGCCAGCCGGATGAACAATGCGACTGGTATCGACTTCGCCACGACGTGGCGATGACCCCGGATGCGGTGGTGCGCCTGGCGGAAGCCGCGTACGAAAAATATGGCTTTAATGATTTCAAACTGAAGGGCGGCGTTCTGGCCGGTGAGGAAGAGGCGGAAGCCGTCACCGCGCTGGCAAAACGTTTCCCGCAGGCACGCGTGACGCTGGATCCGAACGGCGCGTGGTCGCTTGATGAAGCGATCAAAATTGGTAAGCAGCTGAAAGGCGTGCTGGCGTATGCGGAAGATCCGTGTGGGGCCGAGCAAGGCTTCTCGGGTCGTGAAGTCATGGCGGAATTCCGTCGCGCCACAGGGCTGCCGACCGCGACCAATATGATTGCCACCGACTGGCGTCAGATGGGACACACCCTGTCATTGCAGTCCGTCGATATTCCGCTGGCAGACCCGCACTTCTGGACGATGCAGGGGTCGGTGCGCGTGGCGCAAATGTGCCACGAGTTTGGCCTGACCTGGGGCTCGCACTCTAACAACCACTTCGACGTGTCGCTGGCGATGTTCACACACGTTGCCGCCGCGGCGCCGGGGACGATTACCGCTATCGACACGCACTGGATCTGGCAGGAAGGTAATCAGCGTCTGACTAAGCAGCCGTTTGAGATCAAAGGTGGCATGGTGCAGGTGCCTTCCACGCCGGGGCTGGGGGTTGAGCTGGATATGGACCAGGTCATGAAAGCCCATGAGCTGTACCAAAAACACGGTCTGGGCGCGCGCGACGACGCGATGGCGATGCAGTATCTGATCCCCGACTGGACATTCGACAATAAACGCCCGTGCATGGTACGATAAACGCATTGGGACCGCTCCCATGAGCGGTCTTTTACGTGGTGTATGCTTAACGTAACGACTATGCGTAAGGATGGCTTATGAAAATTGTTATCGCACCGGACTCGTATAAGGAAAGTTTGAGTGCGCTTGAGGTTGCGACAGCGATAGAACGTGGTTTTCGCGAGATCTTTCCCGAGGCAGCTTACGTCAAACTGCCGGTCGCGGACGGTGGCGAAGGGACGGTTGAGGCGATGATCGCGGCAACGCAGGGACGCATTGTGCATGTTCCGGTGACCGGCCCGCTGGGTGAGCGCGTGGAAGGTTTTTATGGCTTATCCGGTGACGAGCAGAGTGCCTTTATTGAAATGGCGGCGGCAAGCGGCCTGGAGCTGGTCGTCCCTTCGCAGCGTAATCCCCTGAAAACCACCTCCTGGGGCACGGGCGAACTTATTCGTCACGCGCTGGATGCGGGCGTTAAGCATATCATCATCGGCATTGGCGGCAGCGCCACCAATGACGGCGGAGCAGGGATGGTGCAGGCGCTGGGGGCAAAGCTGCTGGACGACAGCGGGCAGCCACTTGGGCAGGGCGGGGGCGAGTTGGGAAAACTCGCGCGTATCGACCTGAGCGGGCTGGACAGACGTCTGGCGGAGTGCCGGATAGAGGTCGCCTGTGATGTGACGAATCCGCTCACCGGTAAGGATGGCGCGTCAGCCGTATTTGGTCCGCAAAAGGGGGCCACTCCCGAGATGATCGTCACTCTGGACAACGCGCTGGCGCAGTATGCGAGAGTCATTGCCCGGGATCTGGATATCGATGTTCTAAACCTAGCTGGCGGCGGCGCGGCGGGTGGCATGGGAGCCGCGCTGTACGCCTTTTGCGGCGCGCAGCTGCGCCAGGGCATTGAGATCGTGACCGATGCACTACACCTGGCCGACCAGGTGGCCGATGCGGATCTGGTGATCACGGGAGAAGGCCGCATCGACAGCCAGACGATCCACGGCAAAGTCCCGGTGGGCGTGGCGAAAGTGGCGAAACGCTTTAACAAACCCGTCATCGGCATTGCAGGCAGCCTGACGGCGGACGTTGGCGTGGTACACGATCACGGTATTGATGCGGTGTTTAGCGTGATCTACACCATCTGCTCGCTGGAGGATGCGCTGGAAAATGCCAGCGAGAACGTCAGGATGGCCGCCAGGAATATCGCGGCGGTGCTGAAAGTGGGGCAGGGAATGTAGTGCTCCCTCTCCCTGTGGAAGAGGGGCGGGGTGAGGGCATCAGGCCGCACCCGCAATTGCAGGCCCGGTAAACGTAGCGCTACCGGGCTTTTATCTCAGCTTCCCAGCAACTTCGTCGCTTCGCGCGTTACGTTATCCATCTCATCCAGCAGCTCCAGGAACTCCGGTTCAAGCTCCGATTCCGGCGTGCCGGCACGCAGCTGCTGCTCCAGCAGCTGGCAAAGATTTTTCAGCCGCGGCACGCCGCTGTACCCGCAGCTGCCGTGCAGCTTGTGGATCGCCTCCAGCAGCGCTTCCGGGTTTTCACCCACCAGCTGCTCTTCCACCTTATTACGAATTTCCGGCAGAAACGCGACCAGCATTTGCAGCATTTCGCGGGCTAAATCGGGTTTACCCGCCGCCTGGCGCAGCGCGAGCTGCCAGTCAAAGGTGGCGTTCTGGTTAACGCTGATTTCAACCGGCTCGCTGGAAACCGTGTACGTCCCGCCAATGTGACCCGGCTTATAGCGTAACAGCAGGTTGTGAAGTTTCTCTTCATCGATGGGCTTCGCCAGATAGTCATTCATTCCGGCGCTCAGCAGCTTCTCTTTCTGACCGGCCATCGCGTGCGCGGTGACCGCAATAACCGGGGTTTGCTGCTGGTGCGGCAGCTGGTGGATCAGCTCGCAGGCCCGAATGCCATCCATGCCCGGCATCTGAATATCCATCAGGATTAAATCGAACTGCATCTGCTTCGCCTGTTCAACCGCCTGCGCGCCGCTGGTGCACAGCTCAACGTGCTGAACCTGGTCTTCAAGCAATGCGCCAATCAGCTTCAGGTTGGCTTGATTATCATCCACCGCCATCACGCTCATGGGCAATTTTTGCTCATCGTTAATCAGCGGGAGAGCATGCTGGCTAAGACGGCAATACTCCGTGAGCGCGGGCAGGAGGCGGGTCGAGGTGAGCGGTTTCAGCAGACACGCGGCGGCTCCGTCGTTTTTCAACTCCTCTGCATTAATCTGGGCGTGGCAGGGTAGCGCCAGCAGCAGATAGTCGGTCATTGACGCGGCTTTCGCCAGCCGCTCCTGCTGCATGGTCAGTTCGCCAGTGAAGGTAACCGGGATCCCCATCAGCAGAATATCGTAGTGCTCAACGGCAAGCGCTGAGAAGGTTGGGCTGTAGACCACCTCCAGCGGCGTGGTGCTTAAAATATCGAGCGCGCACTGCGCTGCCGCCGCATTAGGTTCGACGTAGGCCAGACGCTTGCCTTTCAGGCAGTCCGTCACCGGGCCATCGGTCAATACGTTCGGGTTGAGGTCCAGATTAATGTGGAACCAGAAGGTTGAGCCGCGGTTCGGCTGGCTGTGGAAAGAGATATCGCCGCCCATCTCGTTCACAAGGCGCTGCGTGATTACCAGCCCCAGGCCGGTACCGCCATGACGGCGGGAGATACTGGCGTCCGCCTGACGGAACGCCTGGAACAGACGCGACTGATCACGCTCAGGAATACCGATGCCGGTATCGCGGATCTGGACTTCAATCTGCACCTTATTGCTGCTGATGGAGCGTTTTTCTACCAGAATGTCGATGTTACCGCTTTCGGTGAATTTAATCGCATTCCCGACAAGGTTGGTAATGACCTGCTGCAGGCGCAGGGGATCGCCAATGACGTTATCCGGCACGTCGTTTTTAATGTTGAGCGTCAGCTCAAGACCTTTGTCGTGCGACGAGTGCGCGAGCAGCGTCACCACCTCATCGAGCGTACTGCGCAGCGGGAACGGAATGCTTTCCAGGATCAGCTTGCCCGCTTCCAGCTTGGAGAAGTCGAGCACGTCGTTGATGATCGCCAGCAGGTTGTTGGCCGAACGTTCAATGGTGTGCAGGTGATCGCGCTGAGTCGGGTTGAGCTCGCTTTTCAGCGTCAGGCGGGTAAAGCCGATCACGCCATTGAGCGGCGTACGCAACTCGTGCGACATATTGGCAAGGAATTCCGACTTAATACGTGCCGCTTCCTGGGCGCGCTTTTTCGCCAGATCCAGCTCAACGTTCTGGATCTCCATCTGCTCCAGCGTTTCGCGCAGGTCGGATGTGGCCTGGTCAACGTTGTGCTGCATCTCTTCGTGATACGCCGCCAGCGACATGGCCATCGAGTTGATGCCGTTCTTCAGCATGTCCAGCTCACCCAGCATAAACCCTTCCACCCGGCTGTCGAGCTGTCCCCGGCGGATGCGGTCAACCGTATTAACCATGTTGCGGATGGGGCCCGTCACGTCGCGCATCAGGCGCCAGCCGAAGATCAGCGCAATGCCAATGCAGAACAGCATCATCACGCCAGAGATGAAAATTTCTTTGTACTGCTGTAGCCGGACCGACTTGAGATCCAGCTCCAGCGCCACATATCCCAGCATATTGTTGCTGGATTTGGCATCGGATTGCGCAGACTCATCGGGTGAATAGCTTTCCGATACGATCGGCGTGCGCAGGATCATGATATCGCCGCGCCGCAGTACGGTGAGGTGGCGCGGGAATGGCGTACCGTCCGGGATCTTCAGAGCCGCCGGATCGAGATGAAAATTCGAGGTGACAAACAGGCGGTTATGTTCGTCGTAAACGGAAATGGCGCGTACGATGTCCGAGTGGCGGCGGTGGAGCACGCTGATTAACTGACCAATGGATTCGCGGTTTTGCAGGTTCATGCCGTACTCGCTGGAAACGGCAAGCGGTTCGATAATGCTGGCACCTGCATCCTCCAGCTGCCGCTGCAAATCGTTATAGCGGTGCACCACAAAGAAGATACTCAGCAGCAAACCGATGAGAACGGTGGGGGCGAGGATCAAAATCATCATGCGCGCGCGCAGGCTGTAGTTGGTCATGGCGTTCCGTTATGGGACAATTAAGATAATTATGTTTATGTGAGAAAAATCTCGGCGATGGCGCAATTCTACTCTGCAAAGCGACGCGTGACGACGCGTCAAATCATTACTGTTGAAGCCACGGACCTCGATCCGTTTGGTCAGGGAGTGGCACGTCATAATGGTAAGGCTCTGTTTATAACAGGTTTACTGCCAACAGAACGAGCAGAAATTACGCTGACGGAGGATAAACGCCAGTTCGCGCGCGGACAGGTTAAGCGTCGCCTCAACGATAGCCCGGAGCGCGTGAAGCCCCGCTGCCCACATTTTGGCGTTTGCGGGGGCTGCCAGCAACAGCATGCGAGCACAGAATTACAGCAAAAAAGCAAAAGCCGCGCGCTGGCGCGTCAGCTTAAACATGACGTTAACGAAATTCTCGCCGATGTGCCCTGGGGCTATCGTCGACGCGCGCGCCTGAGCCTCAGCTATCAGCCAAAAACGGCTCGGCTGGAGATGGGGTTTCGCAAGGCCGGTTCCAGCGACATTGTCGATGTGCAGCAGTGCCCCATTTTGGTGCCCCATCTTGAGGCATTACTTCCGGAAGTGCGCACCTGTCTTTCCGGGCTGGACGGCGTTCGCCATCTCGGGCATGTCGAACTGGTTATGGCAAACAATGGACCGCTGATGGTCCTGCGCCATACCGCGCCGTTGTCGAAAAAAGATCGCGAAAAACTGGAACGCTTTTCGCATTCCCACGACCTGGCGCTTTTCCTTGCACCACAAAGCGAGATACTTGAGCAGGTTACCGGTGAGGCGCCCTGGTATGCGTCAAACGGGCTACGCTTAACGTTCAGCCCGCGGGATTTCATTCAGGTGAATGATGGCGTTAACCAACTGATGGTTGAGAAAGCGCTGGCGTGGCTGGATGTTCAGAAAAGCGATCGGGTGCTCGACCTGTTCTGCGGAATGGGCAACTTCACGCTGCCGCTGGCGCGCGAAGCGGCCAGCGTCGTCGGCGTGGAAGGCGTTGAGGCGCTGGTAGCTAAAGGGCAGGAGAACGCGCAGCAGAACGGCTTGCAAAATGTGACATTCTTTCATCAAAATCTTGAGGAAGATGTCACCCAACAGCCGTGGGCAAAACAGGGCTTTGATAAAATTTTGCTCGATCCGGCGCGGGCCGGTGCCCCGGGTGTGATGGCACATATTATTAAACTCGCGCCAAAGCGTGTGGTCTATGTTTCCTGTAACCCGGCAACGCTTGCTCGGGACAGTGAGGCATTAATCAGCGCGGGTTACCAGATTCAGCGTCTGGCAATGCTGGACATGTTCCCGCACACTGGACATCTGGAATCGATGGTGTTGTTCGAGCACATCTAATTTGTTTGGCTTGTCGACTTCGACAGGCCCAGGTCCCTAAAGGAGAGGACAATGGTTGCGGTAAGAAGTGCACATCTCAATAAAGCTGGGGAATTTGACCCACAAAAATGGATCGCAAGTCTGGGAATTTCCAGCCAGCAGTCGTGTGAACGCTTAACCGAAACCTGGGCCTATTGTCTGCGCACCACGCAGGGGCATCCGGATGCCGATCTTCTCCTGTGGCGCGGCGTGGAGATGGTGGAAATCTTATCCATGCTGAACATGGATATTGAAACTCTGCAGGCCGCGCTTCTCTTCCCCCTTGCGGATGCTGACGTGGTCAGCGAAGACGTGCTGCGCGACAGCGTCGGGAAATCCGTCGTCGCGCTGATCCACGGCGTGCGCGATATGGCGGCTATTCGCCAGCTCAAAGCCGCACACACCGATTCCGTCTCCTCTGAGCAGGTCGATAACGTACGCCGGATGCTGCTGGCCATGGTGGATGATTTCCGCTGCGTAGTCATCAAGCTTGCCGAGCGGATTGCCCACCTGCGTGAGGTGAAGGATGCGCCGGAAGACGAGCGCGTGCTGGCGGCCAAAGAGTGTACAAATATCTACGCGCCGCTGGCGAACCGCTTAGGGATTGGTCAGCTGAAATGGGAGCTGGAAGATTACTGCTTCCGCTATCTGCACCCGGCGGAATATAAACGTATTGCCAAACTCCTGCACGAGCGCCGTATCGACCGCGAGCACTATATCGAGGAATTTGTCGGCGGGCTGCGCCAGGCGATGAAAGAAGAGAACGTGCGCGCCGAAGTCTACGGTCGCCCTAAGCATATCTACAGCATCTGGCGCAAAATGCAGAAGAAACACCTCGCCTTTGACGAGCTGTTTGACGTGCGCGCCGTGCGTATCGTGGCGGAGCGTCTACAGGACTGCTACGCCGCGCTGGGGATAGTACACACTCACTTCCGTCATCTTCCCGATGAGTTCGATGACTATGTCGCCAACCCCAAACCGAACGGCTATCAGTCTATCCATACCGTTGTGCTTGGCCCTGGCGGCAAAACGGTCGAGATTCAGATTCGCACCAAACAGATGCACGAAGACGCCGAGCTGGGCGTGGCCGCGCACTGGAAATACAAAGAAGGCACGTCCGGCGGAGCGCGTTCTGGCCACGAAGACCGCATTGCCTGGCTGCGCAAGCTGATTGCGTGGCAGGAAGAGATGGCCGACTCCGGCGAGATGCTCGACGAAGTGCGCAGCCAGGTCTTTGACGATCGCGTGTACGTATTTACCCCAAAAGGGGACGTTGTCGACCTGCCGGCGGGCTCTACGCCGCTCGATTTTGCCTACCACATCCACAGCGATGTGGGGCACCGCTGCATTGGGGCGAAAATTGGCGGACGTATCGTACCGTTCACCTATCAACTGCAGATGGGTGACCAGATTGAAATCATTACCCAGAAGCAGCCCAACCCGAGCCGTGACTGGCTTAACCCGAACCTGGGCTACGTCACCACCAGCCGCGGGCGATCGAAAATTCACGCCTGGTTCCGTAAACAGGATCGTGACAAGAACATCCTTGCCGGCCGCCAGATCCTCGACGACGAGCTGGAGCATATCGGGATAAGCCTGAAAGAGGCGGAGAAATTCCTGCTGCCGCGCTACAACTTTAACGAGCTTGATGAGCTGTTAGCGGCGATTGGCGGCGGTGATATCCGTCTGAATCAGATGGTGAACTTCCTGCAGGCGCAGTTCAATAAGCCAAGCGCGGCAGAGCAGGACGCGGCGGCGCTGAAGCAGCTGCAGCAGAAAACCTACGCCCCGCAGCAGCGCAGCAAAGACAACGGCCGCGTGGTGGTTGAAGGCGTAGGTAACCTGATGCACCACATTGCCCGCTGCTGTCAGCCTATTCCGGGCGACGATATCGTCGGCTTCATCACCCAGGGACGTGGGATTTCGATTCACCGTTCCGACTGTGACCAGCTTGCCGAGCTGCAGTCGCATGCGCCGGAGCGCATCGTGGAAGCGGTCTGGGGTGAGAGCTATTCTGCCGGCTACTCGCTGGTGGTGCGCGTCACTGCCAACGACCGCAGCGGCCTGCTGCGCGACATCACGACCATTCTCGCCAACGAGAAGGTCAACGTGCTGGGCGTCGCCAGCCGCAGCGATACCCGCGAGCAGCTTGCCACCATCGATATGACCATCGAAATCTACAACCTGCAGGTGCTGGGCCGCGTGCTTGGCAAACTGAACCAGGTGCCGGATGTGATTGACGCGCGTCGTCTGCACGGCGGTTAAACACACTCTTCTGTAGGCCGGGTAAGGCTTTGTCGCCACCCGGCTTGTTTTTTTAATGGAAAACACTATGACTCAAATCGACCGCCTGCTTGGCATCATGAAACGCCTGCGCGACCCGGAAAACGGCTGTCCGTGGGACAAAGAGCAGACTTTCGCCACCATCGCCCCGTACACCCTTGAAGAGACCTATGAGGTGCTGGACGCTATCTCCCGCGAAGATTTTGACGACCTGCGCGGCGAGCTGGGCGATCTGCTGTTCCAGGTGGTGTTCTATGCGCAAATGGCGCAGGAAGAGGGGCGCTTTAACTTTGACGATATCTGCTCTGCCATCAGCGACAAGCTTGAGCGCCGTCATCCCCATATCTTCGGCGATGCCACCGCAGAGAACAGCGCTGAGGTGCTGGCCCGCTGGGAGCAGATCAAAAGCGCCGAGCGAGCGGAAAAATCCCAGCACTCGGCGCTGGATGATATTCCGCTGAGCCTGCCCGCGCTGATGCGCGCGCATAAAATCCAGAAACGCTGCTCCGCCGTCGGTTTTGACTGGACCTCCCTCGGCCCTGTGCTGGATAAAGTGCACGAAGAGATTGACGAAGTCATGCACGAAGCGCAGCAGGCGGTGGTGGATGAAGCAAAGCTTGAAGAAGAGATGGGTGACCTGCTGTTTGCAACCGTCAACCTTTCTCGCCATCTGGGTGTAAAAGCGGAAACCGCCCTGCAAAAAGCCAACCTAAAATTCGAACGACGCTTTCGCGAAGTTGAGCGGATTGTCGCCTCGCGAGGCCTGGAAATGAGCGGAATTGACCTCGAGGCAATGGAAGAAGTCTGGCAGGAAGTAAAGCGCCAGGAATCTGATCTCTAACGAGATTTTGCGATCAAGCGCAATTTGTGTGATTTTTTAAATGACAAGCGCTTGATTTGCGTCAAAAACATTTACCCAAAAGGGGCTATTTTCTCACTCCTTATGTTTGTCATGACCTGGAATGGAGACGGAGAATGAAAGTTTGTGGCGCTCGCCGTGTTCGGGTATACTACTTTCCCGTCCTGGTTATTCCATCGTTTCACCTTAACTTCTCAGGTTCAGCATGACAACGAACTATATTTTTGTGACCGGCGGGGTCGTATCCTCTCTGGGTAAAGGCATTGCCGCAGCCTCCCTCGCAGCCATTCTTGAAGCCCGTGGCCTCAATGTGACCATGATGAAACTGGATCCGTATATCAACGTCGATCCGGGCACCATGAGCCCAATCCAACACGGGGAAGTGTTCGTTACTGAAGACGGCGCTGAAACCGATCTGGATCTTGGCCACTACGAGCGTTTCATCCGCACCAAAATGACCCGTCGTAACAACTTCACGACTGGCCGCATCTACTCCGACGTTCTGCGTAAAGAGCGCCGTGGTGACTACCTGGGTGCAACCGTTCAGGTTATCCCGCACATCACTAACGCAATCAAAGAACGCATTGTTGCAGGTGGCGAAGGCCACGACGTGGTGCTGGTTGAAATCGGCGGTACCGTGGGTGATATCGAATCCCTGCCATTCCTGGAAGCGATTCGTCAGCTGGCGGTAGATATTGGCCGTGAGCACGCGCTGTTCATGCACCTGACTCTGGTGCCGTACATGGCCGCCGCAGGTGAAGTGAAAACCAAGCCGACACAGCACTCTGTGAAAGAGCTGCTCTCTATTGGTATTCAGCCAGATATCCTGGTTTGCCGCTCCGATCGCGCGGTTCCGGCGAACGAACGTGCGAAAATTGCATTGTTCTGTAACGTGCCTGAAAAAGCCGTTATTTCAATGAAAGATGTCGATTCCATTTATAAAATCCCGGGCCTGTTGAAATCTCAGGGCCTGGACGATTATATTTGTAAACGATTCAGCTTGAACTGTCCGGAAGCGAACCTGTCTGAATGGGAACAGGTTATCTATGAAGAAGCCAACCCGGCAGGCGAAGTCACTATCGGTATGGTCGGCAAGTACATTGAACTGCCGGATGCCTATAAGTCAGTGATCGAAGCGCTGAAACACGGTGGTCTGAAGAACCGTGTTTCCGTGAACATCAAGCTGATTGATTCGCAGGATGTTGAAACGCGTGGCGTTGAAATCCTGAAAGATCTGGATGCTATCCTTATCCCTGGCGGCTTCGGCTACCGTGGTGTTGAAGGCAAGATCGCCACCGCGCGCTATGCGCGTGAAAACAATATTCCATACCTCGGCATCTGTCTGGGTATGCAGGTTGCGCTGATCGAATTTGCGCGCAACGTAGCGGGAATGGAAAACGCGAACTCTACGGAATTTGTGCCAGACTGTAAGTACCCTGTTGTGGCGCTTATCACTGAATGGCGTGACGAAGAAGGTAACGTCGAAGTCCGTACCGAGAAGAGCGATCTGGGTGGCACCATGCGTCTTGGCGCACAGGCCTGCCAGCTGTCTGACGATAGCGTGGTTCGCAAGCTGTACGGCGAGCCGGTCATCACCGAGCGCCATCGTCACCGCTATGAAGTCAACAACATGTTGTTGAAACCTATTGAAGCCGCGGGCCTGCGTGTTGCGGGCCGCTCCGGGGATGATCAGTTAGTCGAGATCATTGAAGTGCCAAACCATCCGTGGTTTGTCGCCTGCCAGTTCCACCCGGAATTTACTTCAACGCCACGTGACGGGCATCCGCTGTTTGCAGGCTTCGTGAAGGCCGCCAGCGACTACCAGAAGCGTCAGGCGAAGTAAAAAAAGTTAGAACGGCAACGCGTACCTTTGGTACGCGTTGTTTGTCTGGAGTTTTAGTTTAACTTGTACTGAGGAAAATCTAATGTCCAAAATCGTTAAAGTCATCGGTCGTGAAATCATCGACTCCCGTGGTAACCCGACCGTTGAAGCCGAAGTTCACCTGGAAGGTGGTTTCGTTGGTATGGCTGCTGCTCCATCAGGTGCTTCTACTGGTTCTCGCGAAGCGCTGGAACTGCGCGATGGCGACAAATCCCGCTTCTTGGGCAAAGGCGTACTGAAAGCGGTTGGCGCTGTAAACGGTCCTATTGCTCAGGCAATCCTTGGCAAAGACGCCAAAGACCAGGCTGGCATCGACAAGATCATGATCGATCTGGACGGTACTGAAAACAAATCTAACTTCGGTGCGAACGCAATCCTGGCAGTTTCTCTGGCAAACGCCAAAGCGGCTGCTGCTGCGAAAGGTATGCCACTGTTCGAGCACATCGCTGAACTGAACGGCACCCCAGGCAAATACTCCATGCCTGTACCAATGATGAACATCATCAACGGTGGTGAGCACGCAGACAACAACGTTGATATTCAGGAATTCATGATTCAGCCAGTTGGCGCGAAATCCCTGAAAGAAGCGGTACGTATGGGTTCTGAAGTGTTCCACAACCTGGCTAAAGTTCTGAAAGCTAAAGGTATGAACACTGCTGTTGGTGACGAAGGTGGCTATGCGCCAAACCTGGGTTCTAACGCAGAAGCGCTGGCTGTTATCGCAGAAGCAGTAAAAGCTGCTGGCTACGAGCTGGGCAAAGACATCACCCTGGCGATGGACTGTGCAGCATCTGAATTCTACAAAGACGGTAAATACGTTCTGGCTGGCGAAGGCAACAAAGCGTTCACCTCCGAAGAGTTCACTCACTTCCTGGAAGACCTGACCAAACAGTACCCAATCGTGTCTATCGAAGACGGTCTGGACGAGTCTGACTGGGCTGGCTTCGCATACCAGACTAAAGTACTGGGCGACAAAATCCAGCTGGTTGGTGACGACCTGTTCGTAACCAACACCAAGATCCTGAAAGAAGGCATCGAGAAAGGCATCGTTAACTCCATTCTGATCAAATTCAACCAGATCGGTTCTCTGACCGAAACTCTGGCTGCGATCAAAATGGCGAAAGACGCTGGCTACACCGCTGTTATCTCTCACCGTTCTGGCGAAACTGAAGACGCTACCATTGCCGACCTGGCTGTGGGTACCGCTGCAGGCCAGATCAAAACCGGTTCTATGAGCCGTTCTGACCGTGTTGCTAAATACAACCAGCTGATTCGTATCGAAGAAGCGCTGGGCGAAAAAGCACCATACAACGGTCTGAAAGAGATCAAAGGCCAGGCATAATTGCTTAAGCCTTAAAATGAAAATGCCAGTCGAATGACTGGCATTTTTTTTGGCTATTTAAAATCGACCGCCATTTGCTCCGGAATGGTCAGCCCCTGAGTGGTTTGCACGCAGCGGGCGATGTAATCCGTAAACCGGGGTGGCTTCGGCATCCCCATGCTCAGCAGCTTATCGTTGCTGAAGCGCACGTTAAGCGTGGCAAACGCACCGTATAAACGCATGGCTTTCAGCATCAGACGTTCGTTGCACGGCCCAAAAATATGTTTCAGCTCGCGGCGCATTCTGACCAGCGTTTCGTAGCTGACCTGCGCATATTTATCCCCGACGGGGGCTTTCTCCAGCGCCTGCGCCATTGCCTGATCGATATCCGCAAAGCGAACGCTGTTCTCTTCTCCCGCAGAAATGTGTACCACTTCTCCCGGACGAGCGTTGCTGTTGAGCAGCATTAACATCGCGTCGGCGCAATAATCCACCGGAACAACGTCGATCCTGTCTTCCATTGAGCACATAAACTTCTGCAGCATCAGGCCCATGCTAAAGACCCAGAAAATGCTGCTCGACGGCGTGCAGCCGTGACGGGTATGGCCGACGACGATGGACGGACGGGCGATGAGCAGCGGCAGGTTCGGACACTCCTGGCGCATCAGCTGTTCGATGGTTGACTTCGAAAACGTGTATTCCACCAGGTGTTCAGCATTCTCTCTGAATTCCGCACTTTCGGCGACCAGTGAATCCTGCTCCGGCGTGCATGACATTGCTGTGCCGACGTGGAGGAAACGCTGCAGTCCTGTAACCTGCTCCATACGGCGCGCCAGCGCGAGCGTACCTTCTACGTTTACCTTCCAGATCAGCGGGTTATTACCAAATGAGGCCACGGCCGCACAGTTAACCACGTGCGTGACCCGATCCAGACGGGGATCGTTGAGAAAGGCTTCAGGCTGGCTGAGGTCGCCAATCAGGATATTATCCACCTTCAGGGAGGCCAGTTTGTCCTCGGGAACGTTGAACTTGCGCATGTTCTCCAGCACGCGCTCCAGCCCGCTCTGCGGATCGCTGGCGCGCGCAAGCAAAAGGAGTTTTGCAGGTTGATCGCTGGTCAGGATTTTTTCAAGAACTGCACCGCCCAGAAATCCGGTCACGCCTGTAATCAATAACATCTTCATTAATACCGTCTCATTATGATTGATGAGGCGGATTGTAGGCGTGCAAAAGTAAACGGCATTTAAATAATAAAACGCCGAAATCGATGGCGTCTTAAGCTTATTTTAAGGAAAGGGAATCAGGTGGAGATATTGGACACTATCGCAAGGGTAAAAATTCACTCTATTAAAATTTAAATTTTAACTTATTGAATTTGAATGTTTTCATGAGGTCTGTGTCGAATGGTTAACGTAATTCAAAATGTAATAAATATAATAATTTGTTACACCAAACATTTATCGAATAAATGTTTTAAATACCACTTAACTCAAATCAGACAAAATAAGTCGCAGGCCGATTTATTTAGCCTGCGAATGATTTTCAGAGCAAAAGGGGAAGCGTGGCGCTGGCTGTTTGCTGGCTAACGTCGCCATAATGACCATCCAGCGCAATCATGGACGTGGTCAGCAGCTCGACCAGCAGCATGACTCCAACCTTAGCATTGAGCGCGCCTGCACTTAGAGGGCCTTCTGGTTTGGCGGCAACCAGCTGCATGTCGCTCAGAGACGCCAGCGGGCTGCGGGGCGTATTGCTGAGCGCCAGAACCTTAACGCCGCGCTTGCGGGCAAGCTTCACCACGTGGAGTAAATCCCGCGTTGAACCCGAACTGGAGATGGCCACAACCAGCGTATCTTTCGAAAGCGTTGTCGCATTCATGGCTGCGCGGTGCATATCGCTAAACAGCTGTGCGGGTTTGCCCAGCCGCAACAGCTTGTAATGCAGATACTCTCCGAGGATCGCGCTGGCCGCGACGCCATAAATCTGCACGGATTGCGCCTGGTGCAGCGCCAGCGCAGCCTTTTCAAGCAGGGCGCGGTCGAGGAGTCTGGCGGTATCCTGCAAAGCCTGCACCGACTCATCCACCACGTTATCAATCTCATCCCCCGCCTGACGCGCGGGCTGGCCCTGCTGAATATCCAGCGCAAGCGCCATTTTAAATTCGTTATAGCCCTTGCAGCCCAGCGTCCGGCAAAGGCGCGTGACGCTGGCCTCGCTGGTGTGGCTCTCGCGCGCCAGTTCGGTGATCGTCAGGTAGAGCACCCGGGCTGGATCGCTGAGGACAAACTCACCGAGTTTTTGTTGCGTTGGGCTGTACCCGGAAGCCTCCTGGCGTAGCTTCAGCAGCAGGTTTTCATGGTCTGACATGCTCGATCCTTAATGCGTTTCTCTGCGACTAGTGTGGCGGAAAGCGGGGGAAAGATGCCAGTCATTTTGAAAAAGTATGATCGTCGTCCTGGTTTGTGATGATAATTTTCACTATTAAGTATTTTTATGGTAAAAATTTTCATCGTTTAATGAGGGGATGAAAAAATGATGCAAATATTCAGTGGGGCTTCTTCAGGAGGATGGTTTGAAAAAGCGCAGCGCTTTGGCAAATCCTTTATGTTGCCGATTGCCGTGTTGCCCGCGGCGGGTCTGCTGCTGGGGATAGGCGGCGCGTTATCGAATCCCAACACGCTGGCAGCCTATCCGTTTTTAGACGTGAGCTGGCTTCAGGCCATTTTCACCATCATGAGCAGCGCAGGATCCATCGTGTTTGCGAACCTCTCGGTGTTGTTTGCCGTTGGGGTGGCCGTCGGGCTGGCAAAAAGCGATAAGGGCACGGCGGGTCTGGCGGCGTTACTCGCGTTTCTGGTGATGAATGCCACCATCAACGCGCTGCTGATCCTCACCGGCAAACTGGCGCATGAGAACCCGGGGGCCGTGGGGCAGGGCATGACGCTGGGTATTCAGACGCTGGAAACCGGCGTGTTTGGCGGCGTGGTGATTGGGCTGGTGACCTGCACGCTCCATCACCGGTTTAATAAAATTGCGCTTCCGCAGTTCCTCGGGTTCTTTGGCGGCTCGCGCTTTGTTCCCATCATCAGCTCGCTGGCGGCGATACTCGTCGGCGCGCTCATGACCGTGGTCTGGCCGCATTTCCAGAAACTGATTTTTGGTCTCGGCGGGCTGGTGGATGCCACCGGCTATCTGGGCACGCTGCTGTACGGCTTTATTTTACGCATGCTGGGCCCGTTTGGTTTGCACCACATCTTCTATCTGCCGTTCTGGACCACCGCGCTCGGCGGCAGTGAGATTGTTAACGGTCACCTCGTTGAGGGAACACAGCGGATCTTCTTCGCCCAGCTGGCCGACCCGAACACGCAGCATTTCTATGAGGGCACGTCGCGCTTCATGTCCGGGCGCTTTATTACGATGATGTTTGGCCTGCTCGGCGCGTGTCTGGCGATGTACCACACGGCAAAACCGGAGAACAAAAAGCGCGTTGCCGGGCTGCTGCTCTCTGCGGCGCTACCTCGTTCCTGACCGGGATTACCGAGCCTATCGAGTTTTCCTTCCTGTTTATTGCGCCGGTGCTTTACGTCATTCATGCGCTGTTTGACGGGCTGGCATTCATGCTCGCACACATGCTGCATATCACCATCGGGCAAACCTTCTCCGGCGGTTTTATCGACTTTGTGCTGTTCGGCATTTTGCAGGGGGAGGCCAAAACCAACTGGATGTTCGTTCCGCTGGTGGGCGTGCCGTGGTTCTTCCTTTACTACTTCACCTTCCGCTATCTGATTAACCGTTTCGATTTTGCCACGCCGGGTCGGGAAAAGGAGGCGATGGCCAGTGAAGCGACCTTCTCGCAGAGCGAGCGCGCCGTTGCGGTGATCGCGGGATTAGGCGGAAAAGAGAATCTGGAAGAGGTGGACTGCTGCGCCACGCGTCTTCGCGTTACGGTGAAGGACGGCAGCAAAGTGAATGACGCGGCGCTGAAAGCCACCGGCGCGCGCGGCGTTATCGTGCGCGGTAACGGTGTTCAGGTCATTTATGGCCCGCACGTCACGATTATCAAAAACGAAGTGGAAGAGATCTTATCGTAATGAAAACTGTACTGGATAACCTGAAGGGAAAACTGGTCGTCTCCTGTCAGGCGCTGGAAAATGAACCGCTGCATAGCCTGTTTATTATGTCGCGGATGGCGCTGGCGGCGGCGCAGGGCGGAGCCGCTGCCATTCGTGCCAACAGCGTGGTGGATATCGAGGCCATTAAGCAGCAGGTCTCTTTGCCTGTTATCGGCATCATCAAACGGGATTACCCGGAAAGCGAGGTGTTTATCACCGCCACGATGAAAGAAGTGGATGAGCTCATGGCCGCCTCTCCGGAAATCATTGCGCTTGATGCGACGGCGCGTGAGCGTCCCGGTGGAGAATCCCTGGAAACGCTGGTCACGCGCATTCGCTCGCGCTACCCCTCGGTACTGCTGATGGCGGATATTTCCACCGTGGGCGAAGCCGTGACGGCGCAGGCGCTTGGCTTTGACTGCGTCGGCACCACGCTTTACGGCTATACGGCGGAAACGGCGGGCCATTCGCTTCCGGAAAATGACTGCGCGTTCCTGAAGGCCGTGCTGGCCGCCGTGACGGTTCCCGTGATTGCCGAAGGCAACGTGGATACGCCTGAACGCGCGGCCAGATGCCTGGCGCTGGGCGCGCATACGGTCGTCGTCGGCGGCGCGATCACCCGTCCACAGCAAATTACCGAGCGTTTTATGGCGGCGATTGGCGCGCAAAGCACCGATGGAGCATGACCATCCGGCGGGGATCTGCGATACTTATCGTTTATCCCCTTTACTGAGATGACTATGCAGTACCCGATTAACGAGATGTTCCAGACCCTGCAAGGCGAGGGTTACTTTACCGGCGTTCCCGCTATTTTCATTCGTTTACAGGGATGCCCGGTTGGCTGTGCCTGGTGTGATACCAAACATACGTGGGATAAGCTCGCAGATCGGGAAGTGTCGCTGTTTAGCATTCTGGCGAAAACCAAAGAGAGCGATAAGTGGGGCGCGGGCAGTTCTGAAGATCTGCTGGCCATTATTGGGCGTCAGGGCTGGACGGCGCGCCACGTCGTGATCACCGGCGGTGAACCCTGCATCCACGATCTGACGCCGCTGACCGAGCTGCTCGAAAAGAACGGCTACAGTTGCCAGATTGAGACCAGCGGCACCCATGAAGTGCGCTGTTCACACACGACCTGGGTGACGGTATCGCCAAAAGTGAATATGCGCGGCGGGTATGACGTGCTGTCTCAGGCGCTGGAACGTGCGGATGAGATTAAGCACCCGGTAGGGCGCGTGCGTGATATCGAAGCGCTGGATGAACTGCTGGCCACGCTGACGGATGAAAAGCAGCGCGTCATTGCGCTACAGCCGATCAGCCAGAAAGACGACGCGACGCGCCTGTGCATTGAAACCTGTATTGCGCGCAACTGGCGCCTGTCGATGCAGACGCACAAGTACCTGAATATTGCCTAAAACAAAGCCCGGTTTAGCCGGGCTTTTTTTACTCCCCGCGATAGATACAGCCGGCGGTACAGGTCTCTTTGATCATCACCGCGCTCAGCAGCGGCACCAGCGGCTTCATCTGATCCCAAATCCATTTTGCCAGCACTTCGCTGGTCGGGTTTTCAAGGCCCGGGATATCATTCAGGTAGTAATGATCCAGACGATCGTAGGTCGGCTTAAACGCCGCCTTCAGCTCGGCAAAATCCATGATCCAACCGGTATGCGGATCAACTTCACCGGTGATCTCAAGACGCACCATGAACGAATGCCCGTGCAGACGGCCGCATTTATGCCCTTCAGGGACATGCGGAAGGTGGTGGGCGGCTTCGAAGGTGAAATCTTTAAACAGTGTGGTGGACATGATCGCTCTCAGTAATGCGGAAAAAACCGCCGCATAGTACCGGAAAGCACAATTTTTAGCATTAACTAAAACGGCTCTGAAGCCAGGTGTCTCGTTAACAGGCGTTTTTTGTGGTTTTTATCGATAATTTTCAGTGGTTTAATTAATCGTTTTTATCGCTAAGTATGACAACTAAAACAGGTTAGTCCATTTGGTTATTTATTATTTCCATCCCTTCTTTAATTGTTATTATCCTCGCCGTTAACCTTATCTTCAGTTTGGATTTATTCGCTTAAAGTCCGCTTGGCTACTGGAACATAACGACGCATGACAACACAGGCCCCACCTTCAAATTTGCTTCCCCTGAACCCGGAGCAACTGGCGCGCCTTCAGGCTGCCACCTCTGATTTTTCTCCCACTCAGCTTGCCTGGGTCTCCGGTTATTTCTGGGGAATGCTCAATCAGCAGCCTGGCGCTGTGGCGGGTGCACCGGCAACGGCCGTTGAAATTCCGGCCATTACCCTGATTTCCGCCTCGCAGACGGGCAATGCGCGTCGCGTGGCCGAAGCGCTGCGTGACGACCTGCTGGCCGCCAAACTGAACGTGAACCTGGTCAACGCCGGGGATTATAAATTTAAGCAAATCGCGTCAGAAAAACTGCTGGTGGTGGTCGCCTCTACCCAGGGCGAAGGTGAGCCTGCTGAAGAAGCGGTGGCGCTGCATAAGTTCCTGTTCTCGAAAAAAGCGCCGAAGCTGGATGGCACGGCGTTTGCCGTATTTGGCCTTGGCGATACCTCGTATGAATTCTTCTGCCAGTCCGGTAAAGACTTCGACAGCAGGCTGGCGGAGCTGGGCGCGGAGCGCCTGCTGGACCGCGTTGACGCGGATGTTGAATACCAGACCGCCGCCGCCGAATGGCGTGCGCGCATCGTTGAGGTGTTGAAAGCGCGCGTGCCGAAAGAGACGTCGACGCAGGCCGCGTTCACCGCAACGGGTGCCGTTAACGACATCCACACCAGCCCGTACACCAAAGAGGCGCCGCTGACGGCGAGCCTGTCGGTGAACCAGAAAATTACCGGACGCGACTCTGAAAAAGACGTGCGCCATATCGAGATCGATCTCGGCGACTCTGGCCTGCGCTATCAGCCGGGCGACGCGCTGGGTATCTGGTATCAGAACGATCCGGCGCTGGTGAAAGAGCTGGTTGAGCTGCTGTGGCTGAAGGGTGACGAGCCCGTCACCGTTGACGGCAAAACCCAGCCGCTTTCAGAGGCGCTGCAGTGGCATTTCGAACTGACGGTGAACACCCCGAATATCGTCGAAAATTATGCCACCTTAACGCGCAGCGAATCCCTGCTGCCGCTGGTGGGCGACAAAGCGAAGCTGCAGCATTACGCCGCAACGACGCCAATTGTCGATATGGTGCGTTTCTCTCCGGCTCAGCTGGATGCCGATGCGCTGATCGGCCTGCTGCGTCCGCTGACCCCGCGCCTGTACTCCATCGCCTCTTCGCAGGCCGAAGTGGAGAGTGAAGTGCATATTACCGTCGGCGTGGTGCGCTACGACATCGAAGGCCGCGCCCGCGCGGGTGGGGCATCTAGCTTCCTGGCGGATCGCGTGGAAGAAGAGGGTGAAGTGCGCGTCTTCATTGAGCACAACGACAACTTCCGCCTGCCGGCGAACCCGGAAACACCGGTCATCATGATTGGCCCGGGCACCGGCATTGCGCCGTTCCGCGCCTTCATGCAGCAGCGCGCGGCAGATGAAGCGCCGGGTAAAAACTGGCTGTTCTTCGGCAACCCGCACTTTACCGAAGATTTCCTCTACCAGGTTGAGTGGCAGCGCTATGTTAAAGAAGGCGTACTGACCCGCATCGATCTGGCCTGGTCCCGCGACCAGAAAGAAAAAGTATACGTACAAGACAAACTGCGCGAACAGGGCGCAGAGCTGTGGCGCTGGATCAATGACGGTGCCCACATTTATGTCTGCGGCGACGCCAATCGCATGGCGAAAGACGTTGAGCAGGCACTGCTGGAAGTGATTGCCGAATTCGGCGGTATGGATGCCGAAACGGCGGATGAATTTTTAAGTGAGCTGCGCGTTGAGCGCCGTTATCAGCGAGATGTCTACTAATGAGCGAAAAACATCCAGGGCCACTGGTGGTCGAAGGTAAACTGACAGACGCCGAGCGCATGAAGCTGGAAAGCAACTATCTGCGCGGCACCATTGCTGAAGATCTGAATGACGGTCTCACCGGCGGCTTCAAAGGCGACAACTTCCTGCTGATCCGCTTCCACGGTATGTACCAGCAGGACGATCGCGACATCCGCGCCGAGCGTGCCGAACAGAAGCTGGAGCCGCGTCATGCGATGCTGCTGCGCTGCCGTCTGCCGGGCGGGGTGATCACCACCAGGCAGTGGCAGGCCATTGACAAGTTTGCCGGTGAAAACACGATTTATGGCAGCATCCGCCTGACCAACCGTCAGACCTTCCAGTTCCACGGCATTCTGAAGAAGAACGTGAAGCCGGTGCATCAGATGCTGCACTCTGTCGGGCTGGACGCGCTGGCGACCGCCAACGACATGAACCGTAACGTGCTTTGCACCTCGAACCCGTATGAGTCCGAGCTGCACGCCGAAGCCTATGAGTGGGCGAAGAAGATCTCTGAGCATCTGCTGCCGCGCACCCGCGCCTATGCGGAGATTTGGCTCGATCAGGAAAAAGTCGCGACCACGGACGAAGAACCGATCCTTGGCCAGACCTACCTGCCGCGTAAGTTTAAAACCACGGTCGTGATCCCGCCGCAGAACGATATCGATCTGCACGCCAACGACATGAACTTCGTGGCGATTGCCGAAAACGGCAAGCTGATTGGCTTTAACCTGCTGGTGGGCGGCGGCCTGTCCATTGAACACGGTAATAAGAAAACCTACGCCCGCACCGCGAGCGAGTTCGGCTTCCTGCCGCTGGAGCACACGCTGGCCGTGGCGGAAGCGGTAGTGACCACCCAGCGCGACTGGGGCAACCGTACCGACCGTAAAAACGCGAAAACCAAATACACCCTGGAGCGCGTGGGCGTTGAGACGTTCAAAGAGGAAGTGGAACGTCGTGCAGGCATCAAGTTTGAGCCGATCCGCCCTTACGAATTCACCGGTCGCGGCGATCGCATTGGCTGGGTGAAGGGTATCGATAATAAATGGCACCTGACGCTGTTTATTGAAAACGGCCGTATTCTGGATTATCCGGGCCGTCCGCTCAAAACCGGTCTGCTGGAAATTGCTAAGATCCATAAAGGCGAATTCCGCATTACCGCTAATCAGAATCTCATTATTGCCGGCGTGCCGGAGAGCCAGAAGGCGAAGATCGAGAAGCTGGCGCGCGACCACGGGTTAATGGATGCGGTTAAGCCGCAGCGTGAAAACTCGATGGCCTGTGTGTCGTTCCCGACCTGCCCGCTGGCGATGGCCGAAGCGGAACGTTTCCTGCCGTCATTCACTGACAAGGTAGAAGCGATTCTGGAAAAACACGGTATTCCGGAAGAGCATATTGTTATGCGCGTCACCGGCTGCCCGAACGGCTGCGGTCGCGCGATGCTGGCCGAGCTGGGTCTGGTGGGGAAAGCGCCGGGGCGCTATAACCTGCACCTGGGCGGTAACCGTATCGGCACGCGCATTCCGCGTATGTTCCGCGAGAACATTACCGAGCCGGAAATCCTTGATTCCATCGACGAGCTTGTCGGGCGCTGGGCGAAAGAGCGCGAAGCGGGTGAAGGCTTCGGCGACTTTACGGTGCGTGCGGGCATCATTCGCCCGGTGCTCGATCCCGCAAGGGATTTCTGGGAGTAACCACGAGAGGTAATTATGTCCGTACTCGATCTAAACGCCCTTAACGATCTGCCTAAAGTCGAACGCATTCTGGCGCTGGCAGAAACCAATGCCCACCTTGAAAAGCTGGACGCCGAAGGGCGCGTGGCGTGGGCGCTGGAAAACCTGCCGGGAGACTATGTGCTCTCGTCGAGCTTTGGTATTCAGGCGGCGGTCAGCCTGCATCTGGTGAATCAGATCCGTCCGGACATTCCGGTGATCCTCACTGATACCGGCTACCTGTTCCCGGAAACCTACCAGTTTATTGACGAGCTGACGGACAAGCTCAAGCTGAACCTCAAAGTGTACCGCGCGACGGAAAGCGCGGCCTGGCAGGAGGCGCGCTACGGTAAGCTGTGGGAGCAGGGTGTTGAGGGCATTGAGAAATACAATGAGATCAACAAAGTCGAGCCGATGAACCGGGCGCTGAAAGAGCTCAATGCGCAGACGTGGTTTGCGGGCCTGCGTCGCGAGCAGTCCGGCAGTCGTGCAACCTTACCGGTGCTGGCGATCCAGCGCGGGGTGTTTAAAGTGCTGCCGATTATCGACTGGGATAACCGGACGGTGTATCAGTATCTGCAAAAACACGGGCTGAAGTACCATCCGCTGTGGGACCAGGGCTATTTGTCGGTGGGCGACACCCACACCACGCGCAAATGGAAACCAGGAATGGCGGAAGAAGAGACGCGATTCTTTGGGCTGAAGCGCGAGTGCGGGCTGCATGAAGGGTGATAACCTTTTTGCCCGGTGGCGCTACGCTTACCGGGCCTAAAAAGGCTTATCCTCCCTCTCCCTGTGGGAGAGGGTTGGGGTGAGGGCATCAGGCCTTAAAAACCTCAGGCTTTCCCCGCTTTCGCCAGCTCCTTCACCAGCGGCAGCATGACCTTCACCACATCACGACTGCGGTGCTCAATCCGCTGAGGCAGCGCGCTGTCAATGTGCTGCTGATTATCCAGCATCACGTTGTGCCAGCTTGTCCCGTCCGGGAAGGCTTTCGACTTAGCGCGTTGCTGATAGCCATCTTTCTTGCCCAACGCCCAGTTTGTCGCTTCCACGTACAGCACCGGAATGCCCGCCTTATCGAAGACTTCCCCGTCGTTGCAGCAGCCTGTTCCGCGTGGGAAAGCAGGATTCCCGCCCGGATTGGTTGTGGCATAAACGCCATGGCTGCGGGCAATCGCCAGCGCCCGGTCGCGCGTCAGTTTCCGCACGGTACCCGGCGTACTCTGCCCGCTGTTGAAATAGAGTTTATCGCCGACGATCAGGTTATCGAGGTTGATCACCAGCAGCGTATTTTTCTTCTCCTCAGCGCTCATGCGTTTAAGGAGATTCTCAGCGCCGAGTTTGCCCTCTTCTTCACCGCTGGTAGCCACGAAACGAATGCCATACTGGGTTGGAATATCTTTCATCCGCTCGGCCAGTTCGAGCATCACGCCCAGGCCCGCCGCGTTGTCGTCCATGCCCTGCAGCGTCAGCCCGCCGAGGTTGTTATCCGTATCGGCATCGCTCATCGGGGCGTAGGTGTCAAGGTGCGCCATAATAATAATCTGTTCAGCCGCGCTACCTTCATGCGCCGCGATAACCGTACTACCGGTCACGTTATGCCAGTTTTTCGTTTTATTTCGTGAGGTATAGACGTAGCGGCTGTGAAACGACCGGATATCGCTCTGATAGCCCATCCCGGCAAACTGCTGGCGAAGATAGTCCGCGGAGAGCATCTCCGCAGGCGAGCCGGTCATGCGGCCAGGAAAGACGGTGGCAATATGCCGCGCCTGCATAGTGGCGATTTCACCATAAGGTTGGTTTTTTGCCTGGGCAGGAAGAATAAAGCAAACGCCGAGCGCCAGGGCAGCAATACGGTGGCGCGTTGCGGAAAACATAGTGAATCCTTAAAAACAGAGCAAAATATTAACCCGCCTAGTATGAAACTGTGATCGCCCATACACAATTTGAATTGCTCTTAAATGCCCGATATTTCGCATGTTAAGCACTTTTTGGCATTAGCTTTTTCACGGCGTTATTCCATTGAGTAACTACTCATTCCAATTCGTAATTTCATTCGGTCTAAGCCGCCCCCTATAGTCCCTTTATTCCTCGTTGTTAGTGAGTTGTTGCTTGTGGACTATCTGCCCTTATTTGCCGCGATAAAAGAGAAGCCGGTGCTGGTTGTAGGCACGGGTGAAATTGCCGATCGCAAAATCGCGTTTTTGCAGCGCGCAGGGGCGCAGGTGCGGGTAGTGGCAGAAGCGGATTTTGACGAATCACAAATCGATACCGTAGTGCTGGTGATTGCGGCGACCGAAGATCGCGATCTGAACCGGCGGATTTCCGACGCCGCTCAGGCCCGTTACCGCCTGGTGAACGTGGTGGACGACCAGCCGTTATGCTCGTTTATCTTCCCGTCGATCGTTGACCGTTCGCCGCTGCTGGTGGCGATCTCCTCCGGCGGTACCGCACCGGTGCTGGCGCGCGTGCTGCGTGAAAAAATCGAAGCGCTGCTGCCGACCAGCCTCGGGCGCATGGCGGAAAAAGCCAGCTTCTGGCGCAACCACCTTAAAACGCGCCTGACCAGCGTAACGGAACGCCGTCGCTTCTGGGAGCGCGTGTTTCGCGGCCGCTTTGCCAGCCTGATGCATGCCGGTAATGAGACGGCGGCGCAGAAAATCCTCGAGGACGAACTGGATAACCCCGGCAGCACGGGCGGGGAGATCATTCTGGTGGGGGCAGGGCCGGGCGATGCCGGGCTCCTGACGCTGCGCGGCCTGCAGGTGCTGCAGGACGCGGACGTGGTGTTCTACGACCATCTGGTCACCGACGGCGTGCGCGAGCTGATCCGTCGCGACGCGGAGCAAATCTGCGTCGGCAAACGGGCTGGCGAGCACTCGGTGCCGCAGCACGATACCAACCAGATGCTGGTTGACGCCGCTAAAGCGGGTAAAACCGTGGTGCGCCTGAAAGGGGGCGATCCGTTTATCTTCGGCCGCGGCGGCGAAGAGCTGCAGGCGGCAGCCGAAGCGGGCATACCGTTCCAGGTGGTGCCCGGCATCACGGCGGCCTCTGCGGTAACTGCCTACGCCGGTATTCCATTGACCCACCGCGATTACGCCCAGAGCGTGACCTTTGTGACCGGCCACTACAAGGCCGACAGCACGCCGTTCGACTGGTCGCATCTCGCCCAGAGCCGCCAGACGCTGGCGATCTACATGGGCACGATGAAGGCCGCGGACATCAGCGAACAGCTTATTCAGCACGGTCGCGAGGCGACGACGCCCGTTGCCGTCATTTCTCGCGGCACGCGCGTCGATCAGCATGTTGCGACGGGCACGCTGGAACATCTTGCAACCCTGGCGAAAGACGCCCCGATGCCCGCCCTGATCGTGGTGGGTGAAGTGGTGCAGCTGCACAGCACGCTTGCCTGGTTCCAACACACAACCGATACAGAAGGCTTTGGTTCTTCTGTCGTAAATTTGGCTTAAGGAACGGTTATGGACCAAAAACGTCTTACACACCTGCGGCAGCTCGAAGCGGAAAGTATCCATATCATCCGCGAAGTGGCCGCCGAGTTTTCTAACCCGGTTATGATGTACTCCATCGGTAAAGATTCCAGCGTCATGCTGCATCTGGCGCGTAAAGCGTTTTATCCGGGCACGCTGCCGTTCCCGCTGCTGCACGTGGATACCGGCTGGAAATTCCGCGAAATGTACGAGTTCCGCGACCGTACCGCGAAAGCCTACGGCTGCGAGCTGCTGGTGCATAAAAACCCGGAAGGGGTGGCGATGGGCATTAACCCGTTCGTGCACGGCAGCGCCAAGCACACCGATATCATGAAAACCGAAGGGCTGAAGCAGGCGCTGAACAAATACGGTTTTGACGCGGCCTTCGGCGGCGCGCGCCGTGACGAGGAGAAATCTCGCGCCAAAGAGCGTATCTACTCCTTCCGCGACCGCTTCCACCGCTGGGATCCGAAAAACCAGCGTCCGGAGCTGTGGCACAACTACAACGGTCAGATCAACAAAGGCGAAAGCATTCGCGTCTTCCCGCTCTCCAACTGGACCGAGCTGGACATCTGGCAGTACATCTATCTCGAAAACATCGAAATCGTTCCGCTGTATCTGGCCGCCGAGCGCCCGGTGCTGGAGCGCGACGGCATGCTGATGATGATCGACGACGATCGCATCGACCTGCAGCCGGGCGAAGTGATCAAACAACAGATGGTGCGCTTCCGTACCCTCGGCTGCTGGCCGCTGACCGGGGCGGTGGAATCCAGCGCGCAGACGCTGCCGGAGATCATCGAAGAGATGCTGGTGTCCACCACCAGCGAGCGACAGGGGCGCGTGATTGACCGCGACCAGGCAGGCTCCATGGAGCTGAAGAAACGTCAGGGTTATTTCTAAGGAGCCGCCATGAATACCACTATTGCTCAACAAATTGCCAACGAAGGCGGCGTGGAAGCGTATCTGCACGCGCAACAACACAAAAGCCTGCTGCGTTTTCTGACCTGCGGCAGCGTGGATGACGGGAAAAGTACCCTGATTGGCCGCCTGCTGCACGATACGCGCCAGATTTATGAAGATCAGCTCTCTTCCCTGCATAACGACAGTAAACGTCACGGCACCCAGGGTGAAAAACTCGACCTGGCCCTGCTGGTGGACGGCCTGCAGGCGGAGCGCGAGCAGGGCATCACCATCGACGTGGCCTACCGCTACTTCTCTACCGAGAAGCGCAAATTTATTATCGCTGACACCCCGGGGCACGAGCAGTACACACGCAACATGGCGACCGGCGCGTCCACCTGCGACCTGGCGATCCTGCTGATGGACGCGCGTAAAGGCGTGCTGGATCAGACCCGTCGTCACAGCTTTATCTCGACGCTGCTGGGGATCAAACACCTGGTGGTGGCGGTCAACAAGATGGATCTGGTCAACTTCAGCGAAGAGAAGTTCGAGGAGATCCGCCAGAGCTACCTGACCTTTGCCGAACAGCTGCCGGGCAACCTGGATATTCGCTTTGTACCGCTCTCGGCGCTGGAAGGGGATAACGTCGCCTCCCAGAGCGCGAACATGCCGTGGTACAGCGGTCCGACGCTGCTGGAAGTGCTGGAAACCGTTGAAATTCAGCGCGTGGTCGACACCCAGCCGATGCGCTTCCCGGTGCAGTACGTGAACCGTCCAAACCTCGATTTCCGCGGCTTCTCAGGCACCCTCGCGTCAGGTTCCGTGAAGGTAGGTCAGCGCGTCAAGGTGCTGCCATCCGGCGTGGAATCGACTATCGCCCGTATCGTCACCTTCGACGGTGACCTGCAGGAAGCGGGCGCCGGTGAAGCCGTAACGCTGGTGCTGAAAGACGAAATTGATATCAGCCGGGGCGACCTGCTGGTCGACGCGCAGGAAACGCTGGCGGCAGTGCAGGGGGCTTCCGTGGACGTGGTCTGGATGGCCGAACAGCCGCTGACCGCTGGCCAGAGCTATGACATCAAAATTGCCGGCAAGAAAACCCGCGCCCGCGTGGACGGTATTCAGTTCCAGGTGGATATCAACAACCTGACCCATCGTGACGTCACCGAGCTGCCGCTGAACGGCATTGGTCTGGTCGATCTGACCTTCGACGAACCGCTGGTGCTGGATCCGTATCAGCAGAACCCGGTCACGGGAGGGCTGATCTTTATCGACAGGCTGACCAACGTTACCGTCGGGGCCGGTATGGTTCGCGAACCGATTAAACAGGCTGCCGCGACGTCTGAATTCAGCGCCTTCGAGCTGGAACTGAACGCGCTGGTGCGTAAACACTTCCCGCACTGGGGCGCACGCGATCTGCTGGGAGGCAAGTAATGGCCGCCCATGATGAGAACGTCGTCTGGCATCCTCATCCGGTCACCGTCGCTCAGCGCGAACAGCTCCACGGTCACCGTGGGGTTGTGCTGTGGTTTACCGGGCTGTCCGGCTCGGGTAAATCGACGGTGGCAGGCGCGCTGGAAGAGGCGTTGCATCAGCAGGGCGTAAGCACGTACCTGCTGGACGGCGACAACGTGCGTCACGGCCTGTGCAGCGATTTAGGGTTTAGCGACGATGACCGCAAAGAGAACATCCGCCGGGTGGGCGAAGTGGCCAGCCTGATGGCTGACGCCGGGCTGGTGGTGCTGACCGCGTTTATCTCTCCGCACCGCGCCGAGCGCCAGATGGTGCGCGAACGCGTGGGCCAGGATCGCTTTATCGAGGTGTTTGTCGATACGCCGCTGGAGATTTGCGAAGCGCGCGACCCGAAAGGGCTATACAAGAAAGCGCGTGCTGGAGAGCTGCGCAACTTCACCGGAATTGACGCGGTATACGAAGCGCCTGAATCGCCTGAAATTCACCTGGAAGGTCAACAATTGGTAACAAATTTAGTAAGCCAATTATTAGACCTGCTCAGACGGGACGATATTATCAGATCCTGAGGCGGTATCGTTCGGGAGCTGTATTCCCGAACGATGAGTCACGGTCACAGGATTAGCTATGCGCAACAGTGAACATTACATCACCACCACCGGGTCGGAGCCGCTAGCGACCGACGACGAAACGACCTGGTCATTTCCTGGGGCCATCATTGGCTTCGTCTCATGGCTGCTGGCGCTTGGCATTCCGTTTCTCATCTACGGCGGCAACACGCTGTTCTTCTTTCTCTACACCTGGCCTTTCTTTCTGGCGTTGATGCCCGTGGCGGTTGTTGTCGGCATTGCGCTGCACTCGCTGCTCAACGGCAAGCTCCTCTACAGCACCGTGGTCACGATTGTGACGGTGGTTCTGATGTTTGGTCTGTTATTTTTGTGGCTCATGGGCTAACTTCAGCCATAATTCAAACCGTAACCAACTGTGTAACGATATTGTGCAGGACGATTCTGCGGAAAAAATGTGGTACATTTGCCCGCGATGTTGCGGCATCTCTGTTACCCCGGCGTAGTGCTCTGGGGAAGTCTTGGGATGATGATGCCGTTTTTCAGGGGGCAGGATGGGTAAACTAACGCTGCTGTTGCTGGCTTTGCTAATCTGGCTGCAATATTCGCTGTGGTTCGGTAAGAACGGACTGCACGACTATAGCCGGGTGAGCGATGACGTCGCGGCTCAGCAGGCAACAAACGCCAAACTTAAGGCGCGAAACGATCAACTCTTTGCTGAAATTGATGACCTCAATGGCGGGCAAGAGGCGATTGAGGAACGCGCACGCAATGAACTCAGTATGACTAAGCCGGGCGAAACCTTTTATCGTCTGGTTCCGGATGCGTCTAAACGCAATCAGGGCTCAGCACAAAACAATCGATAATCAGGCCCAGGATTACGACATGGCAGTAACTTTTTCGGACGTATGCGCCGTGGTGCCGGCAGCAGGTTTTGGCCGGCGCATGCAGACAGAATGTCCCAAGCAGTACCTCTCTATTGGCGATAAAACGATCCTCGAGCACGCCGTGGCCGCGCTGCTGGCGCACCCGCGGGTGACGCGTGTGATCATCGCTATCAGCCCCGGCGATGCGCGCTTCGCGCAGCTGCCGCTGGCAAATCATCCACACATTACCGTCGTTGACGGTGGCGCCGAGCGCGCCGATTCCGTGCTGGCGGGCATTCAGGCCGCCGGAAACGCGTCGTGGGTGCTGGTGCATGACGCGGCGCGTCCTTGCCTGCATCAGGACGATCTTGCGCGCCTGCTGGCGCTGAGCGAAACAAGCAAGGTTGGCGGGATTCTGGCCGCACCGGTGCGCGACACCATGAAGCGCGCCGAGCCGGGAAAACAGGCTATCGCCCACACCGTCGATCGCGTCGATTTATGGCACGCGCTGACGCCACAATTTTTCCCCCGCGAATTACTCCACGACTGCCTAACGCGAGCGCTTAAAGAAGGCGCGACCATCACGGACGAAGCCTCTGCGCTGGAGTATTGCGGTTTCCACCCTGAGCTTGTTGAAGGACGCGCTGATAATATAAAAGTGACGCGTCCGGAAGATTTACAGCTCGCGGAATTTTATCTTACCCGTTCGACCCATCAGGAGAAGGCATAATGCGAATTGGACACGGTTTTGATGTACACGCCTTTGGCGGAGAAGGCCCAATTATCATTGGCGGCGTGCGCATTCCCTATGAAAAAGGACTGCTGGCGCATTCTGATGGCGACGTGGCACTGCATGCGCTGACCGACGCGCTGTTGGGCGCTGCCGCGCTGGGTGATATCGGCAAGCTGTTCCCGGACACCGACCCGGCATTTAAAGGGGCGGACAGCCGCGAACTGCTGCGCGAAGCGTGGCGCCGCATTCAGGCGAAAGGTTACACCCTCGGCAACGTCGACGTGACGATTATTGCCCAGGCCCCGAAAATGCTGCCGCACATTCCGCAGATGCGCGTGTTTATTGCAGAAGATCTGGGCTGCCATATGGACGACGTGAACGTCAAAGCGACGACGACCGAGAAGCTGGGCTTTACCGGGCGTGGCGAAGGGATTGCCTGTGAGGCCGTGGCGCTGCTGGTGAAGGCGAGCAAATGACGGACTTCGACAACCTGACATACCTGCACGGTAAACCGCAGGGGACCGGGGTGCTGAAAGCCAGCCCGGAAGATTTCCTCGTGGTGGAGGATCTGGGCTTTGAGCCGGATGGCGAAGGCGAACATATCCTGGTGCGTATTCTGAAAAATGGCTGCAATACCCGCTTTGTGGCCGACGCGCTGGCAAAATTCCTCAAAATTCATGCCCGCGAAGTGAGCTTTGCCGGGCAGAAAGATAAACACGCCGTCACGGAACAGTGGCTCTGCGCGCGCGTTCCTGGCAATACGATGCCTGATTTAAGCAAATTTGAGCTTGAAGGCTGTAAGGTACTGGAATTCGCCCGCCACAAGCGCAAACTGCGTCTGGGGGCGTTGAAGGGGAACGACTTTACGCTGGTGCTGCGTGAAGTGTCCCACCGCGAAGATGTTGAAAAACGTCTGAACGCTATCAGTGAACGCGGCGTACCGAACTACTTTGGCGCGCAGCGCTTTGGCATTGGCGGCAGCAACCTGCAGGGCGCGCTGCGCTGGGCGCAAAGCGATGCACCGGTGCGCGACAGGAATAAACGCAGTTTTTGGTTGTCGGCGGCCCGCAGCGCGTTGTTTAATCAGATTGTGAGCGAAAGGCTGAAAAAACCGGACGCGAATCAAGTTGTTGTTGGCGATGCGCTACAATTAGCGGGACGCGGAAGCTGGTTTGTGGCAACGGCCGAAGAAATGGCCGATGTGCAGTCGCGCGTGGACGCAAAAGCGCTGATGATTACCGCCGCGTTGCCGGGTACGGGCGACTGGGGAACACAGGGCGACGCGCTGGCCGCCGAGCAGTCAGCCGTAGCGGATGCGCCAGAATTACAATCCTTGCTTGTGCGGGAAAAAGTTGAAGCGGCACGCCGCGCGATGCTGCTCTATCCGCAGCAGTTAAGCTGGAACTGGTGGGATGACGTAACCGTCGAGTTACGCTTCTGGCTACCGGCAGGTAGCTTTGCCACCAGTGTTGTCAGGGAACTTATCAACACCTCGGGTGATTATGCGAATATTGCTGAGTAACGATGACGGGATCCACGCGCCAGGCATTCAGACCCTGGCGAAACACCTCCGTGAATTTGCGGACGTGCAGGTCGTGGCGCCCGATCGTAACCGCAGTGGAGCGTCTAACTCTCTGACGCTGGAGTCGTCGCTTCGCACCTTTACCTTTGAAAATGGCGATATTGCCGTGCAGATGGGCACGCCAACCGACTGTGTTTTTCTGGGCGTGAACGCGCTGATGCGGCCGCGTCCGGATATCGTTGTTTCCGGCATTAACGCCGGTCCTAACCTCGGCGATGACGTGATTTACTCCGGCACCGTGGCGGCCGCAATGGAAGGGCGCCATCTGGGGTTCCCGGCGCTGGCGGTCTCGTTGAACGGCCATACGCACTACGATACCGCCGCCGCGGTGACCTGTTCGATCCTGCGGGCGCTCGGCCGCGAGCCGTTGCGTACCGGGCGCATCCTCAACATCAACGTGCCGGATCTTCCCCTCGACGAAATTAAAGGCATTCGCGTCACCCGTTGCGGGAGTCGACACCCTGCCGATCAGGTCATCCCGCAGCAGGATCCTCGCGGCAACACGCTTTACTGGATTGGCCCTCCCGGCGATAAGTGCGATGCGGGTCCGGATACCGACTTTGCCGCCGTGGATGAAGGCTATGTTTCGGTTACCCCGCTGCACGTAGATTTAACCGCGTATAGCGCGCATGATGTGGTGTCGGGCTGGCTGGATCGCGCAGGAGTGAACGCGCAATGGTAAACAAACGTGTACAAACTCTTCTGGAACAACTCCGCGCGCAGGGGATCCGCGACGAGCACGTGCTTGAAGCGCTTGCTCAGGTTCCACGTGAGAAATTTGTAGACGAGGCGTTTGAACACAAAGCGTGGGAAAACGTGGCGCTGCCCATCGGACAGGGCCAGACGATTTCGCAGCCTTATATGGTGGCGCGCATGACGGAGCTGCTGGAGCTGACGCCCGAATCACGCGTGCTGGAGATTGGTACCGGGTCGGGGTATCAAACCGCGATCCTGGCGCATCTGGTTCATCATGTATGCTCCGTTGAGCGGATTAAAGGTTTACAGTGGCAGGCGCGTCGTCGCCTGAAACAACTTGATTTACATAATGTTTCGACACGACACGGTGATGGATGGCAGGGTTGGAAGGCGCGCGCGCCGTTTGACGCGATCATCGTGACGGCGGCCCCGCCTGAAATTCCTGCGGCCCTGTTGTCGCAGCTGGATGAGGGGGGAATTCTTGTTCTGCCCGTCGGGGACGAGCAGCAGCTTTTGAAGCGCGTTCGTCGGCGCGGCGGCGAGTTTATTATCGACACCGTGGAAGCCGTGCGCTTTGTGCCTCTGGTAAAGGGGGAGTTGGCCTGAGACTCGGAATTATCCAGGGTTATTGAGGCAAATTCAGCGTATGGTGTGGCGCGAAAGATTCGTGTCATCACGGTAAATTTTAAGTCACTGGTAGTTAACACATTCCTGGGGGATAAATGAGCGCGGGAAGCCCTAAATTCACCATCAGCCGTGTTGCGGCATTATCACTGGTTTCGCTCTGGCTGGCAGGCTGTACAAGTTCTAACAACGCGCCTGCGCCCGTCAGTTCTGTCGGCGGAAACAGCGGCTTGGGTAACACGTCCAGCGGAATGTTGATCACTCCTCCGCCTAAAATGGGTACCTCTACGGCGCAACAAAATCCGCCAATCCAGCCGGTTCAGCGTCCAATGACGCAGCCGACGCAGATTCAGCCAGTGGAACAGCCTGTTCAGACCCAGAATGGCCGCATAGTCTATAACCGTCAGTATGGGAACATTCCGAAAGGCAGCTATACCGGTGGCAGCACTTATACAGTGAAACGCGGCGATACGCTGTTCTACATTGCGTGGATCACCGGGAACGATTTCCGTGACCTCGCGCAGCGCAATAACGTCCAGGCCCCGTATGGTCTGGAAGTGGGGCAAACGCTCCAGGTTGGCAACGCGACGGGCACGCCGCTTACGCCTGGCAACACCGTTTCAGCGGCCGACGTGACGGCTCAAAATAACAGCGTTAAGCCTGCACAAAAATCCACCGCGGTGGTTGCTTCACAACCTGTAATTACGTATTCTGAGGATTCAGGTGATCAGACTGCTAACAAAATGTTGCCGAATAATAAAGGGACTGCGACTGTTGTCACAGCACCGGTAACGGCACCTGTGGTTAGCTCTACTGAACCGACTGCCAGTAGTATGACCTCCAGTTCGCCAATCTCTGCATGGCGCTGGCCAACTGACGGCAAGGTTATCGAGAACTTCTCTTCCTCCGAGGGGGGAAATAAAGGGATCGATATCGCAGGGAGTAAAGGACAGGCTATCATCGCGACCGCTGACGGACGCGTTGTGTATGCCGGTAACGCTCTGCGCGGTTACGGTAATCTTATTATCATCAAACATAACGATGATTACCTGAGTGCCTACGCCCATAACGACACAATGCTGGTCCGGGAACAACAAGAAGTTAAGGCGGGGCAAAAAATCGCTACTATGGGTAGCACCGGAACCAGTTCTACACGCTTGCATTTTGAAATTCGTTACAAGGGGAAATCCGTAAACCCGCTGCAGTATTTGCCGCAGCGATAATTTGACGGGGCATGCCAGCCAGGGTGTCTCGTTCAGGGATCACGGGTAGGAGCCACCTTATGAGTCAGAATACGCTGAAAGTTCATGATTTAAATGAAGACGCGGAATTTGATGAGAACGGAGTAGAGGCTTTTGACGAAAAAGCCTTAGTAGAAGAGGAACCCAGTGATAACGATTTGGCTGAAGAAGAGCTGTTATCGCAGGGTGCCACACAGCGTGTACTGGACGCGACTCAGCTTTACCTTGGGGAGATTGGTTACTCCCCACTGCTAACGGCCGAAGAAGAAGTCTATTTCGCACGTCGTGCTTTGCGTGGTGATGTAGCCTCGCGTCGTCGCATGATTGAAAGTAACCTGCGACTGGTCGTGAAAATTGCCCGCCGTTACGGCAATCGTGGTCTGGCTCTGCTGGATCTGATTGAAGAGGGCAACTTAGGTCTCATCCGCGCAGTTGAGAAGTTTGACCCGGAACGCGGGTTCCGTTTCTCAACCTACGCGACCTGGTGGATTCGTCAGACCATCGAACGGGCTATTATGAACCAGACCCGTACGATCCGCCTGCCGATTCACATCGTCAAAGAGTTGAACGTTTATCTGCGTACCGCACGCGAGTTGTCCCATAAACTGGACCACGAGCCAAGCGCAGAAGAGATTGCCGAGCAACTCGATAAACCGGTTGATGACGTTAGCCGTATGCTGCGTCTCAACGAGCGCATTACCTCCGTTGACACCCCGCTGGGTGGCGACTCCGAAAAAGCGCTGCTGGACATCCTGGCCGATGAAAAAGACAACGGTCCGGAAGACACCACGCAGGACGATGACATGAAGCAGAGCATCGTCAAATGGCTGTTCGAACTGAACGCCAAACAGCGTGAAGTGCTGGCACGTCGTTTCGGTTTACTGGGGTATGAAGCTGCGACACTGGAAGATGTCGGCCGTGAAATTGGCCTGACCCGTGAACGTGTTCGTCAGATTCAGGTTGAAGGTCTGCGCCGCCTGCGTGAAATCCTGCAGGGGCAAGGCTTGAATATCGAAGCGCTGTTCCGCGAATAAGCAACCTTTCGTCAAAAAAGGCCCGTCGTGAGACGGGCCTTTTTCTTTTGCGCTACGGCTTAGCCGTTTCGTGCAGCAGACGCCACACTATCCGATCGCCTTCCTGATTGAGCACCGCGGTTGACCAGCGCACGTTGACGGGCAGGTCTGGCCGGGTTTGCGTCTCCCGGTAGTGGAGTACCGCGCCACGATCCCAACTCTCGATCGTGGATAATTCGTCAATGACGATCTTCAGTCCAGGACGGCTTCCGCGCTGTTTTTCCAGAAAACTGGCAAGACCGATATAGTCGACCTGAATACCGCCAGGTGGGATCATCAGAAAATCTGGACGGAAGCGGGCGAGCAGGGCGTCGGGATCACCTTCACCTTTGCCTAACCAGGCTTCAAGCGCAATGTGGAGGTCGATAATGTCGTGTTCGAAAGGCGTCATGAATTCTCCTGTCGCAGCTGGGTGAGCACCTGCGTATTGTTAAGACGAAAAACGTACGGTACAGGCAGCAAGGTCATGCCTGCGGCAAAAATAAACATCCCGTGCCAGGCGGCGAGCGGTGGCAGCCAGGCCTGCGCCAGGTTCAGCGCCTGCGCCAGCAGCAGGGCCCCGGCAAAAAAGCTCAGCTGACGATTAAGATTCCACAGCGCGCTGGCATCCGGCATCTCTTCCCGGCGCGTCGTCAGAAAAGCGCTGCTCTGAGCCGTACTGCTGCACAGGCTTCCCCCCGCGCCCATTAAGGTAAACGCAACGGCAGGCAGCAGCGTAGCCGAACTGATGTTAATCAAAAGCAGAATACCCGTCGCCTGCAGCAGGCAGCCGATGACGATCAGCGGTCGGGGGCCGATACGGTTAAAATAGCGCCCCGTTGCCGTGATGGCGATAAACGATGCCACGGACCACGGCATCATGAGCATCCCCGTTGCGGCTGGGCTCATGTTCGCCACATGCTGAAGATAAAACATGCCCGTGATGTTCACCCCAATAAATACGCCGGGAACGCATAAATAAACAAGCATCGAAAAACGCAAAAGCGGGTTCGCGAGCAACGACAGGTTTAGCAGTCTGGCCGCGTTCATCGCAGGCATTTCGTGTTTAAGCCACAGGCAGGCTAAAACAAAGGCCACGATAGCGACCGGTAGCGTGGCGAAAAATATCCATCGCCAGCTGAGCGTCTGCACCAACAGTCCCCCGATAGCAGGGGAGCAGGCCGGGGCAAGCAACGCCACCAGCATCACCGCCGAGGAGAGTCGGGCACGCTCGTGAGGCTTAAACTGTTGCCAGGTCAGCGCCTGTCCGACGGGGATCAGTAAACCTCCACCCACGCCCTGGATCGCTCGCCAGGCGATCAGGCTTTCAAGCGTTGCAGACAGGCCCGCCGCAGCGGAGGCTGCGCTGAACAGAAAAAGCGAGAGGAGGATGACGCGCTTAGGCCCGATTCGTCGCGTGAGCACGCTGCTGAACGGGATCACCAGCGTCAGGCCGGCTATGTACCCGTTGCTGACCCAGGCGAGGGCTGAAGGCGTGGTGTTAAAGGCTTGGGCCATTGCCGGGAAGGCGACGCTGGCAATAAACATATTGATTAAATCAAGAAAAAAGCCCAGCAGATAAACAACGGCGACTTTGCTGCGATACGTCATGGTGGATCCTCCGGTGAGGTGGCGTATCGTATCGATCCGGGAAGCACGGATAAACCTGACAAAGCGCGATATACTGTCAAAAATATTTTGACAGTAAAGGGCGTGATGATGATTAACCTGCAGCGGGCTCAGATGTTTGTCGCGGTGGCCGACACGGGCAGTTTCACTGCCGCAGCCGAGGCAATGGGGCTGACAAAAGCCGTGGTCAGCTTCAATATTCGCCAGCTAGAAGATGAGCTGGGCGTTACGCTGCTGCTGCGCTCCACCCGCCGTCTGACGTTAACCGAGGCGGGCGCGCTATTTCATCAGCGCAGCGTGGCGCTTCTGAAGGATGCGGAACGGCTGCAGGATGATGTCCGCGCGAATCATGCGGGGCTCACTGGCGAACTGCGGATCACGACTACGCCCGAGTATGGCTCACAGGTGGTGGTGCCGCTGCTGGCCAGGTTTAGCCAGCAGCACCCGGATCTTCGCGTGCGGCACGTTTCGTCGTCCCTGCATGCCGACCTTATCTCGGAGCGCTTTGACGTAGCCATCCGTCTGGGAACGCTTGCCGATTCTCGCAACCACGCCGCGCTGATTTCGCACTTCTCCATTCTCCCCGTTGCGACGCCCGGGTGGCTGGTTAACCATCCGATCGAAACGCTTGCGCAGCTGGCCCACGCGGACTGGATTATTCACGAGCGTCTGGCCTCGCCGCTGCGCTGGCAGGTGAAGGATGCCAGCGGTGCGCCTGAAACGCTGGAGATAAAAAAAGCGCCGCGCCTGTTTGCCGACAGCGCTCAGGCCCTTATGGCCTTTGCACTTGCTGGCGGAGGTGTGGCGTTACTGCCGGAATGGCTGGCGCGCGATGCGCTTGATGCGGGAAAACTGGTCCCGGTTTTACCGGGATATACCTTTGCGCAGCAGGGCATATATGCGGTTTATCCCGATGCCCGGCACGTGTCGGCGAAGGTGCGCACCTTTATCGATTTTATGCGCGCCAGCGTGAATTAATCGTGCATCATCTTTTTGATGAGCGCGGAGAACTGCTCCCGCTCGGCCTTGTTAAGACGTCCTAAAAACGCCTCATCCACCTCGTTGCCAACCGGTTTACAGCCAGCAAGCAGGGCTTCACCTTCTGGCGTCAGGAAGACAAACCGGCGGCGCTTATCGGCCGGATCGTGCTCGCGTTTGACCAGACCGCGCGCCTCCATGCGGCTGAGCATCTCCGCCAGGGTCGCTTTCGTGCTGACCGCCACTTCGGTCAACGCCACCTGTTCAATACCCGGATGCTCGGCAATAGAGCGCATCACCGCATACTGTGGCTTGGTCAGTTCAGGTAAGGCATGTTGCCACTGCGCGGTATGCTGTTGAAAAAGCTGACGTAACAGGTGGAACGCCTCTTGTCTTAGTTCCATGAACACTCCGACGGAAAAAATCTCTCCCCTATGATAGCCGCTATTGCTCTCAATTTTAACGCGGCATCTTTTAGCCATTCGTGTGATCGTGTGCGAACGATCTTGTCAGGAAAACGATCCTGGAGTAGCTTATTTATAATGTTCGTGTACGAACAAAATATTGAGGTGATGAATGAGATTGATAGTAGGAATGACGGGGGCAACGGGCGCACCGCTGGGCGTGGCGCTGCTGCAGGCGCTGCGGGAAATGCCGGAGGTGGAGACGCATCTGGTGATGTCTAAGTGGGCAAAAACCACCATTGAGCTGGAAACTCCTTACACCGCGCAGGACGTTGCTGCTTTGGCTGACGTTGTCCACAGTCCGGCTGACCAGGCCGCCACCATCTCCTCCGGCTCGTTTCGCACAGACGGCATGATCGTCATTCCCTGCAGTATGAAAACGCTGGCGGGTATCCGCGCGGGCTACGCCGAAGGGCTGGTGGGACGCGCGGCGGACGTGGTGCTGAAAGAGGGGCGCAAGCTGGTATTGGTTCCTCGTGAAACGCCGCTCAGCACCATTCATCTTGAGAACATGCTTGCCCTTTCCCGCATGGGCGTGGCGATGGTGCCGCCCATGCCTGCCTATTACAACCACCCTCAAACCGCCGATGACATTACCCAGCACATCGTGACCCGCGTGCTCGACCAGTTCGGTCTGGAGCATAAAAAGGCGCGCCGCTGGAACGGACTGCGGGAGGCGAAACATTTTGCACAGGAGAATAAAGATGGCATTTGATGATTTGAGAAGCTTCCTCCAGGCGCTCGATGAGCAAGGGCAACTGCTGAAAATTGAGGAAGAGGTTAACGCCGAGCCCGATCTGGCGGCGGCAGCCAACGCGACCGGCCGCATTGGCGACGGCGCGCCCGCGCTGTGGTTCGACAACATTCGTGGCTTTACCGATGCCCGCGTGGTGATGAACACCATCGGCTCCTGGCAGAACCACGCCATTTCGATGGGGCTGCCTGCGAACACCCCGGTAAAAAAACAGATCGACGAATTTATCCGCCGCTGGGATAAATTTCCCGTTACACCGGAGCGCCGCGCCAACCCGGCCTGGGCGCAGAATACGGTGGACGGTGAAGACATTAACCTGTTCGATATCCTTCCGCTGTTTCGCCTGAACGACGGTGACGGCGGTTTTTATCTCGATAAAGCGTGCGTTGTCTCGCGCGATCCGCTCGACCCGGACCACTTCGGCAAGCAGAACGTCGGGATCTACCGTATGGAAGTGAAGGGCAAGCGCAAGCTTGGCCTCCAGCCGGTTCCGATGCACGATATTGCCCTGCATCTGCACAAAGCGGAAGAGCGTGGTGAAGACCTGCCGATTGCGATTACGCTGGGCAACGACCCGATCATCACCCTGATGGGCGCCACGCCGCTGAAATACGATCAGTCCGAGTATGAAATGGCCGGCGCGCTGCGTGAAAGCCCGTACCCGATTGCCACCGCGCCGTTGACCGGCTTCGATGTGCCATGGGGTTCTGAAGTGATCCTGGAAGGGGTGATTGAAGGCCGCAAGCGTGAAATCGAGGGGCCGTTTGGCGAGTTTACCGGACACTATTCCGGTGGTCGTAACATGACGGTTGTCCGTATCGACAAAGTCTCTTACCGCACCAAACCGATTTTCGAATCCCTTTATCTAGGCATGCCCTGGACCGAGATTGACTACCTGATGGGACCGGCTACCTGTGTGCCGCTCTACCAGCAGCTTAAAGCGGAATTCCCGGAAGTGCAGGCGGTGAACGCGATGTACACCCACGGTCTGCTGGCGATTATCTCCACCAAAAAACGCTACGGCGGTTTTGCCCGCGCGGTCGGTTTACGCGCCATGACCACGCCGCACGGTCTGGGCTACGTGAAGATGGTAATCATGGTGGATGAGGATGTCGATCCGTTCAATCTTCCGCAGGTGATGTGGGCGCTGTCGTCGAAAGTGAACCCGGCAGGCGATCTGGTACAACTGCCGAACATGTCTGTCCTTGAGCTTGACCCTGGGTCCAGCCCGGCGGGCATCACCGACAAGCTGATTATTGATGCCACCACGCCTGTCGCGCCGGACACACGGGGCCACTACAGCCAGCCGGTACAGGATCTGCCTGAAACCAAAGCCTGGGCAGAAAAACTGACCGCGATGCTGGCAGCACGTCAATAAGGAGGAAAAGATGATTTGTCCACGTTGTGCCGATGAGCATATTGAAGTGATGGCGATGTCGCCGGTAAAAGGGGTCTGGACCGTTTATCAGTGCCAGCATTGTTTGTATACCTGGCGCGATACCGAACCGCTGCGCCGCACCAGCCGCGAGCACTATCCGGAAGCGTTCCGCATGACGCAGAAGGATATTGATGAGGCGCCGCAGGTGCCGACGATCCCGCCGCTGCTGTAAAAAAAAGCCCGGTGGTGCTGCGCTTACCGGGCGATAATATTGTGCGGTCTTTTGCCCGGTGGCGCTGCGCTTACCGTGCCTACGGTTTTGTAGGTCGGGTAAGGCGAAGCCGCCACCCGACAAAACAGACCGCAGAAAACTAAACCAGACTCTTCAACCTGTAAATCCACTCCAGCGCCTGACGCGGCGTCAGTGAATCCGGGTCGAGGTTCTCCAGCGCTTCCACCGCAGGCGACGTCTCTTCCGCAGGAACCAGCAGCGACATCTGTGTACCATCAATCTGCGTCGCCGCCGCATTCGGTGACAGGCTTTCCAGTTCACGCAGTTTCTGACGCGCGCGCTTGATCACCTCTTTCGGTACGCCTGCCAGCGCCGCGACGGCCAGGCCATAGCTCTTGCTCGCCGCACCATCCTGCACCGTGTGCATGAAGGCAATGGTATCGCCGTGCTCCAGCGCATCCAGATGAACGTTCGCAACCCCTTCCATTTTCTCCGGCAGCTGCGTCAGTTCGAAATAATGGGTGGCAAAAAGCGTCATGGCCTTGATTTTATTCGCAAGGCTTTCCGCACAGGCCCATGCCAGGGACAGACCATCATAGGTTGACGTTCCGCGTCCGACTTCGTCCATTAGCACCAGGCTGTGCTCCGTCGCGTTATGCAGAATGTTTGCCGTTTCGGTCATCTCGACCATGAAGGTTGAGCGTCCGCTCGCCAGATCGTCCGCAGCCCCGACGCGGGTAAAGATGCGGTCGATGGGGCCAATCTCCACGTTTTGCGCCGGGACGTAGCTGCCGATATACGCGAGCAGCGCAATAAGCGCCGTCTGACGCATATAGGTACTCTTACCGCCCATGTTCGGACCGGTAATGATCAACATTCTTCTCTGCGGTGACAGGCTCAGCGGGTTGGCGATGAACGGTTCGTTGAGCACCTGCTCTACCACCGGGTGACGGCCTTCAGTGATGCGAATGCCAGGCTTATCGGTAAAGGTCGGGCAGGTGTAGTTCAGTGTTTCAGCGCGTTCTGCCAGATTGACCAGCACGTCCAGCTCCGCCAGCGCGCTGGCGCTCTGCTGCAGATCGCCCAGGTGCGGCATCAGCATGTCAAACAGCTCGTCATAAAGCTGTTTTTCCAGCGCCAGCGCCTTGCCTTTCGAGGTGAGGACTTTGTCTTCGTACTCTTTCAGTTCAGGAATGATGTAGCGTTCGGCGTTTTTCAACGTCTGGCGACGCACGTAGTGAATCGGCGCCAGGTGGCTCTGCCCGCGGCTAATCTGAATGTAGTAACCGTGTACCGCGTTATACCCCACTTTCAGGGTGTCGAGCCCTAGACGCTCGCGCTCGCGGATTTCCAGCTTATCGAGGTAGTCCGTCGCACCGTCGGCCAGCGCGCGCCATTCGTCCAGCTCCTCGTTGTAGCCCGGGGCAATCACGCCGCCATCACGCACCAGAACCGGAGGCGCATCGATAATGGCGCGCTCCAGCAGTTCGCGAAGCTCGGTAAATTCGCCCATGGTTTCGCGGAGTTTCTGTACCGGCGCGCTGTCAACGTCACTCAGCTGCGCGCGCAGTTCTGGCAACTGCTGGAAAGCATGACGCATCCGCGCGAGGTCGCGTGGTCGCGCTGTTCGCAGTGCCAGACGCGCAAGGATACGCTCCAGATCGCCTACCTGGCGCAGGACCGGCTGCAGATCGGTATAGCGATCCTGCAGCGCGGCAATCGTCTGCTGTCGGCAAACCAGCGTCTCGGTATTGCGGATCGGCATATGCAGCCAGCGTTTCAGCATGCGGCTGCCCATTGGCGTAACCGTACTGTCGAGGACCGACGCGAGCGTATTTTCTACGCCACCCGCCAGGTTCTGCGTGATCTCCAGGTTACGGCGCGTGGCGGCATCCATGATGATGCTGTCCTGCTGGCGCTCCATGGTGATAGAGCGGATATGCGGCAGGGCGGTGCGCTGGGTATCTTTCACGTACTGCAGGAGGCAACCTGCCGCACACAGCCCGCGCGGTGCGTTTTCAACGCCAAAGCCAATCAGATCGCGGGTGCCAAACTGCAGATTCAGCTGCTGGCGCGCGGTATCAATTTCGAATTCCCACAGCGGACGACGGCGCAACCCGCGACGACCTTCAATCAGCGCCATTTCAGCGAAATCTTCGGCATAGAGCAATTCTGCAGGGTTGGTGCGCTGCAGTTCGGCAGCCATCGTTTCACGGTCAGCCGGTTCACTCAGACGAAAACGTCCGGAGCTGATATCCAGCGTCGCGTAGCCAAACCCTTTACCGTCCTGCCACAGCGCTGCCAGCAGGTTATCCTGGCGCTCCTGTAACAGGGCTTCATCACTGATGGTGCCAGGCGTGACGATGCGCACGACTTTGCGTTCCACCGGGCCTTTTGAGGTCGCCGGATCGCCGATCTGTTCGCAGATGGCAACGGACTCGCCCTGATTCACCAGCTTCGCCAGGTAGTTTTCTACCGCGTGGTGCGGGATACCTGCCATAGGAATGGGCTCGCCTGCCGATGCGCCACGTTTGGTTAGCGAGATGTCGAGCAGCTGCGATGCACGCTTAGCATCGTCATAAAACAGCTCGTAAAAATCGCCCATACGGTAAAACAGCAGGATTTCCGGATGCTGTGCTTTCAGCTTCAGATACTGCTGCATCATCGGCGTATGTGCGTCGAAATTGTCGATTGTGCTCATGGAGTTATGATGTCCATTTCTTTGAAAATAAACCGTTTTGATGGGCTCAATGGCCGTTTGTTCCTTCTATTGTCGCATGAAAAAAAGGTCCGGCGCAGAAAAATGTCGTGGCTTTACGAGGCATCTTCCGACATTAATTCGATGACAATTTTTCCATGCTCCACGCCCACCCTGACTCGGGAATGGGTCGTAAATCCCGCTTTTTCAAGCCAGTCACCTTTTAAGCTAAGCGCCGCATGCACGCTGTAGCGCTTCGGTATCTTGGTATTGCGGTCTTCATGGCGCTTTCTAAAATATCCCACTTTTAAATGGCGGTAGGGTTTGCCGATCGCGAGCTCTTGCATAGGGTCTCCAGACAACACGGACAAAGGTCATTTCTGATGCCTGTATAAAATACCAGTGATTGTTAGCCGGTGCAGGGCTAAAACTGGAATCAGGCTTCAGGAAACGAAATGCAACCGCTGAAATCCAGTGTTGAAAGGTGTATTATTGATGCACTTTATTATTCGGTAATCCGCTATGTCCGGTAAACGCATCTCACGAGAAAAAGAGACCATCGCGAAAATGATCGCGCTGTATGAAAAGCAGTGCCCGCAGGCATCTCAGGAGGAAGGGCACTATCAGGCGCTCAACGCGTATGCCGATAAGCGCCTGGATAAATGCGTTTTCGGTGAGGAAAAGCCTGCCTGCAAGCAGTGCCCCATACACTGCTATCAGCCTGCCAGACGTGAAGAGATGAAGCAGGTTATGCGCTGGGCAGGCCCGCGTATGTTATGGCGTCACCCCATACTGACCGTTCGCCATTTGATGGATGACCGCCGTCCCGTGCCGGAACTGCCGGAAAAGTACCGTCCGAAAAAAGAGGCCCTCACCAAAGGCGGTATCAGAGAACTACCGCCTGGCGAAACCGATTAAACCAGGCTCTCTTTATCAATCCCGAGACGCTTCATGCGAGACAGCAGGGTGGTGCGTTTTAACCCCAGTCGCTGGGCCGCACCTTTTGGCCCGGCGACCACGCCGTTGGTCTCTTTCAGCACGCGCATAATGAGCTGATATTCATCTTCTCCCTCTTTCGCTGTCTCGGCGGCGGTCGCGGTCACGTCAGGAAGCGTAACCTCAGGCAGGGAGAGTTGCAGCACGTTACCGCGCGTCAGCAGCACCGCGCGCTCAATGACGTTCTCCAGCTCGCGCACGTTGCCGGGCCATTCCATCGATGAAAGGGTACGCAACGTCTCGGCAGGAATACTGTCGATGTTTCGCCCCATCCGGCGCGCGATCTTCGCGGTAAAGGCTTTGACCAGCAGGGGGATATCTTCCGGGCGCTCGCGCAGCGGCGGCAGGAAGATCGGAAAGACGTTCAGACGATAGTAAAGATCGCTGCGAAACTCGCGGTCGGCGACCATTTTTTTCAGGTCACGGTTGGTGGCGGCAATCAGCCGCACGTCGGTCTGGATAAGCTTGTTGCTGCCCAGACGCTCAAACTCCTGCTCCTGCAGGACGCGCAGCAGTTTCGGCTGTAGCTCCAGCGGCATATCGCCCACTTCGTCGAGGAACAGCGAGCTTTTGTCCGCCAGCTCAAAACGGCCCAGCCGCTGGCTGCTGGCCCCGGTGAATGCACCGCGCTCGTGGCCGAACAGATCGCTTTCCAGCAGTCCCGCAGGCATCGCGGCGCAGTTCATTTTCACCATCCGTCTGCTGTTGCGGTTGCTCAGGTTGTGAATGGCGCGGGCTATCAGCTCTTTGCCCGTGCCGGTTTCTCCCAGAATCAGCACCGTGCTGTCGCTTTGCGCCACCATCTCAACCTGCTTAAGCACGCTGTACATGGCGTCGCTGCGCCCGATGATTTCACCAAACTCGCTGTCCACGTTGTTGAGCTGTTCGGTCAGGGCCAGGTTCTCATCCACCAGCCGCTCTTTCAGGCGATGAATTTCCTGATAGGCGAGGGCGTTATCCAGGGCGATAGATATACGTTCGGCAATCTGGCGCAGCAGCTTCAGGTTGGCGGTGGTGAACACGCCTTCCTCGCACTGCGCCAGCTTCAGCACGCCGAGCATGGTGTTGCCGGACATCAGCGGCAGCAGGCACAGGGTCTGAATTTTATTGCCCCAGGTGTTGAACAGCATCCGCTCGTACGGCGCGACCGGGTCCTGCTCGTTCAGGTTGAGCAGGAGGATCTCTTTGCTTTTGAAAACCCGCTCAGAAAGGGTGCCCGCTTCGTCCACTTCGCTCTGCTCGTGCGCCGGGTTGGCTTCATCGAGATAATGCGTGGAGTAGATGTTCAGTTTGCCCTTGCGATGGCCGCGCAGCGCAATGCTGATGGCGTCTATTTTGAAATAGTGGTGGATCTCTTTCGAGACTTCGCTGACCAGCTCGTCCATGTCCAGGCGGGAGAGCACGGCGTTGGTGATGGCGACCAGAATGCGGAAGTTGTCGCGCTCGCGGCTCAGCAGGTCGTAATCGACGTTATTGGTGACGCGGCCTTGGATCTGCTCCGCGACGACGGCCACAATCTGGGTAAAGGTGTGCAGGCGCTCGTATTCCGCCTCGCTCCAGGGCTGGTCGGTCGTGCGGATAAACTCGCAGCCGCCAAAAATCTGGCCCTCAGCCGCCAGCGGCAGCATGCAGTAATGCCCGAAAGGCTGATAGAGGTCGCTCTCCGTCAGCTTCGGCCACGCCTGGCGGAACTCCGCAAAGTTGCAGTGCAGCACTTCAGGCCGGGAGAGTATGCGGCGCACCGGGCCATGCGCCAGATACGTTTCGTCTTCGTATTCAAACGTTTTGCCATTATCACGCGTCGAGTAGTAGCTCGCGCGCTGCGTTCCGCTATGCCAGAGCACAATCGCGGCGCTGTCCGCCAGCGCCGATTGCCTGACCAGCCGCGTCAGGGCATCGCTCAGCGCGCCGAGGTCGGGCTGCTGTAAAAGTGTGCGCGTGATGTCAAACAGGCCCTGCTGTCCAAGATCGCTCATCGGTGTATACGGCATATTGCTTTCCAATAGAAACTGGCAAAAAAGAGACATTCAGTGCTGACCGCTTTTGGCGCGGTTCTAGCAAATACGGGGTAAGGGTTCCGCGTGCGGCAGATCCAGCGTCCGCTTCACGCCATAAAGCCCGGCCAGGCGCACCCCTTTGCGCTCAGCCACTTCACCAATCATCGCCGCCTCTTTTCCTGACGGATGAGCCCGCAGCTGTTCAAGAACGGCTTCCGCGGCCGAGCGTTCAACGCCAATCACCAGTTTGCCTTCGTTGGCAAAGTTGAGCGGGTCAAGGCCCAGCAGTTCGCAAAGCCCGCGAACGGCAGGCTTCACGGGCAGGCTGCGCTCGGTGAGTTCAATCCCGTACCCGCAGCTTGCCGCAAACTCATGGACTACGGCATTCACGCCGCCTCGCGTGGCGTCCCGCAGGGCTTTCACGCCGGTAATACCGCGCAGCGTCTGGATCAGCGGGGTGAGCAACGTGCAGTCACTGCGCAGTTCCCCGTCCAGCCCCAGACCTTCGCGCAGGTTAAGGATGGTCGCCCCGTGGCAGCCCAGCGTTCCGGTCACGATCAGCACGTCGCCCACGCTGAGCCGCTGCGCCGCCCAGTGAATATCGGCGGGAATCGCGCCCATGCCGGCGGTGTTGATAAACAGCTTGTCGGCCGCGCCGCGCTGCACCACTTTGGTATCGCCGGTGACGATAGCTATCCCGGCCTCGCGCGCGGTCTGCGCCATGCTGTTGACCACTGTCGTGAGCGTCTCCATCGGTAATCCCTCTTCGAGGATAAACCCGCAGGAGAGGTAGCGCGGAACGGCACCGCTGACCGCCACGTCGTTGGCCGTGCCGCAGACGGCGAGCTTGCCGATATCGCCGCCGGGGAAGAACAGCGGGTCAATCACGTAGCTGTCGGTGGAGAAGGCCAGCCTGTCGCCCTGCGCGGTGAGGGTGGCGAGGTCAATGCGCGCCTGGTCTTCCTGTTCAGCGAGCCAGGGGTTGTTGAAGGCTTCCATAAACAGCCGGTTAATCAGCTGCTGCATCGCCTGTCCGCCGCTGCCGTGCGCCATTTCAACCGTATTCATGCTTCACTCTCCTGGTTGCGATACTGATACCACGCGGCACACGCCCCTTCGGAGGAGACCATCAGCGCGCCAAACGCCGTTTGCGGGTTACAGGTATTGCCAAATAACGGGCATTGATGCGGTTTGCATTTACCGGTGAGGACTTCGCCGCAGCGGGCCCGGGGATCGTCGCAAACCTGCTGCGGCTGCGGGCTGAAATGCGCTTCGGCGTCGAACGCGCGATAGGCTGACGTCAGGCGCACGCCGGATTCGGCAATCAGCCCCAGACCACGCCACTCGCTGTCGCCCTCAACGCAAAACACGTCGGCTATCGCCTGCTGCGCCCGTTCATTTCCCGCATCCGGCACCACGCGGCGGTACTGGTTTTCCACTTCACTCAGGGCCGCTATTTTCTGCTCAACCAGCATGGTCACACCTTGCAGTAGATCAAGTGGTTCGAAACCAGCGACCACTAACGGACGATTGTACTCTTCAGCGATAAAACCGTAGGCGTCTGTGCCAATCACCATGCTGACATGCCCCGGTGCCAGAAAGGCGTCAATGCCGTTTCCCGGCTCTTCCAGCAGGCTGCGCAGCGTGGGAATGAGCGTAATGTGCTGGCAGAAGAAGAAAAAATTCTCGACGCCGCGCGCTTTCGCCTGCTGCAGCGTGATGGCGGTGGCGGGCATGGTGGTTTCAAACCCCAGGCCAAAAAACACCACCTTGCGCGCGGGGTTGTCCTCCGCCAGCGTCAGGGCATCCATCGGCGAATAGACGATCCGGATGTCGGCCCCGCGCGCTTTTGCCTGCAGCAGCGAGCCGTTTTTCCCCGGCACGCGCATCGCGTCGCCAAAGGTGCAGAAAATGACGTCGGGCTGGCTGGCAATTTCAATGCAGCTGTCGATGCGCCCCATCGGCAGCACGCACACCGGGCAGCCGGGGCCGTGGATAAACTCGATGTTCTCCGGCAGCAGCTGGTCGAGGCCAAATTTGAAGATGGCGTGCGTGTGTCCGCCGCACACCTCCATGATCTGCAACGGGTTTTCCGCCGTGTAATCCAGCAGCGCCGCGCGCGTTTTCAGGTGGCCGATAAGCTGCAGCACCTGCTCCGGCGCGCGGTATTCATCAACGTAACGCATGGCTAATGCTCCTCGCCGTACAGCAGCGCGCCCACGTCCGGCTCCACGTCGAACATGTTTTGCAGAGCATCCAGCGTGTCGCGGGCTTCCGCTTCGTTAATCACGCTCATGGCAAACCCTACGTGGACGAGCACCCACTGGCCGAGACGCGATGCGCCGCTTTCATCGGTGCTGCCCACCAGCGTCAGGTCCACGTCGCGCAGAATGCCGCATACCTCCACTTTGGCCTGGTTCCCGTCAATGGAGTGGATTTGTCCCGGTACGCCTATGCACATCTTTCACTCTCCAGCCAGTTCAGCCAGGCGTCCATGCCGTCACCGCGCGTGGCGGAGACCAGCAGGATCTCAATCTCCGGGTTCACCTCGCGGGCATACGCCAGGCACTTATCCACGTCGAAATTCAGGTACGGCAGCAGGTCAACTTTGTTCAGCAGCATGATAGACGCGGCGGCAAACATATGCGGGTATTTCAGCGGTTTGTCTTCGCCTTCGGTCACCGAAAGCACCGCCACCTTATGGCGTTCGCCCAGATCGAAGCTCGCCGGGCAGACCAGGTTGCCGACGTTTTCAATAAACAGAATGCCGTTATCCGCCAGCGGCAGACGCGGGGCAGCGTCGGCAATCATCTGCGCGTCCAGGTGGCAACCTTTGCCGGTATTGACCTGAATCGCCGGGGTGCCGGTTTCGCGAATGCGCGCCGCGTCGTTAACGGTTTGCTGGTCGCCTTCGATCACCGCGCAGGAGACGCGCCCATTCAGGCGTTTGAGCGTTTCAGTTAACAGCGTGGTTTTGCCGGAGCCGGGGCTGGAGACCAGGTTCAGCACCAGGTGTTTGCGGGCGGCAAAGCGCGCGCGGTTGCGGGCGGCGATCTGGTTATTTTTGTCCAGCACGTTGATTTCCACTTCCAGCATCCGGCGCTGGCTGATGCCCGGCGCGTGGGTACCCGCTTCGCCGTGGCCGTAGTGCAGATCGCCCGCAGCGGAGCGCTGCGGGGCGAAGGTGATACCGGTTAAAGCCGCAGCAGGCCGCGGGGCAGGCGAAAAGGGCGCGGAGCGAAACGCGGAATGGGGATGGTGTTCATCCCCTTCTATATACAGGTTGCCTTCGGCGCAACCGCAGGTGCTACACATACTTTACTCCTTCTCGATTTCGAGGCGTTGGATCTGCATGCCGTCGTCCGCCACGATGCGAAGACCGGTGCTCTGACACTGCGGACAGCGCTGAACCTTTGATGACAGCAGGGTGACGTACTGCTGGCACTGCTCGCACCAGCACTCCGCCTGCTGCTCTTCAATATGGAGTTCGCAGCCTTCCGCCAGCGTGCCGCGACACACCAGCTCAAAACAGAAATTCAGGGCGCTGGTCTCGACGCAGGAAAACGCCCCGACCTTCAGCCAGACGCCGGTGACGCGCTTCGCGTGGTTTTGCACTGCCTGCTGTTCGATAAGTTCCAGAGCCCGCTGGCAGAGGGTGATTTCGTGCATGACGCCTCCTCAATGAATTGCGCCATTGAATGCAATAACGGTGCCAGCTTGATTTTTGTTAAGGCGTGACGATGTCAACGCTGTCGAAATGACACGTCGACACCGCGGCGTTGACAGCGGTTTTGTAATTAAATCTATTTAAAATCAGTAACATAAAATCTGGCATGGAATCTGCTTAACAACCGCTATCTCCATTAACCGGATACCTTCTATGACTATTTGGGAAATCAGCGAAAAAGCGGATTACATCGCGCAGCGTCATCAGCAGCTGCAGGACCAGTGGCACCTCTACTGCAACTCTCTGGTTCAGGGCATAACCCTCTCGAAAGCGCGTCTTCACCACGCGATGAGCTGCGCGGCGCAGGGCGACATGCGCTTCGTCCTGTTCGGCCATTTCATCATCAACGTTACCCTGGCGGACAACTTCAACAGCCACACCATTGAGTACCACCTCGAGACAAAAGACGGCGAAAAACAGTGTATTGCGAAGGCGCAGCTGATGGCCGACGGCATGGTGGACGGCCACGTCAGCAACCGCGATCGCCAGCAGGTGCTGGAGCACTATCTGGAAAAAATAGCGCCGGTCTATAACGGCCTGTACGCCGCCGTTGAGCACGATCTCCCGGTCAACCTGAAGCAGCTGATGGACGGAAATGCCTCAGCGAACGTGGCCTGACTCCTGCGTGTCGAGAAGTGTCGACAAGACAGTTTTTCGTCAAAAATGACTATCACCAGAGGATAACCCGGTGAACCGTTTTGTAATTGCTGACTCGACGGTCTGTATTGGCTGTCGAACCTGTGAGGCGGCGTGTTCGGAAACGCATCGCCTGCATGGGCTGCAGTCCATGCCGCGCCTGCACGTCATGCGTAATGAAAAAGAGTCTGCCCCGCAGCTCTGCCACCACTGTGAAGACGCCCCCTGCGCGGGCGTCTGCCCCGTGAATGCCATCAACCGCGTTGATGGCGCTGTCCAGCTGAACGAAAGCCTGTGCGTAAGCTGCAAGCTGTGCGGTATTGCCTGTCCGTTCGGCGCGATTGAATTTTCCGGCAGCCGTCCGCTGCATATTCCGGCGAACGCCAACTCGCCAAAAGCCCCGCCCGCGCCACCGGCTCCGGCACGCGTAAGTACGCTGCTGGACTGGGTGCCCGGCATCCGTGCCGTTGCGGTGAAATGCGACCTGTGCAGCTTCGATGAGCAGGGCCCGGCATGCGTGCGCACCTGCCCGACTAAGGCGTTGATTCTGGTTAATATTCGCGACATCGCCCGTACCAGCAAGCGTAAACGCGAGCTGACCATCAACAGTGATTTTGGCGACCTTTCTCTGCTACAGGCGCTTAACGAGGGGGCGAAATGAACGCGGCGATGATGATTACCAGCGCGGTAGCCTGTTTTGCTGGGGCCGCTGTTCTGGCGCTGATCTTCTCATTCCATAAAACCCTGAGCGGCGCGATCGCCGGGCTCGGCGGGGCGGTCGCTAGCCTGATGACGCTGGCAGCAGGCGGCGTTGTCCTGCTCGGCGGCCAGTCCGCAGAGGCCGTGATGCCGCTCATTCGCCACACCGTTGAGATCACGCCCCTGAACGCCATCTGGCTGGTGACGTTTGGCCTGTGCGGGCTGTTTATCAGCCTGTTCAATATCGACTGGCACCGCCATCCGCACGCCAGGGCTAACGGCCAGCTGGTTAACCTGCTGATGGCGGCGGCGGTCTGCTCCGTTATCGCCAGCAACCTCGGCGCGCTGGTGGTGATGGCGGAAATCATGGCGCTGTGCGGCGTGTTCCTGACGGGCTGCAGCGCCTCCGGCAAGCTGTGGTTTGCGCTGGGACGCCTCGGAACACTGCTGCTGGCGCTGGCCTGCTGGCTGGTGTGGCACCGCTTCCGCACCCTGGACTTCGCTGCGCTCAACGGGCATCCGCTGGGGAACGACGTCTGGCTGTTGGGCGTGCTCGGCTTTGGCCTGCTCGCTGGCATCATCCCGCTGCACGGCTGGGTGCCGCAGGCGCATGCGAATGCCTCCGCGCCCGCCGCCGCGCTGTTTTCTACGGTGGTGATGAAAGTGGGTCTGTTCGGGATTCTGGCGATTACGCTGACCGGCGGACAACCGCCGCTGTGGTGGGGCGTCGTGCTGCTGGTCGCCGGAATGATTACCGCGTTCGTCGGCGGCCTGTACGCGCTGATGGAGCACAACATCCAGCGCCTGCTGGCGTACCACACGCTTGAAAATATCGGCATTATCCTGCTCGGTATTGGCGCGGGCGTGACCGGGCTGGCGCTCAATCATCCGGCGCTTATTGCCGCCGGGTTTATCGGCGGTCTTTATCACCTCGTCAACCACAGCCTGTTTAAAAGCACCCTGTTCCTCGGCGCGGGCAGCGTCTGGTTCCGCACCGGTCATCGGGATATCGAAAAGCTGGGCGGGATTGGCAAAAAGATGCCCGTCATTTCGCTCGCCATGCTGGTGGGTCTGATGGCAATGGCCGCGCTGCCGCCGCTGAACGGCTTTGCCGGGGAGTGGGTGATCTACCAGTCCTTCTTCGCGCTCGGCCAGAGCGACGCATTTATCGCACGCCTGCTCGGCCCGCTGCTGGCGGTCGGTCTGGCGATTACCGGGGCGCTGGCGGTGATGTGCATGGCGAAAGTCTATGGCGTGACCTTCCTCGGCGCGCCGCGCACTCGCGAAGCGGAAAACGCCTGCTGCGCACCGTTGTTTATGGGCGTGAGCGTGGTCGCGCTGGCGCTGTGCTGTATCGCGGGCGGCGTCGCCGCGCCGTGGCTGCTTCCGCTGCTGGGCAACGCCATTCCGCTGCCGCTGACCGTGGCGAATACCACCGTCTCTCAGCCCATGATCGCACTGCTGCTGATTGGCGCACCGCTGCTTCCGTTCGTACTGATGCTGTTCTTCAAGCGCGACCGGCTCGCCTCCCGCTCGCGCGGTGCGGCGTGGGCCTGCGGCTACGAACACGAACAGTCGATGGTTATCACCGCCCACGGTTTCGCCATGCCGGTGAAGGAGAACTTCGCCGCCGTGCTGAAGCTGCGCCACTGGCTGAACCCGGTGGGCTGGGTACCCGGCTGGCAGAGCGCCGCCGCGCCCGCGCTGTTCCGCCGTCTGGCGGTCATCGAGCTGGCAGTGCTGGTGGTCATTGTGATTTCACGAGGAGCCTGACATGAGTCTGTTACTGGCAATTCTTCAGGCGCTGGTGCTGTTCGCCGCTGCGCCGCTGCTGTCGGGCATCACGCGCGTGGCGCGCGCCCGAATGCACAACCGTCGCGGGCCCGGTGTGCTCCAGGAGTACCGCGATCTCTTTAAACTGCTCTCCCGTCAGAGCGTCGCGCCGGACGCCGCAGGCTGGGTCTTCCGCCTGACGCCGTTTGTGATGGTGGGCGTGATGCTGACCATCGCCACAGCGCTGCCGGTGGTGACGGTGGCGTCGCCGCTGCCCGTGCTTGGCGATCTGATCACGCTTATCTACCTCTTTGCCATCGCCCGCTTCTTCTTTGCGATTGCGGGCCTGGACACCGGGAGTCCGTTTACCGGCATCGGTGCCAGCCGCGAGGCGATGCTCGGCGTGCTGGTCGAGCCGATTCTGCTGCTGGGGCTGTGGGTTGCCGCGCAGGTCGCGGGCTCTACCCACATCAGCTTTATCACCCACACCGTTTACCACTGGCCGCTGGCGCGCTCTATCCCGCTGGTGCTGGCGCTGTGCGCCTGCGCGTTCGCGACGTTTATTGAGATGGGCAAACTGCCGTTCGATCTGGCGGAAGCCGAGCAGGAGCTGCAGGAAGGACCGCTTACCGAGTACAGCGGCTACGGCTTCGCGGTGCTGAAGTGGGGCATCAGCCTCAAACAGCTTGTGGTGCTGCAGATGTTTGTCGGCGTCTTCTTCCCGTGGGGGCAGATGACGCACTTCTCCGCGGGCGGTCTGGTGCTGGCCGTCGTGGTTGCCGCCTTCAAGCTGCTGGTCGGCGTGCTGGTGATTGCCCTATTTGAAAACAGCATGGCGCGCCTGCGTTTTGTGGAAACGTCGCGCATCACCTGGGCCGGTTTTGGTTTTGCATTTTTAGCGTTCGTCTCCTTGCTGGTGGCGTGATTAAAGAGAGTATTTATGTCTGAAGAAAAGAAAGGTCAGCAGTATCTCGCCGCGTTGCATCAGGCTTTCCCCGGCGTGGTGCTGGAGGAGTCCTGGCAAACCAAAGACCAGGTAACCATCACCATTAAGGTGAACTATCTGCCGGAAGTGGTGGAGTTTCTCTATTACCAGCAGGGCGGCTGGCTGTCGGTGCTGTTCGGCAACGACGAGCGCCAGCTGTGCGGCAACTATGCGGTGTATTACGTGATGTCGATGGAGCAGGGCGAAAAGTGCTGGCTCACCGTGCGCCTCGAAGTCGACCCGGCTAAGCCGGAATACCCGTCCGTCACGCCGCGCGTGCCTGCTGCGGTCTGGGGCGAGCGCGAAGTGCGCGACATGTACGGCCTGGTGCCGGTCGGCCTGCCGGACGAACGCCGCCTGGTGCTGCCGGACGACTGGCCGGACGAACTCTATCCGCTACGCAAAGACAGCATGGACTACCGCCAGCGCCCGGCGCCGACCACTGACAGCGAAACCTACGAATTCATCAACGAGCTGGGCAGCAAGAAGAACAACGTGGTGCCGATCGGCCCACTGCACGTCACCTCCGACGAACCTGGCCACTTCCGCCTGTTCGTCGACGGCGAAAACATCATCGACGCCGACTACCGCCTGTTCTACGTCCACCGCGGCATGGAAAAGCTGGCGGAAACCCGCATGGGCTACAACGAAGTGACGTTCCTCTCTGACCGCGTGTGCGGCATCTGCGGCTTCGCCCACAGCACCGCCTACACCACCTCGGTGGAGAACGGCATGGGGATCGTGGTGCCGGAGCGCGCGCAGATGATCCGCGCCATTCTGCTGGAGGTGGAGCGCCTGCACTCGCACCTGCTGAACCTCGGCCTGGCCTGCCACTTCGTCGGCTTTGACTCCGGGTTTATGCAGTTCTTCCGCGTGCGTGAAGCGTCAATGAAGATGGCGGAGATCCTCACCGGGGCGCGTAAAACCTACGGCCTGAACCTGATCGGCGGGATCCGCCGCGACCTGCTGAAGGACGACATGATCCAGACCCGCCAGCTGGCGCAGCAGATGCGCCGCGACGTGCAGGAGCTGGTGGACATGCTGCTCAGCACGCCAAACATCGAGCAGCGCACCGTCGGCATCGGCCGCCTTGACCCGGAAATTGCCCGCGACTTCAGCAACGTCGGCCCGATGGTGCGCGCCAGCGGCCACGCCCGCGACACCCGCGCCGATCACCCGTTCGTCGGCTACGGCCTGTTGCCGATGACCGTGCACAGCGAGCAGGGCTGCGACGTCATCTCGCGCCTCAAGGTGCGAATCAACGAGGTGTTCACCGCCCTGAACATGATCGACTACGGCCTCGATAACCTGCCGGGCGGCCCGCTGATGGTGGAAGGCTTCACCTACATTCCGAACCGCTTTGCCCTCGGCTTTGCCGAAGCGCCGCGCGGGGACGACATCCACTGGAGCATGACCGGCGACAACCAGAAGCTCTACCGCTGGCGCTGCCGTGCGGCCACCTACGCCAACTGGCCAACCCTGCGCTACATGCTGCGCGGCAACACGGTTTCCGACGCGCCGCTGATCATCGGCAGCCTCGACCCGTGCTACTCCTGCACCGACCGCATGACCGTCGTGGACGTGCGCAAGAAGAAAAGCCAGGTGGTGCCGTACAAAGAGCTTGAGCGCTACAGCATTGAGCGTAAAAACTCGCCGCTGAAATAAGGACTCGTCATGTTTACCTTTATCAAAAAAGCGATCAAAACCGGCACGCAGACCAGCAGCTATCCGCTGGAGCCGATGCCGGTGGATAAAAACTTTCGCGGCAAGCCGGAGCACAACCCGCAGCAGTGCATCGGCTGCGCGGCCTGCGTCAACGCCTGTCCGTCGAACGCCTTAACGGTGGAAACGGATCTCAAAACCGGCGAGCTGGCCTGGCAGTTTAACCTCGGGCGCTGCATTTTCTGCGGCCGCTGCGAGGAGGTCTGCCCGACGGTCGCCATTCGCCTGTCGCAGGAATTCGAGCTGGCGGTGTGGAAGAAAGAGGATTTTCTGCAGCAGTCGCGCTTTGACCTCTGCAACTGCCGCGTCTGCAGGCGCCCGTTCGCCGTGCAAAAAGAGATCGACTACGCCATCGCGCTGCTGCAGCACAACGGCGACGCCCGCGCGGAGCACCACCGCGAAAGCTTTGAAACCTGCCCGGAGTGCAAGCGTCAGAAGTGCCTGCTGCCGTCCGACCGCATTGATATCACCCGCCATATGAGAGAGGCCAGCTGATGGAAAATTTACTCGGCCCGCGCGACGCTAACGGCATTCCTGTGCCGATGACGGTGGAGGAGTCCATCGCCAGCATGAAGGCGTCGCTGCTGAAAAAAATCAAACGCTCGGCCTACGTCTACCGCGTGGACTGCGGCGGCTGCAACGGCTGCGAGATTGAGATCTTCGCCACCCTGTCACCGCTGTTTGACGCCGAGCGCTTCGGCATCAAAGTGGTGCCGTCCCCGCGTCATGCGGACATTCTGCTGTTTACCGGGGCCGTCACCCGCGCCATGCGATCCCCCGCGCTGCGCGCCTGGCAGTCCGCGCCGGACCCGAAAATCTGTATCTCCTACGGCGCCTGCGGCAACAGCGGCGGTATATTCCACGACCTCTACTGCGTCTGGGGCGGCACCGACAAAATCGTGCCGGTGGACGTCTACATTCCGGGCTGTCCGCCAACGCCCGCCGCGACGCTGTACGGCTTCGCGATGGCGCTCGGGCTGCTGGAGCAGAAAATCCACGCCCGCGAGCCGGGCGAGCTGGACAACCGGCCTGCGGCCATCCTGCACCCGGACATGGTGCAGCCGCTGCGGGTGAAGATTGACCGCACGGCGCGCAGGCTGGCGGGCTATCGCTACGGGCGTCAGATTGCCGATGATTATCTGCGCCTGCTGAGCCAGGGCGACCATCAGGTGGCGCGCTGGCTGGAGGCGGAAAACGATCCGCGTCTCAATGAGATCGTGGCGAACCTGAACAGCATCGTGGATGAGGCGCGTATCCGATGAGTGAAACGGTGGTGTTCAGCCAACTGAGCCGTAAGTTTATTGATGAGAACGATGCCACGCCGGATGCGGCGCAGCAGGTGGTCTATTACAGCCTGGCGATTGGGCATCACCTCGGGGTGATTGACTGCCTGGAGGCGGCGCTGAGCTGCCCGTGGCCCGAGTACCTGGCGTGGATCGCCACGCTGGAGGAGGGCAGCACGGCGCGGCGCAAGATGGAGGGCGTGCCGAAGTACGGCGAGATCGTCATCGACGCCAACCACATTGCAATGCTCGCCAACGCCTTTGACGCGGCGCTCGGCAGGCAAACCCCCGAGCAGCAGTCGTGGAGCAAAACGCTGCTTAGCATGCTGCACGATATTCATCAGGAGAGCGCCATCTACCTGATGGTGAGGAGATTACGTGACTGACGTTTTACTGTGTGTCGGCAACAGCATGATGGGCGACGACGGCGCGGGCCCGCTGCTGGCAGAGATGTGCGCCGCGAATCCGCAGGGCAGTTGGGTGGTAATTGACGGCGGCAGCGCGCCGGAAAACGACGTGGTCGCCATCCGTGAACTGCGCCCGGAGAGGCTGTTAATCGTCGATGCCACCGATATGGGGCTCAACCCCGGTGAGATCCGCCTGATTGACCCGGACGACATCGCCGAGATGTTTATGATGACCACCCACAATATGCCGCTGAACTACCTGGTCGATCAGATTAAAGACGACGTGGGCGAGGTGCTGTTTTTGGGAATTCAGCCGGATATCGTTGGGTTTTATTATCCGATGACGCCGCCGGTGAAAGAGGCGGTGGAACGGGTCTATTCACGGCTTGCGGAGTGGGTTGGGGACGGTGGTTTTTCTCAGCTCTGAGCAGTGCCAAACCCCTCTCCCTCTCCATGTGGGAGAGGGCTGGGGTGAGGGCAACAGGCTACTCCAGATCCGCCCCGTTACTCGCAATCACCTTCTTATACCACCAGAACGATTTCTTGCGTTTTCTGTCCAGCGTGCCGTTTCCGGCGTCGTCGCGGTCAACGTACACAAACCCGTAGCGCTTGCTCATCTCGCCCGTTGAGGCGGCCACAAGGTCGATGCAGCCCCAGGTGGTGTAACCCATCAGCGGCACGCCGTCCTCGATCGCGTCACCCATCGCGCGGATGTGCTCGCGCAGGTAGCTGATGCGGTAGTCGTCGTTGATCTCGCCGTTTTCATCAATGACGTCCTTCGCCCCGAGGCCGTTTTCCACCAGGAACAGCGGCTTCTGGTAGCGGTCGTACATCATGTTCATGGTGATGCGCAGGCCGAGCGGGTCAATGCCCCAGCCCCATTCGCTCACCTGAATATGTGGATTACGCAGGGACTTCACGATGTTCGCCGCGCTGGTATTCCCCGCATTCATATCCGCCGACGCGCAGCGCGAGGCGTAATAGCTGAACGAGACAAAGTCGACGGTGTTTTTTAACAGCTCGTCGTCGCCGGGATCTTTCACAATCACCACGCCTTTCTCGCGGAACACGCGCGCTGAGTAGGCCGGGTAGCTGCCGCGCGCCTGCACGTCGATAAAGAACAGGTTCTCGCGGTCTTTCTCCAGCGCCATCCACACGTCTTCCGGCTTGCAGGAGTACGGGTAGAAATTGCCGCCCGCCAGCATGCAGCCCACCTGGTTTTCCGGGTTCACCTCGTGGGCGATTTTGGTCGCCAGCGCGCTTGCCACCAGCTCGTGGTGCGCGGCCTGGTATTTCACCTGGTCTTCGTTTTCGCCTTCCTCAAACACCAGCCCCGCGCCGGAGAACGGGCTGTGCAGCATGATGTTGATTTCGTTGAAGGTCAGCCAGTATTTCACCAGCCCGTTAAACTCTTCAAAGCAGGTGCGGGCGTAGCGGGCAAAGAAATCGACCATCTTACGGTTGCGCCAGGAGCCGTATTCCGTCACCAGGTGCATAGGCACGTCAAAGTGGCAGAGCGTCACCAGCGGCTCGATGTTGTACTTTTTGCACTCCTCGAACACCGCGCGATAGAAGGCAATGCCCTCTTTGTTCGGCAGCGGTTCGTCGCCGTTCGGGTAGAGGCGGCTCCAGGCAATGGAGGTGCGGAACACCGTAAAGCCCATCTCCGCCATCAGGGCGATGTCTTCTTTATAGCGATGGTAAAAATCAATCGCTTCGTGGCTCGGGTAGAACTCGTCGTCACGCAGCGAGAAACGCTTTTCCTTACCGATCTTCACCGCCAGGCGATTCGCGCCGTGGGGGATCATATCGACCGTCGTCAGTCCTTTGCCGCCTTCACGGTAAGCACCTTCACTCTGGTTGGCGGCAAGCGCGCCGCCCCATAAAAATCCTTGTGGAAAAACAGACATTCTTACCTCGCTTTCAATTTATGCTTTTGCTGCGTTGTTCTGTACCGGTGCGGTCTGCAGGGCGCGTGCTTTTTCAGCCTCGTCTTCGACCGGGATATCCTCAAACCCTAAAAGCAGGGTCAGAACAAACGACAGCACGACTGCCAGCCCCATCACGCCGAACACCCAGACGATGGTCATCGGATTGGCCGGGTCAAAGAACTGCACGCTGGTGAACAGCCCCGGTGCCGCCATCGAATGGCTGGCAAGTCCGGCCATGCCGGCGACCGCGCCGCAGATAAAGCCGCTGATCAGGCTCGCAATCAGCGGACGTTTCAGGCGTACCGCCACGCCGTACAGGGCCGGTTCAGAGATCCCCGCCATAATGGCGGAGGCTGCCGCCGCCAGCGCCGTCTGGCGCAGCTCCGGGTTTTTGGTTTTCCACGCCACCGCCAGTGACGAGCCGCCGAGCGACAGGTTGGCGCCGATTTCCGACGGCATCACCATCCCTTCCTTGCCCGTTTCGGCAATGGTCTGAATGATGGTCGGCGTAAACACGCGGTGCATCCCGGTCATCACCAGCAGCGGCCAGAGCGCGCCCATGATGGCGACGGAGAGCCAGCCCAGGTAGCCGTGAATGGTGTAGACCAGCGCGGAGATGGCGCTACCGATCCAGATCCCCAGCGGGCCAATCAGCACGATGGCGAGCGGGGCGGCAATCAGCACGATCAGCATCGGCTTGAGGAAGTTTTTCGTCACCGCCGGGGTAATGCGATCCACCCAGCGTTCGATGTATGACAGGCACCAGGTCATCACCAGCGCCGGGATGACGGTGTAGGTGTATTTCACCGCCGTCACCGGAATAAAGGCGAACTCAACGTGCTCGCCCTGCGCGGCTTTCGCCATCAGCTCGATAAAGCTCGGGTGCACCAGCACGCCCGCGATGGCGATGGCCAGCGACATGTTGGTTTTGAATTTCACCGCCGCCGAGGCCGCCACCATCAGCGGCAGGAAGAAGAAGGCGCCGTCGCCGATGACGGTCAAAATTGTGAGCGTCGGCGCGCCTTTTGGCAGCACGCCGGTCATCTCGAGGATCATCGCCAGCAGCTTGACCATCGAGCCACCGATGATCGCCGGGATCAGCGGGGACATGGTGCCGATCAGCGCGTCGAGGATCCCGGCGCCAATGCGGCGTAAGGTCATCTTCTGCGGACCTTCCGGCACTGCAGGCTGCAGGTCCGTGGGCAGCAGGCTCACCACTTCGCGGTACGTCTGTGAAACCGTGTTGCCAATAATGACCTGGCACTGGTTGTCGTTGCGCACTACGCCGAGCACGCCGCTGATGCTTTTCAGGCGCGCAGCGTCGGTCATGCTTTCGTCTTTCAGTACGAAACGCAGACGCGTCATGCAGTGGGTGACGGCGACGATGTTCTCTTTACCGCCCAGCGCGCTGATAACGTCGTTCGCCAGCGCAGCGTAATTTTTGGCCATCGGATGTGATCCTGTTATTGTTGTGAGACATGTAGGAAACCGGTTCCACATAATCATCATGAGTTTCTGTGAATGAAACAAGATCGCTTTTTGACCATTTTTTAGTTTCGTGATGCAGATCGCAATGGGGTATCGAAAGCGTGATTTCACCGCTGCGACAATTTTTTTGCAGTGCAGTACACTGCGCTCCATCAGATTCAGACGGAATAATAATATGACCACGATGCTTGAAGTGGCGAAGCGGGCAGGCGTTTCGAAAGCCACGGTGTCCCGGGTGCTGTCGGGAAATGGCTACGTCAGCCAGGAGACCAAAGACCGGGTGTTTCAGGCCATTGAAGAGAGCGGCTATCGCCCGAATTTACTGGCGCGAAACCTGGCGACCAAACGTACCCAGACGCTGGGGCTGGTGGTGACTAACACCCTCTACCACGGCGTCTACTTTAGCGAACTCCTGTTTCACGCCGCGCGCATGACGGAAGAAAAGGGGCGGCAGCTGATCCTCGCGGACGGCAAGCACAGCGCGGATGAAGAGCGCGAGGCGATCCAGTACCTGCTCGATATGCGCTGCGACGCGGTGATTATCTATCCGCGTTTCCTGAGCGTGGAAGAGATGGATGAGATCGTCGAGAAGTGCGAGCAGCCCATAATGGTGCTCAACCGCCGCCTGCGGAAAAACAGCAGCCACTGCGTCTGGTCCGATCATAAAGCCTCCAGCCAGGAGGCGGTGTCGCAGCTGATTGCGAAAGGGCACCGGGAGATCGCGTTTATCACAGGCTCGCTGGATTCCCCCACCGGGGTTGAGCGTCTCTCCGGCTACAAGGACGCGCTTGCGCAGCACGGTATTCCGCTGCGCGAGGGCCTTATTGCGCAGGGGAAGTGGAACCCCGCCAGCGGCGCGGCGGCGGTTGCCGAACTGCTTGCGCGCGGTGAACGGTTTACGGCGCTGGTGGCGAGTAATGACGACATGGCGATCGGCGCCATGAAGCAGCTCCACGACAGCGGCGTGGCCGCCCCGGACGCGGTGTCGGTGATCGGTTTCGACGACGTGGCCATCGCGCCCTACATCGTGCCGTCGCTTTCCAGCGTGCGTATTCCGGTGACGGAGATGATCAAAGAGACCATCAGCCGCCTGATCTTCATGCTCGACGGCGGTGAGTTTAAATATCAGCAAACCTTTTCCGGCGAGCTGGTGCTGCGCGACTCGGTTATTGACGGCCCGCACCGCTGATGTCGACAGCTGTCATCGTCATAAGTGACGATGACAGCGCCGCCATAATTTTTAAATTCATATAAAATCAATAAGTTAATTATTGGCACGGTTTATGAATATCTCCGCGCATAACTGTAATGCTGGAGAAGCAGATGAACCGTTTTATTATGGCCGATGCCAGTAAGTGTATTGGTTGCCGTACCTGTGAAGTGGCGTGCGTGGTTTCCCATCAGGCGGAGCAGGACTGTGCGTCGCTCACTCCTGACACCTTCCTGCCGCGTATCCACGTCATCAAAGGCGTGAATATTTCCACCGCCGCCATCTGTCGCCAGTGCGAAGACGCACCGTGCGCGAACGTCTGCCCGAACGGGGCGATTAAACGCGAGAAAGGCTTTGTGCACGTCATGCAGGAGCGCTGCATTGGCTGTAAAACCTGCGTGGTCGCCTGCCCGTACGGCGCGATGGAGGTGGTTGTTCGTCCGGTAGTACGCAACAGCGGCATGGGGCTGAGCGTACGTGCGGAGAAAGCCGAAGCCAACAAATGCGATCTTTGCTATCACCGCGACGCCGGTCCGGCCTGCATGGAAGCCTGCCCGACGCATGCGCTGGTCTGCGTGGATCGCGACAAGCTTGAGCAGATGAGCGCCGAAAAGCGCCGTCGCGCGGCATTCGACACGTCGTCATCGCTGCTGTTCTGAACCGTATGTGCAGTAACGGCGTACAGCTGCGCGTGCGCGGCAAGGTGCAGGGCGTGGGGTTTCGTCCCTTCGTCTGGCAGCTGGCGCAGGCGCTTCAGTTGACCGGTGACGTCTGCAATGATGGAGAGGGCGTGCTGGTGCGCCTCGCGGGTAATGGGGGGGCCTTTACCGCGAGGCTGCATCAGGACTGCCCACCGCTGGCACGCATTGACCATGTTGAAACGCAGCCGTTTACGTGGGCGCAGGTGCCGGAGGACTTTACCATCCGCCACAGCGCGGGCGGGGCGATGGACACCCAGATTGTCCCCGACGCCGCAACCTGTCCGGCGTGCCTGGCGGAAATGTGCGACCCTGCCGAGCGCCGCTATCGCTATCCGTTCATCAACTGCACGCACTGCGGGCCGCGGTTTACCATTATTCGCGCCATGCCCTATGACCGTCCGGCCACGTCAATGGCCGCATTTCCGCTCTGCGTGCCGTGCGAAGCGGAATACCGCAATCCCGCCGATCGACGTTTTCACGCCCAGCCGGTAGCCTGCCCGGACTGCGGGCCAGCGCTGGAATGGCGTGCGGGCGACATCACCGCTTCCCGTGAGGCTGCGCTGAGCGCGGCGGTGGCGATGCTGAAAAGCGGCGGCATAGTCGCGGTCAAAGGGCTGGGCGGTTTTCATCTCGTCTGCGACGCGCGTAATCCGCAGGCGGTCGCGGCGCTTCGGGTACGCAAGCAGCGTCCCGCGAAGCCGCTGGCGGTGATGATCCCAAACGCGGACGGCGTGCCGGAGGCGATCCAGACGCTGTTACGCTCCTCCGCAGCGCCGATTGTGCTGACCCCAAAAGCCTCGCTTCCCGGATTTCCCGAAGGGATTGCACCGGGACTCGATTGTATTGGCATCATGCTTCCCGCTAACCCGCTGCAACACCTTCTGATGATGGACTGCCAGCGCCCGCTGGTGATGACTTCCGGCAACCTCAGCGGCAGACCGCCTGCCATGACCAACCAGCAGGCGCTGGATGAACTCGGCGACATCGCGGACGGCTTCCTGCTGCACAACCGCGATCTCCTGCAACGAATGGACGATTCGGTGATGGATCGGGACGGCGCGATGCTTCGCCGCGCGCGCGGTTTTGTGCCCGATGCCGTTACGCTGCCTGCGGGTTTTGAGAATATCCCCGCCATGCTATGCACCGGCGCGGAGATGAAGAACACCTTCTGCCTGGTGCGTGGCAGCCAGGCGGTGCTGAGCCAGCATTTTGGCGATCTCGGTGACGAGGGTGTCGAAGCGCAGTGGCGCGGCGCGCTCTCGACGATGCAGGACATCTACGCCTTCCAGCCGGAGCGCGTGGTGTGCGATGCCCATCCGGGCTATCACATACAACAATGGGCGCAGGCGCAGGGGCTACCGGTCGCAACCGTACTGCACCATCACGCCCACGCGGCGGCGTGCCTGGCCGAAAACGGCTGGCCGCGTGAGGGCGGAGACGTTATCGCCCTGACGCTGGACGGGATCGGCATGGGCGAGAACGGGGCGCTGTGGGGCGGGGAGTGCCTGCGGGTGAACTATCTCGCGTGCGAGCGTCTGGGCGGGCTGCCTGCCGTTGCGCTGCCGGGCGGCGATCTGGCGGCGCGGCAGCCGTGGCGCAATCTTCTCGCCCACTGCCTGGCGTTTGTCCCTGACTGGCAGCAGTACCCGGAAACGCGCGCGGTTCAGCGCCACAACTGGCCGCTGCTGGCAACGGCGATCCGGCGCGGCATCAACGCGCCGCAGGCCTCGTCCTGTGGTCGCCTGTTTGATGCGGTCGCCTGCGCGCTGGGTATTGAAACCCAATCCTGGGAAGGTGAAGCAGCCTGCCGGCTGGAAGCGCTGGCGGCGCAGTGCGCGGGTGTGGACCATCCGGTGACGCTGGACGTGGATAACCTCGCGCATTTCTGGCAGCAGTGGCTGAGCTGGCAGGCGGAACCCTGCCAGCGCGCGTGGGCGTTTCACGACGCGCTGGCAAAAGGGCTGGCGGAACTCGCCGCGCGCCATGCCCGACGCCAGTCGCTGTCGACAATCTGTCTCAGCGGCGGCGTGCTGCACAACCGTCTGCTGCGCGCGCGCCTGCGTCATTATCTTTCTGACTTTACGCTTCTTTTTCCTTCGCGCCTGCCCGCAGGTGACGGAGCGATCTCCTTCGGGCAGGCGGCGATCGCCGCTGCCCGGTCATGTTCACAAAGGACTTAAAATGTTACGACTCTTACGCAATGAACCTCGCGCCGCGCTTCTGCTGCTGGCTCTGGTAATGGCAAACCTGCTGGCCTGGGGATGGGCATGGCACGCTTTTAGCGGCAGCACGGCGCTGATGGCCGCCAGCCTGCTGGCGTGGTGCTACGGGCTGCGTCACGCGGTGGACGCTGACCACATCGCGGCCATTGATACCGTGACGCGTAAGATGATGCAGCAGGGCAAACGTCCGTCCGGCGTGGGAGCGTGGTTCTCGCTGGGGCACTCCACCATCGTGGTGCTGGCTTCCATTGCTATCGCCGCTACCGCGACGGCGTTTCAGAAAAACATGGAATGGTTCCACGAAACCGGCAGCCTGATTGGCACCGCCGTGTCTGCCACCTTCCTGCTGGCGATGGCGCTGGTGAACATGGTGATCCTGCGCGGCGTCTGGCGGAGTTTTCAGGCGCTGAAACAGGGCAGGCCCGTGCAGGGAGACATCACGCTCCCTGCCCAGGGCGGCGTCATGAACTGGCTGTTTGGCAAAACCTTCCGCCTGGTGAATAAAAGCTGGCAAATGTATCTGGTGGGTTTCCTGTTTGGCCTCGGCTTTGACACGGCTACCGAGATTGGCGTGCTGGGGATCTCTGCCGCCAGCGCGTCAAGCGGGATGTCGGTGTGGTCAATCATGGTCTTCCCGGCGCTCTTCGCCAGCGGCATGGCGCTGGTGGATACCCTCGATAACCTGCTGATGGTCGGTGCCTACGGCTGGGCGTTCAACAAGCCGCAGCGCAAGCTCTACTACAACATGACCATTACCGGCACCTCCGTGGTGGTGGCGCTGTTTATCGGCGGGCTGGAAGCGCTGGGTCTGCTGATGGACAAATTTGCCCTCAGCGGCGGCGTGTGGGATCTGATTGGCGCGGTAAACGACAATCTTGGCAACGCCGGGTTTGCGGTGGTCGGGCTGTTTGTCGCCTGCTGGCTGATCTCCATGGTCAACTACCGCTGGCGCGGATACGACGCGCTGGTGGTACGTTCCTGAACCGGCTCCTGCACGGCGCAACCTCCGCGACTTCCTCAATGACTGGCGCATAGCGGCATACCGATAAAAAAGATGCTGAAAATATAGGTCTTTTGCGGAATAAAATATATTCCGCATTCTTCGCTTGTGTGAAATAGCGATAAAGATAATTGAGTTATTTATAAAAATTTGCCATGATTTGCCTCCTGCTGATGATGTCTATTCAGACTGAGTTGGCTGCCAATAATAAAACAGGATGATGTTTTTAATCTGTTTCAGATTAAAGCATTTACGAAAATAATAAATAAGGGATTGATGGCGATGATATATCTACTTTGCATTTATTTGATGAATAGAATGCGTAAGAAAAAGCCCCGGAATATCGGGGCGGTGAATAATAAAATTCAAAGGTTAACTCTGCGTAGACTCGTTGTTGGACGGGTAAACGAAGCGCCGCCAGGCAACGAGAGGGTTAAGCAGGTAACAGTTTCAGCAGTGCGAAAGCCTCCTTCATCCGGTCTTCACTAACCACAAAAGCGCGAATCTGACCCTCGTTATCCGTGCCACGCGCGACCATTCCCTGCGGTTCGAGGGTAATTTGCCAGTTCAGATCGTGACGCTGCGTTTCACCGGCAAGATGCAGCGGTAATTCTGGCGTTTTGACTTTAATCAGCATGGCGGGTAATTTCAGCGGCGCGCTATCGCCGAGCAGGTTTTTCGCCAGATACATCGCGCTTAATTGAATTGGCTGTAAAAAGGGCAGTACCTGACCGTTAATTTCAGCGCAGTCACCTAACGCGTAAATATCAGGTTGCGTGGTTTGCAGGTAGCTATTTACCTTCACGCCACGCTGTATTTCTGCGCCTGCGCGATGCGCCAGCGCGGTTTCCGGGCGCAGGCCCGTTGCAGCGATTACCACATCCACCTCAACGCTGCGGCTGCGGTCGAGCGTGGCACGAATGCCGCCTTCGGTTTTGCTCAGGCTTTGCAGCTGCGATTTCAAAAGCAGATGCACCCCCATGTCGGTCAGGCGATGCTGTAAGCGACTGCTTACTTCTGCGGGCATCAGCGACGACAGAATGCTTGCCGCGTTGTCGACCAGAGTCACGGATTTACCCGCCCGGCAGAAATCCATCGCCAGCTCGGTGCCTATCAGCCCGCCGCCGACAATCATCACGCGCTGCGCGTCGCGAAGCGCCGTTTCGCTGGCCTGATACTCCTGCTGGCTGTTGAGGGTGATCGTCAGCTCGCGGCCTTCAACCGGCGGCACAAACGCAGAGGCACCCGTGGTCAGCACCAGTTTGTCGTACTGCCAGGTTTTCTCTTTTGCTTTCACCTCGTGGGCGGCAGCGTCGATATCGGTGACCCAGGTGTAAGGGAACAGACGCAGGTTAAACTGTTCCGCGAACTCCCCCGCCGTCTGACGGGTGAGGTCTTCGGCGCGCTGATGCTGACTAATCACGTGGCTGAGATCGGGCTTGTTGTACTCGTCCATGCTGTCGGCGGCTATCACCGTCAGCGGCACGCTGGCGTCCTGCTTGCGGATGTTTTTCACCAGCTGGCGGGCGGCAAAGCCCGAGCCGATGATGACGATACCGTTGTTCATTTTGCCTCCGTACCCAGTTCGTCAAAGACGTCTTTACCGAGTGAACACTCCGGGCAGAGGAAGTTGTCCGGCACGTCACTCCACGGCGTGCCCGGCGCAACGTCCTGCAGCGGTTCGCCCATTTCAGGATCGTAAATCCACTGGCAGACGCTGCACTGCATGCGCGGTCCGGGATCGGCGGCTGCCGCGGCGGCGCAGGCGCAGGTTTCCTGCTGTGCGGTTGGTTCGGCAGCTTGCGGAAGCGGTGCGAGCGCCCACTGACGGGCAATGTCGCGGCCGTGCTGGCGGCAGACCTCCAGGGCGTCGATATCCGGGCGCCATTTCGCCTTCAGGCTGAGGGACATCTCAAAGCCCGCATCCTGCAGGCGCGTAGACAGACGGTCTACCGCGCCGCCGCTCCACCCGTGGGAGCCAAAGGCGCTGGCGCGCTTGTTGCGAAAACGCAGGCCGGTCATCTCTTCCACCAGACCGGCAATTTTCGGCATCATCACGTTGTTCATGGTGGAGGTGCCCACCAGCACGCCCTTAGAGCGGAAGACGTTGGTCAATACCTCGTTCTTATCGCTGCGCGCCACGTTGAAGATTTTCACCGCCACGTTGGGGTCCACTTCGTTGATGCCCTGGGCAATGGCGTCCGCCATCATGCGGGTGTTGTTGGACATGGTGTCGTAGAAAATAGTGATGCGGTCTTCCTGATAGTCCGCCGCCCATTTCAGGTAGAGCTCCACAATCTGGATGGGATTTTCACGCCATACCACGCCGTGGGAGGTGGCAATCATGTCCACCGGCAGGTTGAAGCCGAGGATCTCGGTGATTTTTGGCGTCACCAGGCGGCTGAACGGGGTCAGAATGTTGGCGTAGTAGCGCTGGCACTGCTCGAAGAGTTCGGTCTGGTCCACTTCGTCGTTGAACAGGCGCTCGTCGCAGTAGTGCTGGCCGAAGGCGTCATTGCTGAACAGCACCGCGTCGCCGGTCATGTAGGTCATCATGCTGTCCGGCCAGTGCAGCATCGGCGTTTCCACGAAGATCAGCTGCTTGCCGTTGCCGATATCCAGCGCGTCGCCGGTTTTAACGGTGTGGAAATTCCACTCCGGATGGTGGTGGTGGCCGTTGATCGAGTCGATGGCGTTGGTGGTGCAGTAGATCGGCGTGTTCGGAATGTAAGACATCAGCTCGGTCAGCGCACCGGCGTGATCTTCTTCCGCGTGGTTGATGATGATGTAGTCGATGGCGTCCAGGTCGATTTCACTGCGCAGGTTCTGCACGAACTCGCGGCTGAACTTGTGATCGACCGTATCGATCAGCACGTTTTTTCCTTCGCGGATGAGATAGCTGTTGTAGCTGCTGCCGCGCAGCGTTTTGTATTCCGTCCCGTGGAAATCGCGCACTTCCCAGTCACGTTGACCGACCCAATGAATGTTATTTTTAACCAGAATAGACATAGCAACCTCTACGTAATACAGCATTTTCAAATAAGATGATTTGCCTATATCAATTTGCGTGCCAGTTTTTAATTTATTGATTTTACTTAATTAATATTTTTATGATCCGTAATGGGTAGTCATTATGACTATCCAGAGTAGTGTCAATATGACAACATGCATTGTCAAAATGACAGCGAGGTCTCTATGAGCTTTTCCGTAGACGTGCTGGCGAAGATCGCCATTGAGCTGCAGACCGGTATCGGCCATCAGGACCGCTTTCAGCGGCTGATCTCCACGCTGCGCCACGTGCTGGCGTGCGACGCCTCGGCGCTGCTGCGCTACGAGGGGCGGCAGTTTATTCCGCTGGCTATCGACGGGCTGGCGAAGGACGTGCTCGGGCGGCGTTTTACCCTTGAGGGCCATCCGCGTCTGGAAACCATCGCCCGCGCGGGTGACGTGGTGCGCTTCCCGGCGGACAGCGACTTGCCCGACCCGTACGACGGGCTTATTCCCGGACAGGAGAGCCTGAAGGTGCATGCCTGTATCGGCCTGCCGCTGTTTGCCGGACAAAACCTGATTGGCGCACTGACCCTCGACGGCCTGTCGCCGGACCAGTTCGACACCTTTAGCGACGAAGAGCTGCGCCTGATTGCCGCCCTGGCCGCCGGGGCGCTGAACAATGCCCTGCTGATTGAACAGCTGGAGAGCCAGAACATTCTTCCCGGCAGCCCGGCGGCGTTTGAGCAGGTGACGCAAACGGAGATGATCGGCCTTTCTCCGGGCATGGCGCAGCTCAAAAAAGAGATTGAGATCGTTGCCGCCTCAGATTTAAACGTGCTGATCTTCGGGGAAACCGGCACCGGCAAGGAGCTGGTCGCGAAGTCCATTCACGAAGCCTCGCCGCGCGCGGTGAACCCGCTGGTGTACCTCAACTGCGCCGCGCTTCCGGAAAGCGTGGCGGAAAGCGAGCTGTTTGGTCACGTTAAAGGGGCGTTTACCGGGGCCATCAGCAACCGCAGCGGCAAGTTCGAAATGGCCGATAACGGCACGCTGTTTCTGGATGAAATCGGCGAGCTCTCCCTGTCGCTGCAGGCCAAGCTGCTGCGCGTTTTGCAGTACGGCGACATCCAGCGCGTGGGGGATGACCGAAGCCACAGAGTGGACGTTCGCGTGCTGGCGGCAACGAACCGCGACCTGCGTGAAGCGGTGGTGGCAGGGCAGTTCCGCGCCGACCTGTTCCATCGCCTGAGCGTGTTCCCGCTTACCGTGCCACCGCTGCGCGAGCGCGGGGACGACGTGGTGCTGCTGGCGGGCTTTTTCTGCGAGCTGTGCCGTCTCAGGATGGGGCTTGCCCGCGTGGTGCTGAGCCCGGGTGCGAGGTCGCATCTGCTCAGCTACGGCTGGCCGGGGAACGTGCGCGAGCTGGAGCACGCGATTCACCGCGCGGTGGTGCTGGCGCGGGCGACGCCTTCGGGTGACGAAGTTGTGATCCACGCGCGGCATTTTGCGCTGCAGGATGAAACCGCACCGGCAATCGCCCAGGCTCTACCAGAAACGGTGAATGAAAATCTGCGCGAAGCCACTGAGGCGTTTCAGCGTCAGATGATTACCCGCGCGCTGGAGCAGAATAACCGCAGCTGGGCGGCGTGCGCGCGGGCGCTGGAGATGGACGTCGCCAACCTGCACAGGCTGGCGAAGCGTCTGGGACTGAAGGGTTAGATAATGCCGGCCTGATAGAAATCCTGCAGGTTGATGGCGCCGCACAGCCTGCCGGAATCATCCACCACCGGTGCGGCGGTGATTTTGCGCTTCATCAGCACTTCTTTGGCTTCAATGGCGCGGCTCTCGGCGTTCAGCGTCAGCCCGCCTTTGGTCATGGCGTCCGACACTTTGGTTTCCAGCCTGCCGCCGCCCACCAGCCAGCGGCGCAGGTCGCCGTCGGTGAACACGCCCTTAACGCTCCCGCTGTCATCGCAGACCGCTACCAGCCCCAGACCGGTGCGGCTGAGTTCCAGCATCGCGTCCATGACGCTGGTATCGAGTTTGACCTGCGGAATGGCATCGTCGGTGCGCATCAGGTGGTGAACCTTGTTGAGCAGGCGTGCGCCGAGCGCGCCCGCCGGATGTGAACGGGCGAAATCTTCTTCGTTAAAGCCGCGCGCCTGCATCACCGCCATTGCCAGGGCGTCGCCCATCATCAGGGTGTTAACGGTGCTGGAGGTTGGGGCGAGGTGCATCGGACAGGCTTCACGCTCAACGGAAATATCCAGCGTCGCCTTGGCGGCCAGCGCCAGCGGCGAGCGGGATTTGCCGGTCATCGCCAGCAGGGCGACCGATTTTTCCTGCAGGCGCGGAATAATCAGGTCCAGCTCTTTGGCCGAACCGGAGTAGGAGATAAACAGCATCACGTCGCGGCTTTCAATCATCCCCAGATCGCCGTGCAGCGCCTCTGCCGGATGCACAAAAAACGCCGGGGTGCCGGTGCTCGCGAGGGTCGCGGCAATCTTTTTGCCTATATGGCCGGATTTACCGATGCCCGCCACGATCACTTTGCCTTCGCAGTGGATAATGGTGTTGGCGGCGCGGACAAAATCCTCGCCCAGACGTTCCGGCAGGCGGCTGGCTTCCTGCAGTTCCAGCATCAGCGTCTGGCGGCCCGTTTCTAACAGAAAATCACTCATCTCTCTCTCCGGTTACGATCACGTCGATTCCTTTCTCTTCCAGCGCTTTTTGGAACGCCGGGTCGATACCCGCGTCGGTAATCAGCTTATCAACGCTTTCAAGGCTACAGACAATGTTGGGGCTTTTGCGGCCAAACTTCGACGAGTCTGCCATCAAAATCACTTCCCGCGCGGCGTTGCACATGGCTTTACTGACGCTGAAAACCTCGTTGAACGTCGTAACGCCCGCGTTCAGGTCGATGCCGTCGGTGCCCATAAACAGTTTATCAAAGCTGAAGTGGTCGAAGGCATTCTCCGCCAGCTGGCCGTGAAACGACGCCGATTTTTTGCGGAAGGTGCCGCCGGGCATCAGGATGGTCTGCTCGCTGTCGAACTCCGACAGGGCGTTGACGATGTGCAGGCTGTTGGTCATCACCGTGATGTTGTTAAAGCGGCTGAGCAGCGGGATCATCTGCAGGACGGTGCTGCCTGCATCCAGAATGATGGAATCGCCATCGTGGATAAATTTGACGGCGGCTTCGGCAATCAGCGCTTTCTGGTGGGTATTGATCAGCGTTTTGTGGTCGATAGGCGGGTCCGTTTCGTCCTTATTGAGCACCACGCCGCCGTAGGTTCGAATAACGGCGCCAGAGTTTTCGAGCAATACCAGGTCCTTGCGTATTGTCGTGCCGGTAGTGTCAAAGTAGTGGGCCAGATCCTCTACCGAGCATTTTCCCTGCTTTTGCAGATGTTCGAGAATGGCCGCCTGCCGCTGACGAGGTTTCATAGGCGCTTCGTTCCTTAGGTTGCGAAATGATAATTTCGCAAGCCTATAGCTTTCACAACGAAATTATCCATGTTTCAGATTAAGCGCTAATGATAGTGCATTCTGACAGAGTGGATCATGGGGAAAGATCACATCAGGCCGTAATTCCTGCAGCGAAATGCCGTTGATTGCCTGGATTTTCGCCGGACGGGCGAAGACGGTCATGCCGCGCATGATGAGGGAATCGCAGACGTGATTGTTTTTATCCAGCGCAACGGCGACGACCACGCGCGGTTTGAAGCGCCCGCCGGAACGCCCGACCCCGACGCGACCTTTCTGACACAGCGCGTCAAACGCGCGGTTAAACTGGTGGATCTGCCAGCCGCCAAACGCCATCTGGCAAATCCAGGCGAGGGCGGCGACGGTGATGAGTGCGGTTACCATATTGACTCCTTGTTTTGTTCCCTCTCCCGGTGGGAGAGGGTTAGGGTGAGGGGGAACAAACCGCTCGATCAGAACATCACCTGCCCGCCGGTGACGTTAATCGACTGCCCGGTGCAGTACGAGGCTTTCGGGCTGGCGTAAAACAGCAGCATGTTCAGCACGTCCTGATAATCGCACCCGCGCTTCAGCGGCACTTTATCGATGTAGTACTGCTCCACTTCCTCAGCCTTGATGCCGAGCTTGGTGGCATACTGCGGCAGCAGGGACTGGAACATCGGCGATTTCAGCAGGTTGCCCAGCATCAGGGAGTGCACGGTAATGCCGTACTCGGCCAGATCCAGCGCCAGAGACTGCGTCAGCCCCACGCCGCCAAACTTCGCCGCGCTGTAGCCGGAGTTGTGCTTACTGCCCACTTTCCCTGATTTGGAGTTGATCTGAATGATGCGCCCCTGAATGCCGTCGCGGATCATCAGACGGGAAAACTCGCGGGCGCAGAGGAAATAGCCCACCAGATTCACCTGTAGCGAGCGGTCAAAGTCTCCCAGCTCGAAATCGCTGATAAAGGCCGCTTTCGCAATCCCCGCGCTGTAGACCAGCAGGTCGGTACGCCCAAAAATCTCGTCCACGCCGCGGGCCAGCGCCATCACGCTCTGCTCGCTGGTGGCGTCGGCACCAAACCCGTACGCCATCCCTTCGCCAAACTCGGTGTTAATGGTGTCCGCCACGCGGGCGGCTTTTTCACTCTGAATGTCCACTACCGCCACGCGGTAGCCCTCTGCGGCAAGCCCACGGCAGAGGAACTCGCCTAAGGTTTGTCCTCCACCAATGACAACGGCAACCTGACTCATGTGTTTCTCCTTAAATTACGCAACAAATTTTAACGTGCAGCCTGGGGTGACAGCCTGCGGAACCGGGCCCGCCACGTGAACAGTGCCGGGATATTCGGCCTGCGGCTGGCCGTCGAAACGCAGGGTGATGTGCCCCAGCTCGCGCAGGTTTTGCTCGGCGACGTCGCCGACGGCGGTGACGGCATAGCGCGCCTCGCCCAGCTCAAGCTGGCTCCCGGCCTTCAGCTCGCCCTTCAGCTCGCCGTGGCAGTGGATAAAACAAAACTCTTCGATATCCGCCGGGGCGCCTTCGCGGAAGGTGATCAGCATCTGGTCGCTCAGCGCGTCAGCCGCGCTCTGGCCGATGCGGGTAATGGTGGTCTGGTAAATCACGGTCATCGCAGGAACCTCTTATTGATAAATAAAGCCGGAGACAAACCAGGCAATCAGCACCGTTGGTGCGCCCGTCAGGAAACGGCTGACCAGCACGGACGGCACGCCCACGCGCACGGTGTCCTGGCGCGCTTCCGCCAGCGACAGCCCAACGGGGATGAAGTCGCACGCTGCCTGAGCGTTAATGGCAAACAGGGCGGGCAGGGCGAGGTGCGGGGGAATGTTGCCCAGACCGATCTGCACGCCAATCAGCACGCCGATGACCTGGGCAATCACCGCACCCGGGCCAAGGAACGGCGACAGCAGCGGGAAGGAGCAGATCAGTGCCAGCGTCACCAGCCCGAGCGGGTGGCTGGCGAGCGGGGCGAGGCCGTGGGCAATCCAGTCCCCCAGGCCGGACGCCATGATGATGCCGATCAGCGCCGAGACGAACGCCATAAACGGCAGGATGGTTTTCAGCACCGTGTCGATGGTGTCGCGCCCGGACTGGAACAGCACCGCCACGGCGGAACCCATGCCCATCCCGACCTTCGCCAGCAGGCCGTCGCTCTGCTCGGTGATTTTCTTGCTGGTGTCGTACTCGCGCGGGGCCGCTTTTTGCGGCGGGGCAGTGCCATTCACCAGCGTGATGTTGTCCTCCTTCACGCCTGAGACATAAATGTCCTCAAGGATGTACTGCGCCAGCGGGCCGGATTTTCCGGTGGCGTGAATATTCACCGTCGGAATGCGGCGCTTCGGATAGATACCGCAGCGCAGCGTGCCGCCGCAGTCGATCACCGCCACGCCGATTTCCGCTTCCGGCGGTTCGCCTTCTTTGAAGCCGTCGACCGCTTTCCAGCCGGTCAGCTCGCGCAGCCTGTCGACGATCGCCGGGCGCGTCCCTGCGGTGATGTAGACGATCTTTTTGCCTTCGGTGGCGTCGAACTCCAGCGGGCCGCCCCAGCCGCCCGTGCCTTTCTCAATGCGGATCCGGTTCATGCTGTGGCTCCTGAAAGTTGGACTTTCTGTTCAAGCTGGATACCCATTTTTTTCTCAAAAATGGCGGTGGTGAGATCGGTCACCCAGCCGCGGAAGAAGTTGGTGACCAGACCGACCAGCAGGTAGCTCACCGCGAGCGGGCCGAGCGGCAGGCCAAGGGTGGTGAGGCCGCTGGCGATCCCGAGATAAACAAACAGTTCGCCGGGGTTGATGTGCGGGAACAGGCCGTTCATGGAATGGCAGCTGTAGGAGGCGGCGGCGTAGTAGCTCGGCTTGTACTTTTCCGGCATGAAGCGACCGAGGCTTAAGGTCATCGGGTTGCAGAACACGAAGGTGCCGATGAACGGCAGTACCAGGTAGCGGGACAGCGGATTCCCGGCACAGCGCTGGGCGAAGCGTTCAATGCGCTGCTGGCCGATAAAGTTAATGAGCGCGTTCATGATCACCAGCAGACTGATCAGCAGGGGCAGGATCCCGGTCACCATGCCGGTGAACACTTCTCCGCCTTTCTGAAACAGCCCGATGAACCACTCGGCGCCGTGGGTGATGGTTTCTATCATTCTTCTCTCCTGTGGGGCTTTTTTGTTTTTGTCTGACTGCGGTTAATAATAATCACTTTGAAAGGTTTTAAAGTGTTAATTAGATCTCACAATGAAAGAAAAATGTATTATTTTGAAAGTTTATTGGTGGGGCGAATGATTTTCGGTGGAAAAAAGCGCGGATTTGCGTGGGGGAGGCGCGTACCGCTTCCTTGAGGTGTTGCGGATGCTTTACCATACTGGGTTCTTATCGAACCCGTTAAATGGATGTCTCATGTTCAAGCGTCGTTATGCAGCGCTGTTGCCTGCGCTTATTCTGCTGTCTGCCTGTAGTAGCAAACCTAAGACTGAAGCCGTTCAGCAAACGGCGGGCGCGCCTTCCGGAGGATTCCTGCTGGAGCCGCAGCACAATATGATGCAGATGGGCGGCGACTTCGCGAATAACCCGGCGGCCGAGCAGTTCATCGATAAAATGGTGAGCAAGCACGGCTTTGACAGACAGCAGCTGCACGAAATTTTGTCTCAGGCCAAGCGTCTGGACTACGTGCTGCGCCTGATGGACAGGCAGGCACCAACCGCCCAGGTGCCGAGCGGGCCGAACGGCGCGTGGCTGCGCTATCGCAAACAGTTTATTACCCCGGACAACGTGCAAAACGGCGTAGTGTTCTGGAATCAGTATGAAGATGCGCTCAACCGCGCGTGGCAGGTGTACGGCGTACCGCCGGAAATCATCGTCGGGATTATCGGCGTGGAAACCCGCTGGGGCCGCGTGATGGGGAAAACCCGCATCCTCGACGCGCTGGCGACGCTCTCCTTTAATTACCCGCGCCGCGCGGAGTATTTCTCTTCCGAGCTGGAAACCTTCCTGCTGATGGCGCGCAGCGAGCAGGACGATCCGCTCGATCTGAAAGGGTCGTTTGCCGGCGCGATGGGCTACGGCCAGTTTATGCCGTCCTCCTATAAACAATATGCCGTCGACTTTAACGGGGACGGTCATATCAACCTGTGGGATCCGGTGGATGCCATCGGCAGCGTGGCGAACTACTTCAAAGCACACGGCTGGGTGCCGGGCGGCCAGGTGGCGGTGCAGGCGAACGGTCAGGCGCCGGGGCTGGAAAACGGCTTCAAAACCAACTACAGCATTTCGCAGCTGGCAGCTGCAGGCCTAACGCCAACGCAGCCGCTGGGCAACGCGCAACAGGCAAGCCTGCTGCGTCTGGATGTCGGTACGGGCTATCAGTACTGGTACGGTCTGCCGAACTTCTACGCCATCACCCGCTATAACCACAGCACTCACTATGCGATGGCCGTATGGCAGCTGGGGCTGGCGGTGTCTCAGGCCCGCGTGCCGGCGGCGTCACCGTTTAGTCAGTAAGTTGCTCAGACGGGTAGGCCGGGTAAGGCAACGCCGCCACCCGGCATGGCTGCACGCACGGTGCGGCCTGATGCCCTCACCCTGACCCTCTCCCACGGGAGAGGGAAATTCTTCAGAAACATTTCGCCACACTCCCTTTTCAAACCCGCCATTTACATCTTAACCGCCTTTCATTATTGTTATGTTATAACATTTAATGCGGTGTCGACATGTCAACGTCCCTTTTTTCTCTGTCTGCTCTGGTTCGGCTTTTGCTGGCGCTGGTGCTTGTTGTCTTTATCGGGCTGGCCGTGCGCTGGGCGGTGGCATTGCCATGATCGTGATGAACGAACTGGTCGCGGGTTATGAACGCCAGCCCGTTACGCGGCCCCTCTCGGGCACCATTGAACGCGGCAGCATGACCGCCATTATCGGCGCTAACGGCTGCGGGAAATCCACGCTGCTGAAAACGCTGGCGGGGTTTATTCCTCCCGTCAGCGGCGGCTTCCGATGGCAGAGTAAGCGCCCGGTCATCGGCTGGCTGGCACAGCGTCACGCGCTGGAGGCGCAGTTTCCGCTGACCGTACAGGACGTGGTAAGCATGGGCTTCTGGCCGGGTATTTCGCTTTTTTCCGGGTTTCGTCGCGAAACGCGGCGGCGCATTGCCAGCGCGCTTGAGCGTGTTGGGCTTGAGTCCATGGCGTTATCCACCATTGATGAACTCTCCGGCGGTCAGTTTCAGCGCATGCTGTTTGCCCGCGTCCTGGTGCAGCAGGCGCCGCTGGTGATGCTGGATGAACCCTTTACCGGGGTCGATGAAGCCACCTGCAGCGTGCTGATGGATTTGATGCTGGAGATGTATATGCAGGGGCAAACGCTGCTCGCGGTACTGCACGACAGCGAGCGCGTGTCGCGCCATTTTCCGCAGACGCTGCGGCTGGATGCTGACATTCCCCAGTGGAAAACCGAGCGGGTGAGGGTGGCATGATCTGGCATCTCTTTTTTCAGCCGTTTATTGAGTACGGCTTTATGCGTCGCGCGCTGGTGGTTTGCCTGGCGCTCTCCGTCAGCACCACCGCGCTCGGCGTATTTCTTCAGCTGCGTCGGATGAGCCTGATGGGCGATGCCCTTTCTCACGCCATTTTGCCGGGTGTCGCCGTGGGGTATTTGCTCAGCGGTATGTCGCTGCTGGCGATGAGTATTGGCGGTTTTATAGCGGGAATTACCGTGGCGCTGCTGGCCGGTCTGGTCAGTCGACGCACGCCGCTGAAAGAAGATGCCAGCTTTGCCGGGTTTTATCTTGGCTCGCTGGCGCTGGGGGTCACGCTGGTGTCGCTGCGCGGGTCGAATGTCGATCTGCTGCATCTGCTGTTTGGCTCCATCCTCGCCGTGGACAACGACGCCGCGCTGTTTGTCACGGGCGTGTGTATGTTCACCCTTATCACGCTGGCGCTGTTTTATCGCGGGCTGGTCACAGAAGCCTTTGATACCGCCTGGCTACAGGTGAACGCCCGCTGGCTGCCTGGGCTGCTGCACGGACTGTTTCTGGCGCTGCTGGTCCTTAACCTGGTAGCCGGTTTTCAGGTGCTCGGCACGCTGATGGCCGTCGGGCTGATGATGCTTCCGGCCGTGGCGGCACGCTGCTGGGTGCGCACGTTACCTGCCTTACTCCTGATGGCGGGTATCAGCGGTATCTTCTGCGCATGGCTGGGATTGAGCCTCTCCTGGGCGATGAGTTTACCGGCCGGGCCGTCCATCGTGCTCACCGCCAGCACGCTGTTCTTTATCTCTGTTTTATTCGGCACACGCAGCAGGCTGCGCGTGCTTTTTTAACGCAAGGGGAAACGATGAAACGTACAGGATTTGTAGTGGCGCTCGCGCTGGGGATGATGTCGCACGGCGTGATGGCGAAAACGCTGAATGTGGTGACGAGCTTTTCGATACTGGGGGACATCACCCAGGAGGTAGGCGGTGACCATGTGAAGGTGACAACGCTGGTGGGGCCGGACGGCGATCCGCATACCTTCGAGCCGTCGCCGAAAGACAGCGCGGCGCTGAGCAGGGCTGATGTGGTGGTGGTTAACGGCCTGGGGCTGGAAGGCTGGCTTGATCGTCTGGTAAAAGCCTCCGGGTTCAAAGGGCAGTTGGTCGTCGCCTCAACCGGGGTGAAAACCCACACGCTTGAGGAAGATGGAAAGACCGTTACCGATCCGCACGCGTGGAACAGCGCGGCGAACGGGGCGCTCTATGCACAAAATATCCTGAACGGGCTGGTGAAAGCCGATCCTGAGGACAAAGCCGCGCTGGAAGCCTCTGGCAAAACGTATATCGCGCAGCTCAGCCAGCTGGATAACTGGGCCAAAACGCGCTTTAGCCAGATCCCGCCGGCGAAGCGTAAAGTGCTGACCAGCCATGACGCGTTCGGCTATTTCAGCCGCGCCTACGGCGTGACGTTTATGGCGCCGCAGGGGCTGTCGTCTGAGAGCGAAGCCAGCGCGGCGCAGGTCGCCGAGATTATCAATCAGATTAAAGCCGACGGCGTGAAAACCTGGTTTATGGAAAATCAGCTCGATCCGCGTCTGGTGAAACAGATTGCATCGGCGACGGGCGCACAGCCCGGGGGCGAGCTTTACCCCGAAGCGCTGTCGGCAAAAGGTGGGGTGGCTGACACCTACGTTAAGGCGTTTCGCCACAATGTGAACACCCTCGCTGAGAGCATGAAATAACCTTTCCACCGCCGGTGCGTCCGTACCGGCTTTTTTCTGAAGCCCCCTCGTAAAACCTGAAGTGCATCCCCACATCTGACGAGAAAGTGCTATCTTGTGCAGCACGTTTTTCTGATGCCTGGAGCGAGAATGACTGACCATGAATTGATGCAGCTTAGCGAGATCGTTGGCCTTGCGCTGAAGCAGCGTGGCGCGACAATCACCACTGCGGAATCCTGCACCGGCGGCTGGGTGGCGAAAGCGATTACCGATATTGCCGGCAGTTCCGCCTGGTTTGAACGCGGTTTTGTGACCTACAGTAACGAAGCTAAAGCACAGATGATTGGCGTGCGTGAATCCACGCTTGAACAGCATGGCGCGGTCAGCGAACCGGTGGTAATCGAGATGGCTATTGGCGCGCTCAAAGAGGCGCGGGCAGATTACGCGATTTCCATTAGCGGTATTGCGGGCCCGGACGGCGGCAGCGACGTAAAGCCTGTCGGCACCGTCTTGTTTGGGTTCGCCACCTCCAAAGGGGAAGGTATCACCCGCCGGGAGTGCTTCAGCGGCGATCGCGAAAGCGTGCGTCGTCAGGCAACCGTTTATGCGTTAAAAACGCTCTGGCAACAATTTCTACAAAACACTTGATACTGTATGACCATACAGTATAATTGCACCAACAGAACAGAAATCCACGGTGAAGCACAGTCGCTTCTCCCGGCATGACAGGAGTAATAATGGCTATCGACGAAAACAAACAGAAAGCGTTGGCGGCAGCACTGGGCCAGATCGAAAAGCAATTCGGTAAAGGCTCCATCATGCGCCTGGGTGAAGACCGTTCCATGGATGTGGAAACCATCTCCACCGGTTCGCTTTCTCTGGATATCGCGCTGGGCGCTGGCGGTCTGCCTATGGGCCGTATCGTAGAAATCTACGGGCCAGAGTCCTCCGGTAAAACCACACTGACGCTGCAGGTGATCGCTGCGGCACAGCGCGAAGGTAAAACCTGTGCGTTTATCGATGCCGAGCACGCGCTGGACCCTGTTTATGCTCGCAAGCTGGGCGTGGATATCGACAACCTGCTGTGTTCTCAGCCGGACACCGGTGAGCAGGCGCTGGAAATTTGTGACGCGCTGGCGCGTTCTGGTGCCGTTGACGTTATCGTGGTTGACTCCGTTGCCGCACTGACGCCAAAAGCCGAAATCGAAGGTGAAATCGGTGACTCTCATATGGGCCTCGCGGCACGAATGATGAGCCAGGCGATGCGTAAGCTGGCGGGTAACCTGAAGCAGTCCAACACGCTGCTGATCTTCATCAACCAGATTCGTATGAAAATTGGTGTGATGTTCGGTAACCCGGAAACCACTACCGGCGGTAACGCACTGAAATTCTACGCCTCTGTCCGCCTGGATATCCGCCGTATCGGCGCGGTGAAAGAGGGCGAGAACGTGGTCGGTAGCGAAACCCGCGTGAAGGTTGTGAAGAACAAAATCGCCGCGCCGTTCAAACAGGCTGAATTCCAGATCCTCTACGGCGAAGGGATCAACTTCCTCGGCGAGCTGGTTGACCTGGGCGTGAAAGAGAAGCTGATTGAAAAAGCGGGCGCCTGGTACAGCTACAACGGTGACAAGATTGGTCAGGGTAAAGCGAACGCGATCTCCTGGCTGAAAGAGAACCCGGCTGCGGCGAAAGAGATTGAGAAGAAGGTGCGTGAGCTTCTGCTGAACAACCAGGACTCTAAACCTGATTTCGTGGTGGATGCCGCGGATGCTGAAGAAACTAACGAAGACTTTTAATTCTTTCGTCTAAAAATGAAGGGCTGCGGATGCGGCCCTTTTTGCATTTCTGAACCAGCAGGTTTTTTATGAGTGAACCGACAAAACGTCGACCGGCGTATGCACGCTTACTGGACCGTGCGGTGCGCATCCTGGCTGTTCGTGACCACAGTGAACAGGAGCTGCGGCGCAAACTGTCGGCTCCGGTGATGAGTAAAAACGGGCCGGAAGAGATTGATGCCACCGCGGAAGATTATGACCGCGTGATTGCCTGGTGCTATGAGCATCATTATCTCGATGACGAGCGCTTTGCCTCACGGTTTCTCGCCAGCCGCGGCCGTAAAGGATATGGGCCCGCGCGCATCCGGCAGGAGCTGAACCAGAAAGGGGTGGCCCGGGAGTCCATCGAAAAAGCGATGCGCGAATGCGATACTGACTGGTGCGAGCTGGCCAGAGAACAGGCGATTCGTAAATACGGCGAACCGCTGCCGCGTGAATTTTCAGAAAAAGTCAAAATCCAGCGCTTTTTGCTCTATCGCGGCTTTCTCATGGAAGATATTCAGGATATCTGGCGTAATTTTGCCGATTGAACGCATGCGGGATTTTACTTCCCACTAAAGAAAACTTATCTTATTCCCACTTTTTCCAGTAGCTGGTCTGTCCAACGGTTTACCGATACAGGCTGGCTACGACATTTCGTTAGCTTGATTTCAGGATAATTATGAGCAAGAGCACCGCTGAGATCCGTCAGGCGTTTCTCGATTTTTTCCATAGTAAGGGACACCAGGTTGTTGCCAGCAGCTCCCTGGTACCGAATAACGATCCGACTCTGCTGTTTACCAACGCCGGGATGAACCAGTTCAAGGATGTGTTCCTTGGTCTCGACAAGCGTAATTATTCCCGCGCCACAACCTCACAGCGTTGCGTGCGTGCGGGCGGTAAACACAACGACCTGGAAAACGTCGGTTACACCGCGCGTCACCATACGTTCTTCGAAATGCTGGGTAACTTCAGCTTCGGCGACTACTTCAAACACGATGCCATTCAATACGCGTGGGAACTGCTGACCGGTGAAAACTGGTTCAACCTGCCGAAAGAGCGTCTGTGGGTTACCGTCTATGAAACCGATGACGAAGCCTACGAAATCTGGGAAAAAGAAGTCGGGATCCCGCGCGAGCGTATTATTCGCATCGGCGATAACAAAGGCGCGCCATACGCGTCTGACAACTTCTGGCAGATGGGTGATACCGGCCCTTGCGGTCCGTGCACCGAGATCTTCTACGATCACGGCGACCACATCTGGGGTGGCCCTCCGGGCAGCCCGGAAGAAGACGGCGATCGCTATATTGAGATCTGGAACATCGTCTTCATGCAGTTCAACCGTCAGGCCGACGGTACGATGGAGCCGCTGCCGAAGCCTTCCGTTGATACCGGTATGGGTCTGGAGCGTATTGCCGCGGTTCTGCAGCACGTCAACTCCAACTACGAGATTGACCTGTTCAGCACCCTGATCAAAGCCGTTGCCGAAGTTACCGGCGCGACCGACCTGAACAACAAATCGCTGCGCGTTATCGCGGACCACATTCGTTCCTGTGCGTTCCTGATTGCCGACGGCGTTATCCCGTCGAATGAAAACCGTGGCTACGTGCTGCGTCGTATCATTCGTCGTGCCATCCGTCACGGCAACATGCTGGGCGCGAAGGACACCTTCTTCTATAAACTCGTTGGGCCACTGATTGGCGTGATGGGTGCTGCCGGTGATGAGCTGAAACGCCAGCAGGCGCAGGTAGAGCAGGTTCTGAAAACCGAAGAAGAGCAGTTTGCGCGTACACTTGAGCGCGGTCTGGCGCTGCTGGACGAAGAGCTGGCGAAACTCAAGGGCGACACGCTGGATGGCGAAACCGCTTTCCGCCTGTACGACACCTACGGCTTCCCGGTTGACCTGACGGCGGACGTTTGCCGCGAGCGTAACATCAAAGTTGACGAAGCGGGCTTCGAAGCCGCGATGGAAGAGCAGCGTCGTCGTGCGCGTGAATCCAGCGGTTTCGGTGCAGACTACAACGCGATGATCCGCGTTGATAGCGCGTCTGAATTCAAAGGTTATGACGCGCTGGAACTGACCGGCAAAGTGACCGCCCTGTTTGTTGACGGTAAAGCCGTGGACAGCATCAGCGCGGGCCAGGAAGCGGTTGTCATTCTGGACAAAACGCCGTTCTACGCGGAATCCGGCGGTCAGGTTGGCGATAAAGGCGAACTGAAAGGCAACGGTTTCAGCTTCAGCGTCAGCGACACCCAGAAATACGGTCAGGCGATTGGTCACCAGGGCAAACTGGTTTCCGGTTCTCTGAAAGTGGGCGAGGGCGTACAGGCTAACGTTGATGAAGCTCGCCGCGCGCGCATTCGTCTGAACCACTCTGCAACCCACCTGATGCACGCCGCCCTGCGCGACGTACTCGGTACCCACGTTACACAGAAAGGTTCTCTGGTTAACGACAAAGTGCTGCGTTTCGACTTCTCGCATTTTGAAGCGATGAAACCGTCTGAAATCCGCGCGGTGGAAGATCTGGTGAACGCGCAGATCCGTCGTAACCTGCCAATCGAGACCCACATCATGGAGCTCGAGGACGCGAAGAAAAAAGGTGCGATGGCGCTGTTTGGTGAGAAATATGACGACCGCGTTCGCGTGCTGAGCATGGGCGACTTCTCTACCGAGCTGTGCGGCGGTACGCACGCATCGCGCACCGGTGACATCGGCCTGTTCCGCATTGTTTCCGAATCGGGTACGGCGGCAGGCGTGCGTCGTATTGAAGCGGTGACCGGTGAAGGTGCGATTGCGAGCCTGCATGCGCAGAGCGATCAGCTGCACGACATCGCGCAGCTGCTGAAAGGCGATAGCCAGAACCTGGGCGAGAAAGTGCGCGTTGCGCTGGATCGCACGCGTCAGCTGGAAAAAGAGCTGCAGCAGCTGAAAGAGCAGGCTGCGGCGCAGGAGAGTGCAAACCTCTCCAGCAAGGCTGTAGACATTAAGGGCGTCAAACTGCTGGTCAGCGATCTGGCGGGCGTTGAGCCTAAGATGCTGCGTACTATGGTCGACGATCTCAAGAACCAGCTTGGTTCTACCGTTATCGTGCTGGCGACAGTGGCAGAAGGTAAGGTTTCTCTGATTGCGGGCGTCTCTAAGGATGTGACCGACCGCGTAAAAGCAGGGGAACTGATTGGTATGGTCGCTCAGCAGGTGGGCGGCAAGGGTGGCGGTCGTCCGGACATGGCGCAAGCCGGTGGTACGGATGCGGCGGCACTTCCGCAAGCTTTGGCCAGCGTTGAAAGCTGGGTAAGCGCGAAACTGTAATAACTACAAAGCACAAGCAGACGCCATAGCGGTAACGTTATGGCGTCTTGTTCACTGTGCTATCGATAACGATAAAGTCAGGTTGAGTTTGTGTATATCGGCTAAACTTACGTTTAACAGAATGTGATGCCGTGACTGCTTACACTTTACGTGTTTGTCATCGCTTACTTTTTGGCGTTATATGATGGATAATGCCGGGATACAAGAGACCCGACTCTTTTAATCTTTCAAGGAGCAAAGAATGCTGATTCTGACTCGTCGAGTTGGTGAGACCCTCATGATTGGGGATGAGGTCACCGTGACAGTTTTAGGGGTAAAGGGTAACCAGGTACGTATTGGTGTTAACGCTCCTAAAGAAGTATCTGTCCACCGTGAAGAGATCTACCAGCGTATCCAGGCTGAAAAATCCCAGCAGTCCAGTTACTGATATTGTCGCGTCTCGCTGTCGGGCGAGACGCAACCCTCCTGTCATTTTTCCTGCTCAACGTTACCGTTTAATTTCAAACGCTCTCTTTTTAACCACTCCGTTACCTTAAACTCGCCCTTACGCCGCCATTTCTGCAAAGGTTTTCTGTGAAGATGCCTGCAAAATCCGCTTATAAAACACCCTCTTTGCGGCTTTTACATGCGAATTGCGTGTGATTTGTGCAAACGATAAAAGCTTTTGGAAAATTGTTTGACTTATAAGTCCCAGAAAGTAATATATGCGCCACGCAGCGACGAGAAGCTCTTAACGAGTAACTCGAAGCACTCGAAAGAGGCGTTGTGTGGTGAGGTGGCCGAGAGGCTGAAGGCGCTCCCCTGCTAAGGGAGTATGCGGTCAAAAGCTGCATCCGGGGTTCGAATCCCCGCCTCACCGCCATTTTGCATCCGTAGCTCAGCTGGATAGAGTACTCGGCTACGAACCGAGCGGTCGGAGGTTCGAATCCTCCCGGATGCACCATCTATTACTTCATATTGCTTTAGAAGTGATATGAATATCGAGCAGTACAGTAGTAAATCCCGATGCATCCGTAGCTCAGCTGGATAGAGTACTCGGCTACGAACCGAGCGGTCGGAGGTTCGAATCCTCCCGGATGCACCATTTACTATTTCTGAAAGCAGTACCCTGATGCATCCGTAGCTCAGCTGGATAGAGTACTCGGCTACGAACCGAGCGGTCGGAGGTTCGAATCCTCCCGGATGCACCATCTATTACTTCATATCACTTTAGAAGTGATATGAATATCGAGCAGTACAGTAGTAAATCCCGATGCATCCGTAGCTCAGCTGGATAGAGTACTCGGCTACGAACCGAGCGGTCGGAGGTTCGAATCCTCCCGGATGCACCATCTCTTCTGTTATTCCCTTCGATGTTTAGTTCTTAATCACTCTCGTAGTTATGACTTCTCAATCAGCGACAAAAATCACCATTTACGATAAAGTAATGCTTTGTTAATCGTTTAGCGAGAGCACGATGTACGCACAGTATGACGGTTTGATCTTCGATATGGACGGCACTCTCCTGGATACCGAACCTACGCATCGTCAAGCCTGGACTGACGTCCTGGGCCGCTACGGCATGCGTTTCGATCTTCAGTCGATGATTGCCCTCAACGGATCCCCCACCTGGCGTATTGCGCAGGCCGTGATTGAACTGAATCAGGCCGATCTCGACCCGCACCTGCTCGCGCGCGAAAAAACCGATGCGGTAAAAGCCATGCTTTTAGATACCGTACGCCCTCTGCCGCTTATTGATGTGGTAAAAGAGTGGTACGGGCGCCGCCCGATGTCGGTAGGAACAGGCAGTGAAAGCGCGATTGCTGAAGCTTTGCTCAACCATCTTGGCCTGCGCCACTATTTTTCTGCCGTAGTCGCCGCCGATCATGTTAAACATCACAAGCCCGCACCGGACACCTTCCTGCTTTGCGCAGAGTTAATGGGCGTCCCGGCGGCAAAATGCGTCGTGTTTGAAGACGCCGATTTCGGTATCCAGGCCGCGCGTGATGCCGGAATGGATGCGGTGGACGTGCGCTTACTGTGAGTGACGCGCTGTCACTTGCCTCATTATTCGCCAGCAGTTTTTTAAGCGCCACGCTGTTACCGGGAAATTCGGAAGTGGTGCTGGTGGCGATGCTGTTGTCCGGCGTGAGTCAGCCCTGGCTGCTTGTATTAATAGCAACAATGGGTAATAGCCTTGGAGGGCTGACTAACGTTATTCTTGGGCGTTTCTTTCCGCTGCGCGAAAAATCGCGCTGGCAGGAAAAGGCAGTCGGCTGGCTAAAACGCTATGGCGCTGCCACGCTGTTATTAAGCTGGATGCCTGTAATAGGCGATTTACTGTGTCTGCTGGCGGGATGGATGCGCATCTCCTGGGGACCGGTGCTCTTTTTTTTGTGCCTTGGCAAGGCGTTGCGCTATGTTCTCGTGGCGTGGGCAACACTACAGGGTATGACGTGGTGGCACTAATTGGTGGAATGAATACGCGACCTTCAATCGTCAACCATTACAATTATGCTGAGTAACATTACTTTGACAGGCGGGAGGTCAATTTGATCCCGGACGTATCTCAGGCGCTGGCCTGGCTGGAAAACCACCCTCAGGCATTGAAGGGTATTCAGCGTGGTCTTGAGCGTGAAACGCTGCGCGTTAACGCGGACGGTAGCTTAGCGACGACGGGTCACCCGAAGGCGTTAGGCTCGGCGCTGACACATAAATGGATCACAACCGATTTCGCTGAAGCGCTGCTGGAGTTCATTACCCCAGTAGAGGGTGATATTGATCATATGCTGACGATTATGCGCGATATCCATCGCTACACCGCGCGCAATCTCGGCGACGAACGTATGTGGCCCCTCAGCATGCCGTGCTATATCGAGCAGGGCCAGGAGATTGAGCTGGCGCAGTACGGCACGTCAAATATCGGCCGGCTGAAAACGCTCTATCGCGAAGGGCTGAAAAACCGCTACGGCGCGTTGATGCAGACGATCTCGGGCGTGCATTATAACTTCTCGCTGCCAATGGCGTTCTGGCAGGCGAAATGCGGTGAAACGGATAAAGATGCGATCTCTGAAGGCTACTTCCGCCTGATCCGCAACTATTACCGTTTCGGCTGGGTGATCCCGTATCTGTTTGGTGCCTCCCCGGCGATCTGTTCTTCGTTCCTGCAGGGGAAACCGACCACGCTGCCGTTCGAGAAGACCGAGTGCGGAATGTACTATCTCCCGTACGCCACCTCTCTGCGCCTGAGCGATCTCGGTTATACCAATAAATCGCAAAGCAATCTCGGTATTACGTTTAACGAATTGCACGAATATGTGGCAGGATTGAAGCGGGCGATCAAAACCCCGTCGGAAGAGTACGAGAAAATCGGCCTCGAAAAAGACGGCAAGCGCCTGCAAATCAACAGCAATGTGCTGCAGATTGAAAACGAGCTGTATGCGCCTATTCGTCCTAAGCGCGTAACGCGCAGCGGTGAAACCCCGTCGGATGCGCTGCAGCGCGGCGGGATCGAATACATTGAAGTGCGTTCGCTGGATATCAACCCGTTCTCACCGATTGGCGTTGATGAGCAGCAGATTCGCTTCCTGGATCTGTTTATGGTCTGGTGCGTGCTGGCGGATGCGCCGGAAATGAGTTCAGACGAACTGCTCTGTACCCGTACAAACTGGAATCGCGTGATTCTGGAAGGGCGTAAGCCGGGCCTGACGTTGGGTATTGGCTGCGAAACGGCACAGTTCCCGCTGACCAAAGTCGGCAAAGATCTGTTCCGCGATCTGAAGCGTGTTGCCCGCACAATGGACAGCATTGACGGCGGCGACGCGTATCAACAGATCTGCGACCAGCTGGTGGAATGTTTTGATAATCCGGAACTGACGTTCTCAGCGCGTATTCTGCGTTCTATGATCGATCAGGGCATTGGCGGCACGGGGCGTTCACTCTCAGCGGCGTACCGTGAGATGCTGATGCAGGAGCCGTTAGAAGTGCTGAGCGAAGCAGATTTTGCCGCGGAACGCGATGCGTCCGTGGTGCGTCAGAAAGAGGTTGAAGCGGCGGATACCGAGTCGTTTGAGGCGTTTCTGGCGAAGCAGGCTTAAGCAGAAAAGAAAAAGGCCACATCGCTGTGGCCAAAATATACATCTCTGAATTCAGGGATGATGATAACAAATGCGCGTCTTTCATATACTCAGACGTGCATTCTGTAGAAGAGTTCAGTTTATTTTAAAAAAAATCACTATCGGAGGTGACGTATGCCGTTATTAGATAGCTTTACTGTCGACCATACCCGTATGGAAGCACCTGCAGTACGCGTGGCTAAGACCATGCACACCCCGCACGGCGACACGATCACCGTCTTCGATCTGCGTTTCTGCGTGCCAAATAAAGAAGTGATGCCGGAGAAAGGCATTCATACCCTGGAACACCTGTTCGCTGGTTTCATGCGCGACCATCTGAACGGCAACGGCGTTGAGATCATCGACATCTCTCCGATGGGCTGCCGTACCGGTTTCTACATGAGCCTGATTGGCCAGCCAGAAGAGAAACGCGTCGCTGATGCGTGGAAAGCGGCGATGGAAGACGTGCTGAAGGTGAAAGAGCAGAACCAAATCCCTGAGCTGAATGTTTACCAGTGCGGGACCTACCAGATGCACTCTCTGGAAGAAGCGCAGGAGATCGCGCGTCACATCATCGAGCGTGACGTTCGCGTGAACAGCAACGAAGAGCTGGCCCTGCCAAAAGAAAAACTGCAGGAATTGCACATCTAGTGCACCTTTTCCCTCTCCCAACGGGAGAGGGTAGGGTGAGGGTGGTTCCATGACCACAACCGCAACCTTCTCCTTTACCCATCGTCCCCTCGTTCCGTTTGCCCATGATTACGTGCATGGCGACAGCGAGCCGTGGCATGAGCACGACTGCGCACAGCTGTTGCACACCCTGAGCGGCGTGGTACGGGTCGATACCGCATCGGGCTGTTGGGTTGTGCCTCCCGGTCGCGGCGTCTGGCTGCCGGCGGGGACCCGCCACTCGCTTCGCATCACCGGCAACGTGGCGGCGCGAACGCTGTTTGTCGATCCGCTGGCGCGGGCCGACCTCCCGGCCACCTGCCAGATCGTGCAGATCGCGCCGCTGCTGCGCGAGCTGATCCTCGTCTCTCTTGCTTTACCTGAATCGTACTCGCCCGGCAGCCGGGATGAACGCGTCTATGAACTCATTCTCGATGAAATCCGCACCATGCCGGTGCTGCCGTTTCATCTGCCGGAGCCGGAAAGCGAGGCGTTACGCCACCTGTGTCTGCAAATCCGCCAAAACGCGGGGGAGAGCTGGGGCAGCGCGCAGGCCGCGAGCATGATGAACATGAGCGAACGCACCCTGAACCGCCATTTTCAGCAGCAGACGGGATTAAGCTACGGCGAGTGGTTGAGAAGGGCGCGCCTGCTGGAAGCCTTAGTGCGGCTGGCGCAGGGCCAGCCGGTACTGCGCGTGGCGCTTGATCTGGGTTACGGCAGCCACAGCGCCTTTACGGCAATGTTTCGCCGGGTGGTGGGCGTCTCACCCAGCGATTACTTTAAGAACGACTGACGGCGTTAAACAGCGCCTGAAGCGACGCGCGCGCCACGTCGCTGTCGATGCCCACGCCCCAGCGGCTGCTCCCGTCCTGGAACAGGCAGCGGATGTAGGCCACCGAGCGGCTGTCGCTGCGTTCTCCTAACGTATGCTCGTGATAATCCTTAATCACGAACGGGGCGTTGTCCCAGCGGCTTAAGCCGTGAGCGGCGGCGGAGAGCAGACCGTTACCCTGACCTTCCAGCTGACGCGTTCCCCCCTGCGTAGCGATGCTTGCCGTCAAACGCAGCTGGCCGTCCTGCTGGCTGTCGCTGCGGTAGGATTGCAGGGCAAACTGCGGCGTGGCTACCAGTCCGTAGCGGGTGCGGAACAGCTGCCACAGCGCATTGTGCGTCATCTCTTTTCCGTGGCGATCGGTTTCCTGCTGCACGTGCTGGCTGAAATCCTGCTGCAGGGCGCGGGGCAGTTTCAGTCCATGATTCTGTTCGATCAGCCACGCGCTGCCGCTTTTCCCTGACTGGCTGTTTACGCGGATCACCGCTTCGTAGGTGCAGCCGATGTCCTGCGGATCGACGGGCAGATACGGCATCTCCCAGCGATCGCCAGGCCTGCGGGCATCAAAGCCTTTTTTGATCGCGTCCTGGTGCGAGCCGGAGAAGGCGGTATAGGCCAGTCGTCCGGCCCACGGGTGGCGCGGATGCACCGGCAGCTGGTTGCAGGCTTCCACCACTTCCACGACCCGGTTCATATCGCTAAAGTCGAGATTCGGGCTGACGCCCTGGCTGTAGAGGTTCATCGCCAGCGTCACCAGGCAGACGTTGCCCGTGCGCTCCCCGTTACCAAACAGACAGCCCTCCACGCGGTCTGCGCCCGCCATCACGGCCAGCTCGGCGCTGGCGACGCCGGTACCGCGGTCGTTATGCGGATGCACGCTGATGCAGACATCCCGGCGGCGGCTGAAGTGGCGACAGAAATACTCGATCTGGTCGGCATAGACGTTCGGCGTGCTCACTTCGACGGTTGCGGGTAAGTTGATCACCATGGGCCGTTCGTCGCACGGCTGCCAGATCTCCGCCACGGCTTCACAAATCTCCAGCGCAAACTCCGGCTCGGTAAAGCAGAAGGTCTCCGGGGAATACTCATACTGCCAGCGGGTGTCCGGGTTCTCTTCACACAGCTGACGAATAAGCCGCGTGGATCGCGTCGCCAGCTCGACGACTTGCGTTTTCTCCATGCCGAACACCAGGCGGCGGAACAGCGGGGCGGTGGCGTTATACAGATGCACGGTGGCCTGTTTCGCGCCGCGCAGGGATTCGAAAGTGCGATGGATGAGATCTTCCCGCGCCTGGGTTAATACCTGAATCGTGACGTCATCCGGGATACGGTTCTCTTCAATCAGCTGGCGAACAAAGTTGAAGTCCGTCTGCGAGGCGGATGGGAAAGCCACCTCAATTTCTTTGAATCCGCAGCCCAGCAGCAGATCCCAGAACTGCAGCTTGCGGGTGCTGTCCATCGGCTCGGCAAGGGCCTGGTTGCCATCGCGCAGGTCGGTTGAGAGCCAGCGCGGCGCGCGGGTAATGCGTTGCTCCGGCCAGCGGCGGTCGGGCAGGGAAAGGGTCGGGTAGGGTTGATACTTGTCGGCGGGTGTGTTCAGCATGATGCGCTCCTGTTGTCTTTTCACTATCGTGAATTGATTTCAGGAGCGCTGCTTTATCGAAACTGACAATCGCTGTCGCGTTCTGGACAACGAGAATTAGTGCGCGCCGCCGCCGCCGCTGCCGGCACCAAACGGTGGTTTAGCAAACCACACCAGCCCCAGCAGGACGATAAAGATCCCCGCCGATATCCAGAAAATCTCGTTGGCCGAGATAATCAGACCCTGGTTGGTGATCTGCTGGGCGATCCAGCCGGACGCCTGCTGCTCCGTCATGCCCATTCCCTGAAGCTGGTTGTACATCTCCCGGGAGTTCGGGTTGAACGGATTCACCGCTTCGGTCAGCTGGGCATGGTGCATTGATTCACGGTTCGTCCACAGGGTGGTGGTGATCGACGTACCAATCGAGCCCGCCAGCGTTCGCGTAAAGTTCGACAGGCTCGATGCCGCCGCCATTCGCTCAGGCGGTAAACCGGAAAGCGTGATGGTGGTCAGTGGCATAAAGAAACACGCCACGGCAAAGCCCTGAATAAACTGCGGCCACGCGGACGCGCCAAAGTCCATTCCCGGTTCGAACGTATACGCGCGCCAGTAGAAGCACACGGCGTACATGATAAAGCTGAACGTCACCAGCCGGCGCATGTCGAGCTTGTGGGCGAAGCGGCCAATAATCGGCGACAGCAGAACCGGAATCAATCCAACCGGCGCCGAGGCTAAACCTGCCCAGGTTGCGGTGTAGCCGTAAACCTCCTGCAACAGCTGCGGCAGCAGTACAATCGCGCCGAAGTAGAGCATGTAGGCGAGGCTGATACACAGACAGCCTATGGTGAAGTTTCGCGACTTAAACAGCGACAGGTCGACTATCGGGTTATCGTCCGTCAGCTCCCAGACAATCAGGAAGCTCAGCGACACCACCGCGACAATCGTCAGGATGATGATCTCCCTGGAGTTGAACCAGTCCAGCTCTTTGCCCTGGTCGAGCATGACCTGCAGGCTACCGATGCCGACAACCAGCAGTGCCAGACCAATGGCGTCGATACGCCGCTGTTCCGTCCGGGTTTCTCTGCCGCGCAGCGACTGGAGCGTCATCATTACCACGACGGCGCCAATCGGTACGTTGATGAAGAAGATCCAGCCCCAGTGATAGTTGTCGCTGATATAGCCGCCTAAGATAGGCCCGCAAATCGGCGCGACAATCACGGTCATTGACCACAGCGCCAGCGCAATCGAGCGCTTGGCGGGCGGGTAGTTGTTCAGCAGTAAACTCTGCGACAGCGGAATCAGCGGTCCGGCAACAATCCCCTGAATGACGCGGAAGAAAATCAGCATCGTCAGGCTGCTGGACATGCCGCACGCCCAGGAGGCAAGAACGAACAATACCGTCGACCAGAGGAACAGCTTCACTTCACCGACGCGCTTTGCCAGCCAGCCGGTAATCGGAATGGAGATGGCGTTTGCCACCCCAAAGGAGGTAATAACCCAGGTCCCCTGGCTCAGCGACGAGCCAAGGTTACCGGCGATAGTCGGGATCGCCACGTTTGCGATGGTGGAGTCCAGCACCTGCATGAATGTCGCCAGCGACAGCGCGATGGTCATAATGACCAGCTGCGCGCCTTCCAGCGGTTTTTGCGGCTTTTGCTGTTGCATAACGCTCACCTTCGGATTAACCGGCGTTTGCCTTCACTATGTCATCGATCAGCTTGTTGACCGGATCGAGGCTAATTTCACGGGCGTTACTTTCATAAGCCGGGCTGTTGCGCACCTGGCTTGCCAGGATCTGGCCGTCGCGGTTGGCGGTGTCGACCGTCACCAGCGTAGAGAGGCCGATACGCAGCGGGTGATCCGCCAGCTGTTTGGCATCCAGCTCAATACGCACGGGCAGACGCTGAACCACTTTGATCCAGTTACCGGTGGCGTTTTGCGCAGGCAACAGGGAGAAAGCGCTGCCGGTCCCCATGTCCAGACCAACCACTTTACCTGTGTACTTCACGTCATCGCCGTAGATGTCGCTGACAACCGTCGCGCTCTGGCCGATACGCATATGGGCAAGCTGCGTCTCTTTAAAGTTGGCGTCTACCCACAGATTGTCCGCCGGCACGACCGCCATCAGCGGCGTGGTTGGGCTAATCTGCGCCCCTGGCTGGACGGAACGACGGGAGACATAGCCGGTCATCGGACTGACGATTTTGGTACGCTGCAGGGCAAGCCACGCGTTGCGCACTTCGGTCGCCGCCTGCTGTACGGCAGGCTGGTTTTCCAGGCTGGTGCCCAGCACCATCGCCTGGTTGGCGTTGTACTGTTGAATGGCTACATCCAGCTGTGCCTGAGCGCTGGCAACGGCGTCGCGGGCGTGCTGCAGCTCTTCACGGCCAATCAGGTTGGCGGTGCCGAGCGGAACGCGGCGGTTCAGGTCGCTCTCCGCCTGCGCCAGCGCCGTTTTCTGCACGTCGATGTTGGCCTGCAGCTGTTTGCTGTTGATCATCAGCTGGCGGGTCTGACGGACGCTGGAGGCCAGCGCGGTCTGTGCTTTTTCAAACGCCTGCTGGGCGTCTGTTGGATCGAGGGTCACCAACACATCGCCTTTTTGCACAAAGTCGGTATTGTCAGCCCAGACTTTCGTCACGCTGCCTGACACCTGCGCCATAATTTGTACCTGGTTCCCTGCCACGTACGCGTCGTCAGTCTCTTCAGCATGACGCAGTACTAAAAACCAATAGATCCCATATGCCACGGCAATAATGATAAAGAGCAAGGTCAACAGAAGAAGGGCGCTCTTACGTTTGCCTTTCTTGTTGGCCGGTTGCTGCGGGGTAGTGCTCTCCGCATTTGCGCTCATTGTTGTTCTCCACGATCTTCTTATTTTCACATCGGCTGAGCCGACCTGTTGTCAGAAAGGCCAGCACTGTGACGTGCTGGCCTGTCGGTTTTCTTATGAATCTGGAATGGTGAGCGTGTCGTCGCGTTAGCGCAGCGCCTCAAGAACGGCGCCGTCTTCATCCATCTGGTCCAGACGGGTGAGCAGCTTGCGAGTGATGTGCTCAAGCTGGTCGCGCTCGGCGGTGCTGAGGGCAGACCAGAGTTTGTGCAGGCAATTGTGCTGAGGTGGCAGCACCTCGCGCAGGAACTGGTGACCTTTATCGGTCAGTTGCAGATGCAGGCAGCGGCGATCGTTGTCGCTTTCACGGCGCTCAATCCAGCCGCGCTTTTCGAGTTCATCGGCAATTCGGGTCGCATTGGTACGGGAGGAGCCCAGCGCGCAGCTCAGTTCGGAAGGCTGAATGCTGTGATTTTCCTGAGACTCCAGCGTAATCAACGCCATAAACAACGTCTCGTTAATCCCTTGAGCTTTCAGCATTTTATTACGGTTTTCCAGTAGCTTACCCTGCACGTGCATGCACAGGCGAGTCAGCAGGATTTCCTGATACGGGAAGTCCTCATGGCGACTGGCGCGGAATTTAAGCATTTGTTCAATGGGCGTAAACGAACTATCCATTTGGGCATAACCTCATTAATTACAGCCGATATAGTAACGATAGTGACAAATAATGTAAATGAATTATTTGTGCGGTTATATCCGCCAAACTTATGTCACCATCAGAAAGCGCCGGGTAAGTCCGTGACCCGGTGAGCACAGAAAGCGTAGGGTGTGAACCCGCTGAAGAGAGGATGTGAGGACGGGGGTCTGAACTATTCATGCCGATTGTAAATATGTCACCCACATTAAAATTTCTGGGATAAATGATTACGTTTACATTAACAGAGTGAAGGGCCTCTTAACACCCTAAGAGGCCAACTCAATGTAAATGTTAGTTAATTGCATCCTGACGGTGATAACCGTGCCACCATACTAGCAGGTTGAGGGTGGCGACGATGGCCCCGATCGCGCATACCCCCGACCAGCCCGCATGCTGCCACGCCGACGCTGAAATAAGCGAACCCGCCGCGCCGCCGATGAAGTAGCTGGTCATGTATCCGGCCGTCAGGCGGTTACGCGCCTCTGGCTTCACGCGATAGATGACGGTCTGATTGGTGATATGAACGCCCTGAACGGTGAGATCGAGCACCAGGATACCGACAATCAGCGCCAGCACCGAGATGTGTCCGTACCAGATCGCCGCCCAGGAGAGCAGAAGTAAAACAAGCCCTGCGGAGGTGGTCAGGTGGGATTTGCCCTTGTCGGCCAGCCCGCCAGCGGGGCGTGCGCCCAGCGCGCCTGCGGCACCGGCCAGGCCGAACAGGCCGATCACCCCTTCGGAATAATTGAACGGCGGCGCGGCCAGCAGAAACGCCATCGACGTCCAGAGAATGCTGAAGTTAGCGAAGGTGAAACAGCCCAGCAGAGCGCGAGTGCGCAGAAGCTTGTCCTGGGTGAACAGGCTGAAAACGGAGGCCAGCAGCTGAGGATAGTTCAGGTGGTTTTCCTGCTTCACCTTTGGCAGCCCGCGCCACAGCGCCAGCGCCATAATGACCATCAGCACGCTCGCCACCCAGTATACGGTGCGCCAGCCGCCGAGGCTTGCCAGCAGCCCGGCAACGGTACGCGCCAGCAAAATCCCCAGCAGCAGGCCGCTCATGATGGTGCCCACCACCTTGCCGCGTTTTTCCGGAGAGGCGAGGGTCGCGGCGAGCGGAACCAGGATTTGCGCCACCACGGAGAACAGCCCCGTTAGCGCGGTACCGATAATCATCATCGTCAGCGACTGGCTGCTGGCGGTGATCAGCATCCCACCGGCGGCCAGAAGCGTCATGGAGACGATCAGCATTCGGCGTTCAAACATATCGCCGAGCGGCACCAGGAACAGCAGCCCGGCGGCATAGCCTAGCTGTGCAGCGGTGACGATAAAGCCTGCGGAGCTGGCGGAGAGATTGAACGCGCGGGCGATGGTGTCGAGAAGAGGCTGCGCGTAATAGTTGCTGGCGACCGCCAGACCCGTTGCCACGGACATTAAAAGGATGAGTGCGGGGCTAAGCCCTTGAGTTGTTTTTGTCATTAGTTTCAGGAATCGTTAGTTGAGTGATTATTTTTCCGGAAACCATAATAGCTAATGATTGTTAATAGCGGGGGATTGTTGGGTGATGTATTGTGCGGTTTAGGGGGATTGTGTGGTTTGATCCTCTCACCCCGGCCCTCTCCCAAGGAGAGAGGGTTAGGGTGAGGGAAAATATTTTACTTCTGCGCCTCAAGCGCCTCTTTCACCCAGCCGTCAAACTGCTGCTGGTGGGCTTTGATCCAGCCGTCCACGTGGCCTTTGACATCCGTTTCAGACGATTTGCCCGCATGCATCATCGCGTTCTGGGCATTGATGTCCGCCAGCGGCAGCTTCATTACCGAGAACAGCTTCGCCGCCGCCGGGTTTTTCTCCGCCCAGGCTTTGTTGGCCACGATATGCATGGTGTTCACCGGGAAGCCGTAGTTCATGCCGTTCGGCAGTTTGGTGTCGATATCCTTCTGCTCGCCCGGAAGGGAGGAGAACGGCACCTGCAGCCACACCACGTCTTTGCCCGGCTTCAGCACGTCGCTTACCCAGTACGGCGTCCAGGTGTAGTAGATCACCGGTTTACCCTCTTTGAAGCGGGCAATGGTGTCGGCCATCATCGCGGAGTAGTTGCCGTGGCTCACGTCGACCGTTTTCGCCAGATCGAAAGCTTTGTTCTGGTGGTTAATCACCGCTTCACAGCCCCAGCCCGGCGAGCAGCCCATCATGTCGGCTTTGCCGTCACCGTTGGTGTCAAACAGTTTGGCGATCTTCGGATCTTTCAGCTGTTCAATGTTGGTGATGTGGTACTTATCGGCGGTTTTCTTGTCGATCAGATACCCCTGCGCCGCACCCGTCACGAAGGTGCCTTCGCGATAGAATTTCTTGTCGCCACCGGCGGCGGCATACATGTCGTCGTGCAGCGGCTGCCAGTTCACCGCGGTAAAGGTGGCGTCACCGGAGGCAATCGACGTGTAGCCTACGTTGTAGTCCACTTCGCTCGGCGTGTTAACCGTGTAGCCCAGCTTCTCCAGCGCGCGGCTGACGATCAGGGTCTGGAAGCTCTCTTCTGAAATGGTGCTCTGCACCGGCTGTACGGTAATGCCTTTGCCAGGCAGGTCAGCCGCAAACGCGCTGGTGGAGACAAGGGTGGCAAACGCTGTGGCAAAAAGTACGTTATGTCGCATCGTTGTTCCTTATTTTGATTTCGTGAAAGGGCGGGTGAGTAACCCGACAGGGCCGGTGGTATACCAGCGACGGTTGCCGCGACTGCGTGAATCACGACCGACGGCCTGAGTCAGGCGGTCAAGGATAATGGCGAGGATCACAATGCCGACGCCGCCGACGGTGGCCAGCCCCATATCGAGACGGCCAATGCCGCGCAGCACCATCTGGCCCAGACCGCCAACGGCGATCATCGAGGCGATCACCACCATAGACAGGGCCAGCATCAGCGTCTGGTTAACGCCCGCCATGATGGTTGGCATCGCCAGCGGGAGCTGAACCTTAAACAGCATCTGGCGCGGGCTGGCGCCGAACGAGCGTGACGCTTCGATCAGGTCCGCAGGCACCTGGTTAATCCCCAGAATGGTCAGACGAATAATTGGCGGCAGGGCGAAGATAATGGTCACCACCACGCCCGGCACGTTGCCGATGCCGAACAGCATTACGATAGGCACCAGATAGACGAATGCCGGGGTGGTCTGCATCGCATCCAGCAGCGGACGAATAATCTTCGCCGCCCGCGGGCTGCGTGCCAGCCAGATCCCCATCGGCAGGCCGATGACAACGCAGAAGAGGAGGGCGGTCAGCACCAGCGCCAGGGTGATCATCGCCTGCGACCACGCCCCAATCGCGCCGATGGCAATCAGCGAAATCAGCGTGGCGACTCCCATCCCTGCGCTGCCGAACTGCCAGGCGATCAGGGAGAACAGGATAATCGCCACCGGCGCCGGCATGCCCAGCATTAGCTGCTGGAAGCCGTTCAGGATGTAATCCACCGGGACGCGGATCCCCTGGAAGACCGGACGGAAGTGGGTGACCACCCAGTCGATCCCCTCCGTGACCCAGCTGTCCAGCGGGATCAGCGTTTTGTGGAACGGATCCATGATGTTGAAGTGCTCTGGCGCAGGCGCGGGTGCGCTGTTGAGCCAGTCTGCCGCGCCGCCGCCATCGGTCGGCGCTGGCGTGGAACCCCACGCGTCGGTGGATTGCGCAGCGCTGTCCGCTGCCTCAGTGGCGCCCCACGGGTTAGATTGATCGGTCATTGTTTGCCCCCTCGCGATCTAAAGCCTGCAGCAGCATCCGTTTTGAGATGATGCCGACGTACTGTTGTTCTTCACCCACGACCGGCACAGCGCATGGCGCCTGCCCTACATGAGAGAGCAACTCGCTGAGCGGCGTTTCGGCGTCCACGGCAAGCGGAGCGTCAAGTAACGCCGCATCGATTCCCTGGCTCTCAGTGAGAGCCGTTTTCAGGGAGTCGATGGAGACAATGCCAACAAATTTATTGCCGCGTTCAACCAGATATCCGTATTCACGGTCTTCGTCCTGCAGCAGCTTAAGCGCGGAGCGCGGGCCGAAGCCTGGCGTTTTACGGATAATGCCGTTTGGCGTTCGACGAGCAATATCTTTGGCGCTAAAGACCTGGCTAATATCCACGCCGCGGAAGAAGGTGCGGACATAATCATTCGCCGGATTATTGAGAATTTCATCCGGCGTGCCGACCTGGACCACCTCACCGTTTTGCATAATGGCAATACGGTCGCCAATACGCATGGCTTCATCCAGATCGTGGGAAATAAAGACAATGGTTCGCTGATGTTTAGCCTGTAATTTTACCAGCTCGTCCTGCATCTCGGTGCGAATTAACGGATCGAGGGCGGAGAAGGCTTCATCCATTAATAATATGTCTGGATTAATGGCTAATGCGCGGGCTAATCCCACGCGTTGACGCATACCGCCGGAAAGTTCATCCGGGTACGCATGCGCATAATTTTCCAGCCCGACCTGACGCAGCGCATCAAGGGCTTTTTCCTGACGTTCCTGAGCCGGCGTGCCGGCTAATTCCATGCCGAAAGCGGTATTATCCAGCACCCTCATGTGCGGCATCAGCGCGAATGACTGGAACACCATTGCAATCTTCTTTCTGCGCACCTCGCGAAGCTCTGCGTCTGATATTCTGGCGATATCCACGCCGTCAATCAGCACCTGCCCGCGGGTGGGTTCAATCAGGCGATTGAGAAGGCGAACCATAGTGGATTTACCCGAACCGGATAATCCCATGATGACAAAAATCTCGCCTTCTTCAATGGCCAGACTGGCGTCTTTAACGCCAAGCGATAGCCCGGTTTTTTCCAGAATTTGCTCTTTCGTAAGGCCTTTCTCAATATATTTGAATGCGCGCTGCGGATGCTCGCCAAATACTTTATAAAGATTTTTCACTTCTAATTTAATTGCCATGCAATAGAGAGTGTCCTGTTATTTGTTTATGCCGATATGATTACCATGGTAAATTGTTAACGGGCATAACCCTAACATACTGAGAATCTGAGACAACCCTGAGTCGGGATGAAGGCAAAATTTTGACGTAAGCGAAACGGCTGAATTTCCCATGAATAAAGGGCTGAGGGCGATTTGAATTTTTCTCAATTTTTTGCTGCTGCATCGGGAAATTTCGCCTGAACCGGAATGATTCAGGCGAATATGACGTGGAAATTACAGTGTAGTTGTTTTGTAAATATTAGAGAGAGAGTTGTTGGGTTTATATTAAATTAACGAACGTTAGCGTTCATCAAAAATCCCAGTCTTCATCCTCGGTTTCCACCGCTTTGCCCATCACGTACGATGAGCCCGATCCCGAGAAGAAATCGTGGTTTTCGTCGGCGTTGGGCGACAGCGCGGCCAGAATCGCCGGGTTCACCTCCGCCATCTCCGGCGGGAACAGCGCGTCGTAACCCAGGTTCATCAGCGCCTTGTTGGCGTTGTAGCAGAGGAAGGCCTTCACGTCGTCCTCCCAGCCGGTGCCGGCGTAGAGTTCCTCGGTATAGCTCAGCTCGTTGTCGTACAGATCCATCAGCAAATCGAGCGCAAAGTCTTTAAGCTCCTCGCGCTTCGCCTCGCTGACTTTCTCCAGCCCTTTCTGATACTTATAGCCAATGTAATACCCGTGCACCGCTTCATCACGAATGATGAGCCGAATCAAATCGGCGGTGTTGGTGAGCTTGCCCCGGCTCGACCAGTACATGGGCAGCCAGAAGCCGGAATAAAAGAGGAAAGATTCCAGGAACACGCTGGCGACCTTCTTCTTCAGCGGCTCGTCGGCGCGGTAATATTCCAGAACCAGCTCTGCCTTTCTCTGTAGTGACTCGCTCTCTTCGCTCCAGGTATAGGCGGCGTCCACGTCTTTGGTCTGGCACAGGGTCGAGAAAATAGAGCTGTAGGAGCGGGCATGCACCGCCTCCATAAAGCTGATGTTCGACATCACCGCCTCTTCGTGCGGCGTCAGCGCGTCGCTCATCAGAGCCGGAGCACCAACGGTATTCTGAATGGTGTCCAGCAGCGTCAGGCCGGTAAAGACGCGGATCGTCAGCTGCTGCTCGGCGTGACCGAGCGTTTGCCAGGCCGGAATATCGTTGGAGAGCGGGACCTTTTCCGGCAGCCAGAAGTTGCTGGTCAGGCGGTTCCATACCTCCAGGTCTTTATCGTCCTGGATTTTGTTCCAGTTAACGGCACTCACGCGTGACAGTTTCATCCTTTCTCCTTACAGCGCGCAGGATACGCAGCCTTCAATTTCGGTGCCTTCCAGCGCAAGCTGGCGCAGGCGAATGTAGTAGAGCGTTTTGATGCCTTTCTTCCAGGCGTAGATTTGCGCTCTGTTGATATCCCGCGTGGTGGCGGTGTCCGGGAAGAACAGCGTCAGCGACAGCCCCTGATCCACATGTTTTGTCGCCTCGGCGTAGGTATCGATGATTTTCTCCGGGCCGATCTCATACGCATCCTGATAGAGCGCCAGGTTCTCATTGGTCATAAACGGGGCAGGGTAGTAAACGCGCCCGGTTTTACCTTCCTTACGAATTTCAATTTTCGATACGATCGGGTGAATGCTCGACGTGGCGTGGTTGATGTAGGAAATCGATCCGGTCGGCGGGACGGCCTGCAGGTTCTGGTTATAAATGCCGTAGCGCATCACGTCGTCACGCAGCTGCTGCCACATTTCGCGCGTCGGCAGGGTAATCCCCGCGCGGGCAAACAGTTCGCGTACTTTTTCGGTTTTCGGCTGCCAGTCGCCTTCCAGATACTGGCTGAAATATTCCCCGCTGGCGTAGCGGGACTGCTCAAAGCCGGCGAACCGCTGGCTGCGTTCGCGCGCCAGCATCATTGAGGTGTGCAGCGCGTGCCAGGTAATGGTGTAGAAATAGAGGTTGGTGAAATCCAGCCCTTCCGAACTGCCGTAGGCGATGCCTTCCCGCGCCAGATAGCCGTGCAGGTTCATCTGCCCCAGACCGATGGCGTGCGACGCGGCGTTGCCCGCTTCAATAGACGGTACGCTGCGGATGTGGCTCATGTCCGACACCGCCGTCAGCCCGCGGATGGCGGTCTCCACCGTGCGGCCAAAGTCCGGGGAATCCATGGTGTGGGCAATATTCAGCGACCCGAGGTTGCAGGAGATATCCTTGCCGATGTCCGCGTAGTCCAGGTTCTCGTCGTAGGCTGACGCGCTGTTGACCTGCAAAATCTCCGAGCACAGGTTGCTCATGTTGATACGCCCGGCAATCGGGTTCGCGCGGTTCACCGTATCCTCAAACATGATGTACGGATAGCCGGACTCAAACTGGATCTCCGCAAGCCGCTGGAAGAAATCGCGGGCGTTGATGGTCTTTTTGCGAATGCGATCGTCGGCCACCAGTTCGTCATAAAGTTCGCTGATGGCCACGTCGCCAAACGCTTTGCCATAAATACGCTCAATATCGTACGGCGAGAAGAGCGCCATATCGGCATTCTCCCTGGCCAGCTTAAAGGTGATGTCCGGGATCACCACGCCGAGCGACAGGGTTTTTATGCGGATTTTTTCGTCGGCGTTTTCGCGCTTGGTATCGAGAAAGCGCAGGATGTCCGGGTGGTGCGCGTGCAGGTAAACCGCCCCCGCGCCCTGGCGTGCGCCAAGCTGGTTGGCATAGGAGAAGGCATCTTCCAGCATCTTCATCACCGGGATCACGCCGGAGGACTGGTTTTCTATGCGCTTGATCGGAGCGCCCGCTTCACGCAGGTTAGAGAGCAGAAACGCCACGCCGCCGCCGCGTTTGGAAAGCTGCAGCGCCGAGTTCACCGCGCGGCCAATCGACTCCATATTGTCTTCGATACGCAGCAGGAAACAGGAGACCAGCTCGCCGCGCTGGGCTTTGCCGCAGTTGAGAAAGGTCGGCGTGGCGGGCTGGAAGCGTCCGGAGAGGATCTCGTCGGCGAGCTGCTCCGCCAGCGCTTCATCACCCTGCGCCAGCGTCAGCGCCACCATCACCACGCGATCTTCAAAGCTCTCTAAGTAGCGCTTGCCGTCAAAGGTCTTCAGCGTGTAGCTGGTGTAATACTTCCACGCGCCGAGGAAGGTCTGGAAACGAAAGCCGCTGGCGTGGGCGCGTTCAAACAGCTTCACCACAAAGGCGCGGTCGTAGCGGGTGAGCGTGCGCGCGTCGTAGTAGCCCTCGTTCACCAGATAGTCGAGACGTTCATTCTGGCTCGCAAACGTCACGCTGTTGGGCCGCACGTGGGCGGCAAAAAAGGCATCCACCGCCTCACGATCTTTATCGAACTGGATGCGCCCCTCCCGATCGTAGAGGTTAAGCATGGCGTTTAATGCGTGGTAATCCGGCGTCGCCTGAATCACCCGTTCTGCGGTTGTCGTTGCCAAAATTCGTTCACTCCTTTACGCACGTTTTCGACGTCCTGCTGCGTCCCCATCAGCTCAAAACGATAGAGATACGGCACGCCGCATTTTTGAGAAATAACATCCCCGGCGCGGCCAAAGGCATCGCCGAAATTGCGATTCCCCGCCGCGATAACGCCGCGGATTAGCCCGCGGTTGTGAGGATCGTTCAGAAAGCGGATCACCTGACGAGGCACGGCTCCTGCCGTACCGCCGCCGCCATAGCTGGGCACCACCAGAATGTAAGGTTCCTCTACCCGGATCCGCTCCCGCTCGTTCAGCGGAATGCGCACCGCAGGCAGCCCGACGCGCTCAATAAAGCGGAGCGTGTTTTCCGAGCTGCTGGAGAAGTAGACCAGCCCGCTCATGCACGTGTGGCCTGAGCGCTCAGGCGGTTAATCATGTCCGGGCGGAAGCCGGACCAGCTTGTCTCCCCGGCGACCACCACCGGAAGCTGACGAAAACCCTGCTTGCGCAGGGTATCTGCGGCCTCGGGGACCTGGTCAACATTCACCATTTCAAACGCCACGCCGCGGCTTTCCATTGCCCGTTTTGTCGCGTGACACTGAACACAATCGTTACGAGTGTAAATAATAATGCTCATGATTCGTATTTCCATTTAAAGTGAGGGTGCGGCGCGAATCATCGCGTCGGGTTGTGTGTATCTTGCTAAAAGGAATACTAGATGTAGTTGTCTTAAGTTTCAACCATACAAGATATGGGAAATTTAGATTAATATCGCCCCTGTGATGAGCACAGCGGGGCAGGGCAGGCTGTACGGGTTTTTCAGGCTAACGGGCATAAAAAAGCCCCGGCGCCTGAGGCTACCGGGGCAGAGAACGCGGGATTATTTACGCAGGCTGAGCAGGGCACCGACGAAGATACCGACCGCTGCGACGGTTCCCAGAGTACATAGCGGTTTTTCACGCACGAAGGTCGTAGCACAGCTTGCCATATCGCAGGCAGCCTGCGTGGCGCGTGAACGTCCGTTCATACGGGCGCGAGTTTCACGGAGCAGAGACTGAGCCTTACGCTTTGCGGCATCCGCTTCGTCCTTCGCGTCACTTCCCCAGGACTTCAGCACCTCTTCCAGCGTGTCCGCTAATTGGCTGACATCATTACGAATATCCTGAGCGTCGCCATTAATATCGTTTCGGTTCGGTCTGTTAAACATACGATCCTCCGTAATTTTGTGTTCCCGTTCAGTTTAGTTCAGAAATTTAATATCTGAAGCGCATCACGCGTTATCCGGCAGTTTATGGACTATTCTGAAAGCCCTGCTATTGCTGAATACTGTAAGGTTGCCGGGCAGGAAAAGATAACGAGGAAAAGATATGTATTTACGACCTGACGAGGTGGCACGCGTTCTTGAAAAAGAGGGATTCACCATGGATGAGGTAACGCCAAAAGCGTATGGATATCGCCGCGGCGAGAATTATGTTTATGTTAATCGCGAAGCAAGAATGGGACGTACCGCTCTCATTATTCACCCGACGCTGAAAGACAGAAGTCTGTCATTTGCTGAGCCTGCCTCGGATATTAAAACCTGCGATCATTATCAGCAATTTCCGCTCTATTTAGGCGGTGAACGGCATGAGCATTATGGTATTCCGCACGGTTTCAGTTCGCGTATGGCGCTGGAGCGATTTTTGAAGGGACTGTTTGGCGACGTACAGTAAATCCGCGACTGGCGTGCGCCAGTCGCTTCACATCACGCTTTTGCCTGGCTGTACTGGCTGACCTTAAACAGGCGGCGGCAGTAGTCGAGGAAATAGCCGTAAACGGCTCCCATCAACATCGAAATCACAATATTCGAACTGACCGCCGCAGCGATCTGGTGCCAGTCTGCACCGACTGTCAGGAGAATGGCCACGTAAACCGGCGACTGGAACGTCACATACGCCAGAACGTCCGCCAGGTTTTTCACCCAGCCTGCGGGGCTGAAACGACGTGCGAAACGCATTACCGCATCGCGGTATAATCCGTACGGCCATGCAATAATAATATTGACCGGGATCGCCACCAGACGAGAAGAAAGTGACTGCTCGAAGGACATTCCGGAGAGGAATATTTCGATCAGCATGTTCACGACGGAACAGTAAACAACCATCGCGAAAGTATCCGCCACCGCGTGGCGCAGGCGAGATTGCGGCGAGAACATGTCTGAACTCCTTGAGAAGAACACAAAAGAAACGATTTTCCTTCAGCGGTTAGTGCTTTAGGTTGGTTTGTTTGACGTGTATAGCGTATATCTCTAAGTTTAAACTAACAACTAGTGATTAATTTTTATTTAATCGCCTTTTGTCCACAAAATTCTCTAAAGTTGTTTGTTTTTTGTTCCGATCGTTATAATCTGTCTCGTTTGATGGTTTTCGCTTTAAAATCAATGAGTTGATTTCGTTAGTGGCGAAAGTCAGGAATCCTCCACCTGAAGCGGCGCAGTATGCTGTAATTTGGATTAAAGTTGGCCATTTATATTAATGGAGTGATTGGATTCATCGGTGTCCTGTCAGCACCTTGCGCTATTATTAACAGTGAGTTCTAGATATATTTACACTGATGCCCGTACGGACCCTTGGGTAGATATTTCAACTCAAATGAATTATTCTGTCGGCGATTTATCTATTTACCCCCCAAAGAAAAGGTTTCCAAATAATATGTCTTTGACGTTACAGAATCTTAATAATATCCGAACCCTGCGCGCCATGGCGCGTGAATTATCCCTGGACGTTCTTGAGGAAATGCTGGAAAAGGTCAGGGTCGTTACTGAAGAGAAACGCAGCGAGCTGACGGAATTAGAGCAGCAGCGTGCTGAGCAGCAGGAAAAAATTAATGCCCTGCTGGAGCTGATGAAAGCTGATGGTATTTCACCGACTGACCTGCTGGGTTCTGAACTGGCGCAGACGGGTAAGCCAGCGAAAAAGCGTAAGCCGCGTGAAGCAAAATATCGCTTTATTGACCAGAACGGCGAAGAGAAAACGTGGACCGGCCAGGGCCGCACGCCGAAGCCTATCGCCAGCGCGCTGGCAGACGGTAAATCACTGGATGATTTTCTGATCTAACGAATGAGCCGGGCGGAATATGCCGCCCGGCTGACTGTTCAGCAGACGCCGAAATCGCCTTCTTCGGTATAAGGCGCTACATCGGCGGCTTTCAGCGTATATTTCTCGCCTTGCTCATTGCTGGCCTGGACCGCCACAATGCTGTCACCGTTCACTTCGAGCACTTTCAGTTTCGGGCCGCCTTTACGCGGTTGCACATAATCACCGACAGAAAACATATTACCTCCTCATCGTTTTAGCGATCTTCACCTTAGCCCACGCATGACGCCGGGTACAGCGTATTTCACCGCTTACTGCTTATGAGGTACGCCGGTTCCAGGGCATTACCATGAGCAGTCGCGCCATGCCGCAAAAGCCCGTCACACCGGCGAACAGCAGCCCGGCTCCGACAAAACCGCTGAGAAGGAAAAAGCCGCTGGAGACGCTATAGCCCAGCACAACGCCGCAGAGTATCAACAGCCCGGCGGCAATTTGCACCTGACGCATCAGCGGCAGCGGCTGGGATTTGTCTTCAACGGTCGGCAGTCCGGCCTGTTTCCAGCCCTGAATGCCCCCCTCGACCACAAATGCCTCTGCGGGCGCGGCGGCCTGAGCAAGGCGCTCGGCATTGCCAGAGGTGCGGACGCCAGACTGGCAGTGAAAAATCAGCGTATCACCCACCTGCGCGCTAAGTCCGCCGGGTAAGGTATCCAGCGGCATGGACCGCGCGGCGGGAATATGCTCGCGGGCGTACTCATCGGCATCACGTATATCAATCAGTTTTGCGCCTTCAGCGACGCGGGCATTGGCCTGGCGCGGTGAAAGAAGAGGAAGTGACATGGCGACTCCTTACGGGCAATAAAGGGTTTTCAGGGTGCTGATAAGCTGATGCACCGCATCGTTTTTAATGAAATAGAGAATGCGCTGCGCGTCGCGAGTGCTGTCGATAAGCCCTTCCTCACGCATGCGCGCCAGATGCTGCGACGTGGCGGAAGGACTTAACCCCGTGGCTCGCGCAAGCTCCCCCGCGCTGGTGCCGGGCGCTCCGCACAGGGTGCAGAGGATCAGCAGCCGACGCGGGTTGCTCATCGCTTTTAAAAGGGTTGCGGCCTGCTCTGCGCTGGCCTGAAGCTGTTCGAGTTCGGTCATGATAGTTTAGTGTTTGCTTAATTAAGTGAATGCTAAACTAATCCGGTGCATTAAACCAGCGTCAAAAGCGTAAAAGAGGGTAAACGCGAGGCCCGGAACTGGTACAGACGAATAAACTGGCTATGCTTACAGCGTTCTCTTTTTTATTTTCAATGGATTAGATTGAACGGAGTGTTTATATGGGATTTTGGCGTATTGTTTTTACGATCCTCATACCGCCGCTGGGCGTGCTGTTGGGTAAAGGATTTGGCTGGGCGTTTATTATCAACATTCTTCTGACGCTGCTGGGCTACTTCCCCGGCCTCATTCACGCGTTTTGGGTACAGAGCAAAAGCTAGGCGCGCCACAGTAAATCGCTATAGATATCGGTCAGTACCCCCGCTGGACCAAACTGCTGCTTGATCCACCGCGTGACCTGGCCGGTTGCGGCATGCTGCGTGGCGAGCAGCATGCGCGAATCCTGACGCGGGTTATTGATTCGTCGGGTGACCAGCAGCCCCGCGTCTACCGCCTCGCGGGCCATGTATTCCGGCAAAAAGCCAATCCCTTCGCCTAGGATCTGACACTGACATTTGGTGTTAAAGTCTGGGACCAGAATCGCCTCCTGCCCGTGCAGCAGCCAGCCAACCTTTTTGTTAATGGTGTGCGCGGTATCTTCCACCATGATGTTGGGATACAGGCGCAGCTGGCTTTCCGCTATTGGCTCAGGGGTGAATGCCAGCGGGTGTTCCGGCGCGATGGCAAACACCCAGCGAATGGCACCGATCTCGGTGTAATCAATCCCGCCGCCGTCCAGCAGCGTGTCCGGCGCGCCAATCGCGATGTTGGCCTGATTATTAATGATCGAATCCCAGACGCCGTTATACACCTCGGTGGTCACGGTGATCTGGCAGGTGGGAAACTGCTTTTTTAGCACCTGCAGCAGCCGTGCCGTGTGGCGCGGCGTGTATAAAAGCTGGTTGATACAGATGCGTACCCGCGCCTCAATGCCCTGAGAAATGGTATCTATGCCGCGCTTGATGGCGTGAAAGTCGTTCAGCAGGTCGGTGGCCTTACGGTAAAAGTAAAAGCCGGACTCGGTCAGCTCAATGCTGCGCGTGCTGCGGACAAACAGCACCACGTCCAGACCGGTCTCCATGCGTTTGATGGTGTAACTGATGGCGGAGGTCGTCACGCCCAGCTCGGCGGCGGCTTTGCTGAAGCTGCCGAAGCGTGCGGCGGTAGTAAAGGCCAGCAGGTTCTCCTCGGTAAAGATGGAATTCATATCTCACTCCCTTCAGCCATCAGTTTTGAACATATTTTAACAGCGTTGTTACAACGCATTTGAAGCCGATCACAGTTCTTATCATTTGCCGAAAGCCCCACACAGTAAGGCTTCGTCAGGCATAAGCATAATGCAGCCAGAAGCGCTAAAAAGCGGAGAAACATAAGAAAAAGGTTGCACAGACGCACGTTTTGACCGGTTTATTGAATTTACCTCAACAATGAATTGACTGTCGATGAATCATTTTTAAGCGGATTCTTTTATGACCAGGCTGTTGCTATTCTCAGGTCAACAGAAATAAAAACATCGGGAGTCTGAATATGTCTGCGAACGAACTCGTTACTGAATTTCTGCTGGCGGCAGAAGAGGGCAATAGCGATGCGCTAAAAGTCTGTCTGGAGAAAGGCGTGGATATTAACGCCACCAATCGACAGAAAAGAACCGCCGTTATTATTGCCAGCCTGAAAAAGCATTATGACTGCGTGGCGTTATTAATTGCCGCCGGGGCGGATATTGATAAACAGGATCAGACCTGCTTTAACCCTTTCCTGATTAGCTGCCTGACCAACGATATCACCCTGCTGCGCCTTGTCCTTCCGGCAAATCCGGATCTCGACCGCCTGACGCGCTTTGGCGGCGTGGGCATTACCCCTGCCAGCGAAAAAGGGCACGTGGAGATCGTGCGCGAGCTGCTGGAGAAAACGGATATCAACGTCAATCACACCAACTTTGTCGGCTGGACGCCGCTGCTGGAAGCGATCGTGCTTAACGACGGCGGCGCTAAGCAGCAGGAGATCGTGAAGCTGCTGCTGGATAACGGCGCGAACCCGCACATGACCGATAAATACGGTAAAACCCCGCTCGAACTGGCGCGGGAAAAAGGCTTCGATGCAATAGCTGACCTGCTGCTGGCGGCGGGCGCATAACGCATTCGGCCAGCCTTTTCCGGCTGGCCGCTAATTAAAACGCATTTTTACCGACGTGCATTTTGCACGACGGCGGCCCCCTTTTATCCGCTTTCAGGAGAAAATAATGCCCACAAAAATCGTCATAAAAAAGAACACATATTTTGACTCCGTCTCATTAATGTCCGTTTCCACCAGAGCCAATAAATTACCGGGCGTCGAGCAGGCGTTTGTCGCGATGGCGACGGAAATGAACAAAGGCGTATTAAAAAACCTCGGGCTATTAACGCCGGAATTAGCGGAAGCCAAAAACGGCGACCTGATGATCGTAATTAAAGGCGACGCGGCGAATGATGAAACCCTGGCGGCCATCGAAGCGCTGTTCACGCGTAAAGAGAGCGGCGGCACCCATGAAGCGCGCTACGCTACGATTGCCAGCGCCAAAACCCATCGCCCGGAGAGCAACCTCGCGGTGATTTCCGTCAACGGCACCTTCGCCGCCCGCGAAGCGCGCCAGGCGCTGGAAAACGATCTCAACGTGATGCTGTTTTCCGATAACGTGTCGCTCGACGACGAGCTGGCGCTGAAGCAGCTGGCGCATAAGAAAGGTCTGCTGATGATGGGGCCGGACTGTGGCACCGCCATTATCAACGGCGCGGGACTGTGCTTTGCCAACGCGGTGCGCCGCGGACCGATTGGCATCGTCGGCGCATCCGGCACCGGCAGCCAGGAGCTGAGCGTGCGCATTCACGAATTCGGCGGCGGCGTGTCGCAGCTGATTGGCACCGGCGGACGCGATCTCAGCGAGAAAATCGGCGGCCTGATGATGCTCGACGCCATCGACATGCTGGAAGCGGACGACGCGACCCAGGTGATTGCGCTGATCTCCAAGCCGCCGGCCCCTGCGGTGGCGGAGAAAGTGCTGGCCCGCGCGCGCGCCTGCCGCAAGCCGGTGGTTGTCTGCTTCCTCGGTCGCAGCGAACCGCCCGCCGATGAAGACGGCCTGCAGTTTGTGCGCGGCACCAAAGACGCGGCCCTGAAGGCGGTCCTGCTCACCGGCATCAAAAAAGAGTCCCTCGATCTGCATCCGCTCAACTGGCCGTTGATTGAAGAGGTGCGCACTCGCCTGACGCCGCAGCAGAAGTACATTCGCGGCCTGTTCTGCGGCGGCACCCTGTGCGACGAGGCGATGTTCGCGGCGCTGGAGAAATTCAACGACGTTTACAGCAACATCCAGCCCGATCCGTCTAAGCGCCTGGGCGACGTCAATGTCAGTAAAGCCCACACCTTCCTCGACTTTGGCGACGATGACTTCACCAACGGCAAGCCGCACCCGATGATCGACCCGACCAACCGCATCAGCCGCCTGCTGCAGGAGGCGCGCGATCCTGAGGTGGGCGTCATCGTGATGGACTTCGTGCTGGGCTTTGGCGCACATGAGGATCCGGTCGGCGTGATGATCGACGCTATCAAAGAGGCGCAGGCGATCGCGAAGGCCGATAACCGTCCGCTTGAGATCCTCGGCTACGTGCTCGGCACCGACCAGGATCCGCAGTCGCTGGCGCAGCAGTGCCAGCTGCTGACCGACGCAGGCGTCATCTGGGCCAGCAGCAGTACCAACACCGGATTACTGGCTCGCGAATTTGTCTGCAAAGGGGAGAAAGCATAATGACGACCTTATTCAACCAGCCGCTGAACGTGATTAATGTCGGCATTGCGATGTTCAGCGATGATCTTAAAAAACAGCACGTTCCCGTGACCCAACTTGACTGGACGCCGCCGGGGCAGGGCAATATGCAGGTCGTTGAAGCGCTCGACCAACTGGCGGAAAAACCGCTGGCGGAGAAAATCGCCGCCGCTAACCGCATCGCCCTTGAGCGCATTATTCAGTCCCATCCGGTACTGGTGGGCTATGACCAGGCCATTAACGTTGTGCCGGGCATGACCCGCACCACCATTCTGCACGCCGGTCCGCCTGTCGCCTGGGAAAATATGTGCGGGGCGATGAAGGGCGCGGTCACCGGGGCGCTGGTGTTTGAAGGGCTGGCGAAAGATCTGGACGACGCGGCAAGGCTCGCTGCCTCCGGAGAAATTACCTTCTCACCGTGCCACGAGCACGACTGCGTGGGCTCGATGGCGGGCGTGACCTCCGCGTCGATGTTTATGCACATCGTTGAAAACAAAACCTACGGCAACCGCGCGTTCACCAATCTCAGCGAGCAGATGGCGAAGATCCTGCGCATGGGCGCTAACGACCAGAGCGTGATCGACCGCCTGAACTGGATGCGCGACGTGCTCGGCCCGATGCTGCGCGACGCGATGAAGATCGTCGGCGAAATCGACCTGCGCCTGATGCTGGCCCAGGCGCTGCACATGGGCGACGAGTGCCATAACCGCAACAACGCGGGCACCACGCTGCTGATCCAGGCGCTGACGCCGGGGCTGATCCAGGCGGGCTATCCGGTGGAGCAGCAGCGCGAGGTGTTCGAGTTTGTCGCCAGCAGCGACTACTTCTCCGGCCCGACGTGGATGGCGATGTGTAAGGCCGCGCTGGACGCTGCCCACGGCATTGAGTACAGCACCGTCGTCACCACCATGGCGCGCAACGGCTACGAGTTTGGCCTGCGCGTTTCCGGCCTGCCGGGGCAGTGGTTCACCGGCCCGGCGCAGCAGGTGATTGGCCCGATGTTCGCGGGCTATAAGCCGGAAGACTCCGGGCTGGATATCGGCGACAGCGCCATCACCGAAACCTACGGCATTGGCGGCTTTGCGATGGCGACGGCTCCGGCAATCGTTGCGCTGGTGGGCGGGACGGTGGACGAAGCCATCGACTTCTCCCGCCAGATGCGCGAAATCACCCTCGGCGAAAACCCGAACGTCACCATTCCGCTGCTCTCGTTTATGGGCATTCCGACTGCTATCGACATCACCAAAGTCGCGGGTAGCGGCATTCTGCCGGTGATTAACACCGCCATTGCCCATAAAGATGCGGGCATCGGCATGATTGGGGCGGGCATCGTTCACCCGCCGTTTAGCTGTTTTGAAAAGGCGCTGTTGACCTTCCGCGATCGCTACTTTTTATAAGGCATGCATCCATGAAAAACATGAAGCTGGAGTGGAAAAGAGGTGACTGGGCGGCGTATTTCGGGTTGATGACCAACAACCTGACCAATTTGCTGACCATGATGGGGCTGCTCATTTTTGTCGTCGGCATCCCGAAGGAGATTGTTTATGGACGCATCGCGCCAGCCTTCGGGCTGGCGGTGCTGGTGGCGAGTATTTGCTACGCCTGGTTTGGCATGCAGATGGCGCGCGCCACCGGGCGTACGGACGTGACCGCGCTGCCGTCCGGCCCGAGCGCGCCGTCAATTTTTACCGTGACCTTCCTGGTATTGATGCCGGTTTATCAGCAGACCGGCGATGCGGACTTCGCGATCCAGATTGGCCTAGTGTGGTGCTTCGTGGAGGCGATGATCCTCGCGGGCGGTTCGTTCCTGGGGGAAACCATCCGCAAGATGATCCCGCGTACCGTGCTGCTGTCGTGCCTCTCCGGTTTGGGCCTGCTGCTGCTGGCGATGAACCCGATGCTGCAGGCGTTCGAAGCGCCGACCGTGTCGTTTATCGTGCTGCTGCTGATCTTCATCAACTGGTTCGGTAAAAAGCCGATTTTCGCCCGTATCCCGACCGGCCTGCTGCTGCTGATTGCCGGTACGGCACTGGCGTGGATCTCCGGTCTGCAAAGCCCGGAAGCGATTAAAGCGTCCATGTCATCCTTCGGCTTTAACCCGCCGGAAGTGCACGTGAACAGCTTCATGCAGGGCCTGCCGCACGCGCTGCCGTATCTGGCCTCTGCCGTGCCGCTGGGGCTGGCGAACTACATCTTCGACCTGGAGAATATCGAAAGCGCCCACGCGGCGGGAGATGCGTACCCGACGCGTAAGGTGATGCTGGCGAACGGTCTGGCGTCGATGCTCGGCTGCCTGATGGGAAACCCGTTCCCGGTGACGGTCTACGTCGGCCACCCCGGCTGGAAAGCGATGGGGGCCAGCATCGGCTACACGCTGGCCTCGGGCGTGACCATGTTCATCGTGCCGCTGTTCGGGCTGGGGGCATTTATGCTCGCCATCATTCCGATGACCGCCATCGTGCCGATTCTGGTGTTTATCGGCGTCGTCACCGCCAACCAGGTGGTGAGGGAAACGCCCAAAGTGGAGGTGCCGGTGATCTTCATCTGCCTGTTCCCGTGGATCGCCAACTGGGCGCTGACCATGATGAACAGCGTGATGGGGGCGGCGGGCACCAGCGCGACGAAGATCGGCACCGACGTGCTGCACAGCAAAGGAATTTACTACGAAGGCCTGGTGCATCTCGGCAACGGCGCGCCGCTCGCCAGCATGCTGTGGGGCTGTATCGCCATCTTCGCCATCATCAACAAGCCGCTGCGCGGAGCCGTTGCGGCCGCCGTCGGGGCGCTGCTCGCGCTGTTTGGCGTGATCCACGCCCCGGTGGTGGGCTTTGCCGAAGGCAGTTCGCTGATGTTCGTTACGGCCTACCTGATGATGGGCGGCATGTTTGTGGTGAAGCATGTGCTGGATAGCCGCGAAGCGGCGAGCGCTGAGCCGGGTACTGTTGTGAAGGAGCACGTATGAAAGAGCTTATGGTCGTCGCCATCGGCGGCAACAGCATTATCAAAGACAACGCCAGCCAGTCGATTGAACATCAGGCGCAGGCGGTGAAAGCAGTAGCAGAGTCGGTGCTGGAAATGCTGGCCTCCGACTATGACATCGTGCTCACGCACGGCAACGGCCCCCAGGTGGGGCTGGATCTGCGCCGCGCCGAAATCGCCCACGAGCGGGAAGGGCTACCGCTGACGCCGCTGGCAAACTGCGTGGCGGACACCCAGGGCGGGATTGGCTACCTGATCCAGCAGGCGCTCAACAATCGCCTGGCCGCGCGCGGGGAGCAAAAAGCGGTCACGGTCGTTACGCAGGTGGAGGTGGATAAAAACGATCCGGGCTTTACTCACCCTACCAAACCTATCGGTGCGTTCTTCACCGAGGCGCAGCGCGACGAGCTGCAGCAGGCACACCCGGACTGGCATTTTGTCGAGGATTCAGGCCGTGGCTACCGTCGCGTGGTGGCTTCACCGCAGCCGCTGCGCATCGTTGAGGCCGACGCCATCAAAACGCTGACGCAAAAAGGCTTTGTGGTGATCGGCGCGGGCGGCGGCGGAATACCCGTGATTCGCAGCGAGCAGGGCGACTACCAGAGCGTCGATGCGGTGATTGATAAAGATCTCTCCACCGCGCTGCTGGCACGCGAGATCGGCGCCGACGTGCTGGCGATCACCACCGGCGTGGAGAAGGTGTGCATCAACTTCGGCAAGCCAGACCAGCAGGCGCTGGACACTGTAAACGTGGCGCAGATGACGCGCTACAGGGAGGAGGGCCACTTCCCGGCGGGCAGCATGTTGCCCAAAATCGACGCCTCGCTGGAATTTTTACACCACGGCGGCAGGCGCGTGATTATCACCTCGCCGGACTGCCTGCCCGCGGCGCTGCGCGGGGAAACCGGCACCCATATTGTTAATGAAGGAAGATAAGATGAGTGAAAACAAAAGCCGCCGCGAATTTATTAGCCAGAGCGGCAAAATGGTCACCGCCTGCGCGCTGTTTGGCGCCACCGGATCCGTCGCGTATGCTGCTGACTCCGCGAAGCCAACCTGCGAGACGGGCAAACCGATGAGCATCACCGCGAAACATTACTATCTGGACAATGTGCTGCTGGAGGCCGGGTTCAACGTCGACGGCGGCGTGGCGACGAGCACCCGCACCGAGCTGAAAACGCTGGAGATTAACGACGGGAAGATCGTCGCCCTGCGCGATAACAAGCGCCACGCCGACGCCACGCTGCCGCACTACGATGCGGGCGGCAAGCTGATGCTCCCGGCGATGCGCGACATGCACATTCACCTGGATAAAACCTTTTACGGCGGTCCGTGGCGCTCCCTGAACCGCCCGGCGGGTACTACTATTCAGGACATGATCCGCCTTGAGCAGAAGCTGCTGCCGGAGCTACAGCCCTACACCCAGGAGCGTGCGGAAAAGCTGATCGATCTGATCCAGTCGAAAGGCTCCACCATCGCCCGCAGCCACTGCAATATCGAGCCGACCTCCGGCCTGAAGAATCTGGAAAACCTGCAGGCGGTTTTATCGCGCCGTAAGCCCGGCTTTGACTGCGAAATCGTCGCCTTCCCGCAGCACGGCCTGCTGCTGTCAAACTCCGAAAAACTGATGCGCGAGGCGATGCAGGCCGGGGCGCACTACGTCGGCGGGCTGGATCCTACCAACGTCGACGGCGCGATGGAGAAATCCCTCGACACCATGTTCCAGATTGCGCTGGACTACGACAAAGGCGTGGACATTCACCTGCACGAAACCAGCCCGGCGGGCGTGGCGGCGGTGAACTATATGGTGGAAACCGTGGAGAAAACGCCGGAGCTGAAGGGCAAGCTGACCATCAGCCACGCCTTCGCGCTGGCGACGCTCAACGAGCAGCAGGTGGATGAGATCGCCACCCGCATGGCGGCGCAGCGGGTGACCATCGCCTCCACGGTGCCGATTGGCACCCTGCATATGCCGCTGAAGCAGCTGCGCGAGAAGGGCGTGTTCGTGATGACGGGGACCGACAGCGTCATCGACCACTGGTCGCCTTACGGTCTGGGGGACATGCTGGAGAAGGCGAATCTTTACGCTCAGCTCTACATCCGCCCGAACGAGCAGACGCTCTCCCGCGCGCTCGGTATTGCCACCGGCAACGTGCTGCCGCTGAATGACAAAGGCGAGCGCGTGTGGCCAAAAGCGCAGGATGAAGCCAGCTTTGTGCTGGTGGATGCCTCCTGCTCCGCCGAGGCCGTGGCGCGCATTTCGCCGCGCACCGCGACGTTCCATAAGGGCAACCTTGTCTGGGGCTTGGTGGGTTAACGTGCATTTCTCCCTCTCTCTGTGGGAGAGGGGGGAAGGGCATCAGGCCGCACTTCCGTAGGTCGGGTAAGGTGAAGCCGCCACCCGACAATGCAGTATACTGCTATGCACATTCTTAAAGAGGGATCTGCCATGGCACAAAACATCTACGACAATCCGGCGTTTTTTGAAGGCTACGCCCAGCTTCCACGCTCGGTGCAGGGTCTGGACGGCGCGCCGGAGTGGCCCGCGCTTAAGGCCATGCTGCCTGATTTGACCGGCAAATCGGTTGTCGATCTCGGCTGCGGCTACGGCTGGTTCTGCCGCGCGGCGCGCGAGCTGGGCGCTGCTGACGTCACGGGGGTCGATATCTCAGAAAAGATGCTCGCCCGCGCAGCGGAGCTTACCGCTGACCCACAGATTCACTATCAGCGTAGCGATCTGGAATCTCTTAAGCTTAACGAGAACAGCCTCGATCTGGTCTACAGCTCGCTGGCGCTGCACTACCTGCCGGAACTGGATACGCTATTCGCCAGGGTTCAGCGCGCGCTCAAGCCCGGCGGCAGCCTGGTCTTTTCGATGGAGCACCCGATCTACACCTGCGCCACCCGTCAGGGCTGGCTGACCGACGATAACGGCGAGCGATACTGGGGCGTTAATCATTATCAGGATGAAGGCAAACGCATCAGCAACTGGCTGGCGGACGGGGTGGTGAAATATCACCGCACGCTCGGCACCACGCTTAACGCGCTGATCGGGGCCGGATTAACGATAAGCGACGTCAACGAGTGGGGTCCAGCGCAGGCGCAGATTGACGCCTGGCCCGCGCTGGCCGAAGAGGCGGAGCGCCCGATGCTGGTGCTGATCGCCGCCCGTAAGGCTCAGTAACCCACCTTATACACCCGCCCGCTCTGCACGCCTTCCACGCTGCGGCGATAGGCCAGCGCCACGGTCGCGGCGGGAACGCTCTCAAAGCCCGGGAAGAAGCCGTCGTAGGTTTCGACGGATTCGGTGAGTACCGTCGGGCTAATCAGGTTGATGCGGATCCCGCGCGGCAGCTCGCAGGCTGCAGCGCGGACAAACCCTTCCAGCGCCGCGTTTACCGTGGTGGCATTCACGCCCTGGGCAATAGGCTCGTGCGCCACGATGCCGCTAATCAGGGTGATCGAGCCGCCCTCGTTCAGGTAGTGCTGGCCGATCAGCGCCAGGCGCACCTGCCCGAGCAGCTTGTCTTGCAGGCCCTGGTTGAAGTCGCTGTCCTTCATGGTCGCGAGCGGGCCAAAGTAAAGACCCCCGCTGGCGGAGACAATCGCGTCCACCGGGCCGATTTTTTCAAACAGCGCCTGGACGCTCGCCTGCGAGGTGATATCTACCTGCTCGTCGCCCTGCGTGCGGCCGACGCGGATGACCTCGTGGCGAAGACTCAGCTCTTCCGTTACCGCACGACCGACCGTACCGCTGGCACCAATAATCACGATTTTCATAGCCGACTCCTTATGTTGTGAGCCTTCATTCTTTAATAAATAAAAATGCAGATAAACTGGGCTAAAGTTAGAAGATTGCTAACCAGAGGTTTGGAATATGGATAAGCTTCGCAGTATGGAGACCTTTATTGCCGTGGTTGAAAGCGGCAGTTTTACCGGTGCGGCGGCTCGGCTGGAGATGTCGGCGGTAATGGTGGGGAAATACGTTGCGCTGCTGGAATCACAGCTCGGCACCCGCCTGCTGGAGCGTAACACGCGGCGCCAGAGCCTGACCGACGCCGGGCGGGTCTATTTCGACGAGGCGAAGCGGGTGCTGGAGCAGGTCGCGATCGCCGAAAGCGCCGTGGAACGCCTGCGCGCCGTGCCGTCCGGCACCCTGCGCGTGACCGCACCCACCTCGTTTGGCGGCAGCGCGATCGCGCCGCTTACGGCCTCTTTTTTACAACGCTACCCGGAAGTGCGCATCGAGCTGGATCTCACCAACCGGATGGTGGACCTGGTGGAGGAGGGCATCGATCTGGCCATTCGTATTGGCGACATTCACAACGACGATCTGGTGGCGAAATACCTCTGCCCTTACCGGATGGTGATCTGCGCCGCGCCGGACTATCTTGCGCGCTACGGTACGCCGCAAACCCCTGCCGATCTGGTGGATCATCTCTGCTTATCCCACAGCGTGTGGACCGCACGCAACGAGTGGCGGCTGCCGGGCGTCGAAGGCGAGGTGCACTGGAAGCGGGATGCGGTCTTGAGATGCAACGACGGCTACGGGCTGCGGATGGCCGCGAGAGCCGGAGCGGGGCTATTGCTGCAACCGGAGGTGCTGGTGGCGGAAGATCTGGAAAGCGGCAGGCTGGTGCGGGTGCTGGAGGCATTTATTCCGGCGCCGAGACCCGTGCATTTGCTGTGGCGTCAGGATTTACGACCTCTCCCTAAGCTAACGGAATTTATCGCCCATATTCTGCTAAGATTGGGCACACTATAAAAAAAGAAGGTATGCAAAGAATGTCTGTGAATAAACTCGCCAGCAGCGCGCAGGGCCTGCAATCATCTGCCATCCGTGAATTATTAAAACATAGCAAAATGGCTGGCGTCATTTCGCTGGGCGGGGGGATCCCTAACCCGGCCTTGTTCGATCACGAAGGCCTGAAAATTGCCGCTGATGCCGTTTTATCACAGCATTTTGGTGAGGCCTTTCAGTACGGTCTGACCGAAGGTGTTCCGGGGCTGCGTGAAGAAATTCAGCGCATCTGTGAAGGGCGCGGGATCCGCTGCAAGGCGGATGATGTGGTCGTGACCTCCGGTTCACAACAATCGCTCGACGTGCTGGCGCGTGCGTTAATCAACCCAGGTGACACCGTGGTGGTTGAGCGTCCAACCTATCTTGCCGCGCTGCAGGTCTTCGGTCTGGCGCAGGCGAATTTTGAATCCGTTGGAACAGACGGCGACGGCATGAAGGTGGATGAGCTTGAAGCGCTGGCGGCAAATAAAACCATCAAAGCGGTCTATATTGTTCCGACGTTTGGCAACCCTGGCGGGGTAACCCTCTCTGAGGCGCGTCGCAAACAGCTGGTGGAATTATCGAAGCGCTATGACTTCGTCATTATTGAAGACGATCCGTACAGCGAAATTAATTATACCGATGAAGTTTTCCGCCCGTTAATTGCCCATGCCAAAGATATCGGCAACGAAGACAACGTGGTGTATACCTCGACCTTCTCCAAAATTCTTGCTCCAGGAACCCGCGTGGGCTGGGTGCTGGTGCCGGAATGGCTGAAGCGCGCAGTAGTAAACCTTAAGCAAACCACCGACCTGCACACCAGCACGCTGTCGCAGCTGATGACGTATGAATACCTGAAAACCGGTCGCCTGCCCGATCAGATTAAAACGATCCGCGAAGCCTATCGCCAGAAATACCAGACGTTCGCAACCGAGCTGGAGGCCGAGCTGGGCGATGTGATGTCGTTCCACAAGCCGAAGGGCGGCATGTTCCTGTGGGCGAATATGAAAAATGGTAGTAATACCACCCGCTGGCTGGAAAAAACGTTAAGTAACGGCGTAGTATTTGTGCCGGGCGAATTTTTCTACTGTAATGAGCCAGACCATTCAACGCTGCGTATGTCGTTTGTCACGCCAACGGATGAAGAGCTGAAGGAAGCGGTTCAACGCCTGAAAAAATCGCTGTAAAAGACCTGCGCATAATGGCTTTCCTGCCGTTATGCGCAATACGCGTTCAGGGCGGCACGGGCCGCGATCGTCCATGGAGATCTCCATGTTTGAATTTCTGTTCGGTGTCGTTACGCACACGCCCGCCTGGGTGTGGGTGCTGTTTATCTTCCTTATCTCTCGCGGCATTAAAGCCCGCAGGCCTGCCACCGTTACGCTGGAGAGGCTTGCCATCATTCCGGCAATATTTCTAATCTGGGATATCTACGATCTGGTGGTCTACCGCACGCTGACGCCCGGAACTGTCGCATTGTGGACGGCGGGGATCCTCGCCGGGGCCGCGCTGGGGTATTTCATGATTAAGCAGGCGGTTATCACCCGCGCAGATGCGCCGCGCAGCCTTTATCGTCAGGCAGACTACACCGCGCTGCCGTTTATGATGCTGGCGTTCGGCGTCAAGTATGTGCTGGGCGTGATGAGCGCGGTCTCTCCGCAGACGATGCAGCAGCCCGCCATGAGCGCGCTGGCGATCGTCTCCGGCGGCGTGTTTGCCGGCGTGTTTCTCGGGAAATTTGCGCGTTATATTGGCGTGTATAACAGCGCCGCACCGCGCCCGGCGGAGTAAGATTATTCTGTCGCGTGTGCCAGCATGCGATCTGCAGCATCGCCGCTGAGTGCTCGCGTGACTTCATGGATCCGCCAGATTTTCCCTTCACGCAGCGCGGCAAACAGGTAAACCTCGATCTCTGCCTGACGACCATCAGGATACGTGACCGTCACGAGATGCCGGTCAGCCAGAAGTTCGTCATGACAGGCTATCTCCACCACGGTAAAGGCGATCGCGCGGATCTGCGAGCTGACGTGGCTCAGATGCTGGACAAAAACCCGGTAGTCAAGCGCGTGACCGTCCGTAAACTGCTGGTAATCGGGCGTAAATACCTCTGCCGGATCGATATCGCCGTTGAATAAGCGGGTTAAGAGGCAGGCCATCTTTTCGCGCTGCGCGGCGTTGTCGGTGTGGGATATCAGGGACGTGATAATGCTCATGCGGGCTCCTTATATGGTGAATCATCATTATCCTTGACAGCCGAAGACGTAGTTTCTGTAATGCGTCGATGAATAACGATTTTCGGTCAAAATGATATGGTCAGTGCTGAAACGCTCCTTCATCCCGGCGGGTACCGAACGCCCTGGCACAGTCATCGCACCGGCCAGCTGTGGCGCATTGCAGCGGGGCTGCTGGTCATTGAGACGCCGCAGGCGCGATCGGTCGTACCGGCAAAACACATCGGCTGGATCCCTCCGGATCGGCAGCACGCCGCTTTTTCCGAAAGTGCGATAGAAGGCTACGCTATCTATCTTGATCCCGCCGGATGCGCAATGCTTCCCGATGCGCCCGCGCTGTTCGAGCCCGACGATCTCACCCATGCACTGTTTTCCCGTTTATGCGATGCAGAGAGCGAGTACGATCCGCGAAAGCTGACGTTGCTGCTGGATGAGCTTGCCCTGACGCCCCAGGCTCGCTTTTCTCTGCCCGTGCCGACGGATCCGCGTCTGAAGAAAGTGGTCAGCCATTTGCTGCAGTTTGTCGATGATAACCAGACGGTCGAGAGCCATGCTGTTCATGCTGGGATGAGCGTACGTACGTTCAACCGTCGATTTAGCGCCCAGACCGGAATGAACTTTGTTAACTGGCGGCAGCTGGCGCGCGTCATGCGGGCAATGGAGTGGCTGGCGGCGGGGAAGCCGGTAGGGTGGATTGCGCTGTCCTGCGGCTACAGCAGCGTCAGCGCATTTATTGAGGTTTTCAGAGCATGGACCGGTAAAACGCCGGGGCAGTGGGTGATTAAAGAAGGCCCTTTTGGGCGAAGGTAATACGCGTGGCTGCGTTGAGATCCAGCTCTTTTAACGATTAAAAGTATTGATAGGTGAATTGTTTACCGAATCAGGCTACATCCGGCTGGCCAGATTTTCGCTTAGCCATGACGTCCGCAACGGTCTTTATACGGCTTAGCTCCTCCTGCGTCCTGGGGTTGGATTGCGCTTCCCAGATATCGACGTTCAGCTGTAAGTTAAGCCAAAATTCAATCGTGGTATCAAAGGCTTTTGCCAGTTTGATCGCCATATCGGCAGTCAGCTTGCGATTGTTATTGACCAGCGCGCTGATGGTGTTGCGGTGAACATTGAGCATCTCCGCCAGATCGCTGATTTTCAGATTGAGCGGTTCAAGATACTCATACTGCAACACGTCGCCCGGCGTGGTGGGTTTGCGGAGTGCCTGTTGAAGTGTCATAGGTGATGCCTCACTTGTGTTGCGTGTACTTGTGTGGAGAGAGGTAGAGATCTTCTGCTTTACCCTCTGTCCAGCGAAATATGAGCCTGTATTGCCTGTTTACTCGGATTGAGGAATATCCCTTCAGCGGAGGATTCAATGCTTCATACATATTGCCCGGTGGCGCTGCGCTTGCAAGGGCCTCCGGGTATGTAGGCCGGGTAAGGCGGAGCCGCCACCCGGCGATTGACTACCGCTCCCGCAGCGCCTCTTTCGCACGGTTAAACGGCTTGATCAGATAATCCAGCACCGTTTTCTCGCCGGTCTTAATGTCCACCGTCGCAATCATCCCCGGCACAATCGAGAAGTGCCTGCCGGCCTTATTCACCAGGTAATCCTGGCTGGTGCGGATAAACACCCGGTAATAGAACACTTCCGGCTTGGCCTCGTCCTGGATGGTGTCCGGAGAGATCGTTTCGACGACCCCGTGCAGGCCGCCGTAAATGGCGTAATCGTAGGCGGTGATTTTAACCAGCGCCTCCTGGTTCGGGTGGATAAAGGCGATATCGCGCGGCGACAGGCGGGTTTCGATCAGCAGGTGATCGTCCACCGGCACAATCTCCATCAGCTCGCCGTTGGGCGGGATCACGCCGCCGATGGTGGTGACCTTGATGTTTTTCACGATCCCGCGTACCGGGGATTTTACCGTCAGACGGGTGACGGAATCCTGGCGGCCCTTGAGGATCGCTGAAACCATATCCACCTCGGCGTTGGCCTTGGATAACGCCTCCCGGGCCTGGACGTAATACTGCGAACGCACGTCGGTGAGCTTCAGCTCCAGATCGCTTTTCTGCCGCTGCAGGCGCAGCACCTCCACGTGGCTGGCGGCGCCGGTTTTGACCAGCCGCTGGGTGATGGCCAGCTCCTTGTTGGCGAGATCTAACGCGGCGCGCAGCTCCCGCTGGGTATCCTCCAGCTGCGCGCGGCGGGAGTTGTAGAGGCGCGTTTCGTCAGCAATCAGATCCGGCCATTTTGCCAGCGAAGGAGGGAACTTCAGCGGGAGATCGTTCACCTCGGCGTACAGGCGAGCGCTGGAGGCCAGTGAGGCCCGGTAGCGCGCCGCGCTTTCGCCGACGTTCGATTCGGAACGCGTCGGATCGAGCCGCGCCAGCACCTGCCCGGCCTGCACCTGATCGCCCTCGTGGACGTTCAGCTCGGTGAGGATCCCGCCGTCGAGAGACTGTAAGACCTGCTCGCGCGAGCTGGGGATCACTTTACCCGAGCCGGTTGATACCTCATCCAGCACGCCAAACCACGCCCAGACGCCCAGCACCACAAACATCAGCAGCGAGAAGATCACGATCCGACGCGCGCCGGTGTAGCCGCTTTCGGAGTCAAGGGCGTTATCCAGATCGTCCATTGCCGCCACGTCACGCTGACTGATTTTCATTTTTCCACTCCCGTCCGGTTGCTGCCTGCTGCTGTTGCTGCTGCATACGGCTGTTGTTCAGCGCCTGGGCCTTTGGCGCGTCCATCACCAGCATCCCCTCTTTCAACACCACGACGCGCTCCACCAGTTCCAGTACCGGTACGCGATGCGTGGCGACAATCAGGGTGCGATGCCCGAGCCAGTCGCCCAGACGCTGGATGAATTCGCGCTCGGTGTGCTCGTCCAGCGACGCGGTGGGTTCATCCATCAGCACAATATTCGGATCGCGCAGCAGCATCCGCGCCAGCAGAATCGACTGGCGTTGCCCGCCGGATAACCCCACGCCGTTTTCCATGATCGGGTAGTCCAGCCCCTTGGGCAGCTTCTGCACGAAGCCTGCCGCGCCGGTCAGCTCCAGCGCCTCGAAAATCTCTTCGTCGGTGGCGCGCGGCATGCCGAGGGTGATGTTTTCGCGCAGGGTGCCATAAAACAGCCGCGCGTTCTGGGTCATAAAGCCGACGTTGCGCCGCACGTCGGCGACGTCGAGATGCGGCAGGCTGAAGTTATCAAGCCGCAGCTCGCCGGCCGCCAGATCCATCCCGCCCGCCATGGCCTGCAGCAGGGTCGATTTGCCCGCGCCGTTGCGCCCGAGGATCGCCACTTTTTCTCCCGGCCGGATCTCCAGCCGGTTAATGCGCAGCGCCATGCGCGGATCGTCCGGCTGATAGCGGAACTGCGCCTGCTCGAAGAGGTAGTGACCGCGCAGCACGTCCTGGCGGATCGGCGTCTCCTCGCGCTGGTTTTCGGTGGGAAGCTGCATGATGCTGTCCAGCCCCTCTTTTGCCGCTTTGACCTGCTGCCAGCGCGCCAGCACGCCGCACAGCGTCGCCATCGGGGCGATCATGCGAGAGGCCAGCATCGACGCGGCGACCACCGAGCCGGTGGTCAGGGTGCCGTCGATCACCATCGGGGCGCCGACCACGATCACCCCGGCGTAGACCAGGCTCTGAATGGTCATCCCCCAGCTGATCAGGTTCTGCGTCAGCTCGCGGGTGCGCAGGCCGGATTCCGCGGTGATCTGGATATAGCTGTTCCACTGCTGCAAAAAGCGGTTTTCCGCCTGCATCAGCTTGATGTCCTCCAGCCCCTGCACGCTCTCCACCAGCACCGCGTTGCGCAGGGTCGATTCATGGGCCGACTGTTTCGCCAGCTCCGCCAGCTTCTTCTGCAGCAGCAGGCCGGGCAGGACCATGATCACCGCCGCGACCGGGGCGATCCACGCCAGCTGCGGGGCGATGATCGCCAGCACCACCACGAACAGGAGAAAGAACGGCAGATCAACAATCGTCGAGATGGTGGACGAGGTGACCATCTCGCGGATCTGCTCCAGCTCGCGCAGCTGAGAGATAAAGCTGCCGGTGGAGCGGGGGATCGCGCTGTTGCGCAGCCGCAGCGCGTGGCCGAACACGCGATCCGAAACGCGCATGTCCGAGCGCTTGCCGAGCAGATCCATAATGTGCCCGCGCGCCACGCGCAGCACAAAGCCAAACAGGGTGGCAATCAACACCCCGATGGTCAGGACGTAAAGCGTCGGGTAGGACTGGGCGGGGATCACCCGGTCATAGACCTGCATGGAAAAGACGATTCCGGAAAGCGACAGCACGTTGATAAAGAGGGCGGCCAGCATGACCCAGCTGTAGGGGCGCAGGTCGCGCATCACCAGCCGGTAGAGCCAGTCCGGACGGTATTTTGAGATATAGGCGTCCACGCGGCTGTCCTTCAGCGCGGCGAGTGGACGCAGGGCAATAACGTGGCGGATAGCGGGCAGCAACGCCGTCATCGACAGCCGGTTGGTGTAGGTCTCATTGTCAAAAAAGCTGACCTCCAGCGTATCCTCCCCGTCGAAATGCTCGATCACGCCGATCCTGCCGTCGTTCATCGCCACCACTACCGGCAGACGCCAGCTGTTGATCGCCTGCCGATCGTCGGTAAGGAGCTGAAACGACAGCCCCGCTTCGCGGGCCAGCTGGGTGAGGGCGGGCACCATCGGTTTGCCTTTTAGCCACGGTGCGCCTGCGATCAGAGCGCCGGGCGAGCAGGCGACGCGGTAGCGCGTGGCGACAAAACCGAAGGCCTGCGCCCACTGCGCAAGCGCCTCATCCGTCATCGTTTCACCCTGCGGGATTTCGCGTTGCTTCATGGCTGGATCTCCACGGTCTGGATGGTGCGGTTATCAAGATCGAACGCATGACGCAGCTGCCCGGTGTTATACAGGCAGTTGAGCTGCAGCTGGTGCAGCTGACCGAGGGTCTGCTGCTGGGTGAAGCGCGCCTGATAGACCTCCTGCTCGGCGTTGAGCACGTCGAGCAGCGGGCGCGAACCGAGATCGAGATACTGCTGCTGGTAAAGTTCGCGGGTGCGTGCGCTGAGGGCTTCCTGGCGGCCCTGGATTTGCAGCGTGCTTTGCAGGCTCATCACCTGGCTGCGGGCTTCCAGCAGTTTCTGGCGGACGTCAAGGCGCGTACGCTGAATGGTGGACTGCGCCGCCTCCACCGCGTGTCCGGCAGCGTTACGCCGGGCGGTGAGGCCGCCGCCCTGATAGAGCGGCATCTGCACTTTTACCCAGGCGGAATACTGGGTGCGATCCCGGGTTTCACTCCCCGCGTAGCGATCGTTCATATAGTGACGCACCTCCGGCTCCAGCGAGACGGTGGGCGTCATCTGCGCGTCGGCGTAGTCGAGATTCGCCTGGGCGACGTTAGCCTGCGCCCAGGCGGCAAGTACCGCGGGCACCAGACGGTCATCCGGCTCGGCGATGTCGCAGCTCCGGCCCAGCTTTTGCGGAAAGTCATTGCTGATTGCGTTCAGGCTGTTCCAGCCGAGAAAGCTCATCAGCGTGGCGCGGGCGCTGTCCAGGCTGGCCTGGTACTGCATCAGCTGGGCGCGCGCGCCTTCAATGCGCGCATCGGTCTGCACCACGTCAGAGAGCGACGTGGCTCCTTCGTCGTTACGCTGGCGGGTCAGCGTGCCAATCGAGGAGAGGGCGTCGAGCTGTTCTTTAGCGGTGTCGACCATCTGCTGCAAGGTTTGCACCTGCACCATGGCGATGGCGGTATCGTGGGCAATAGTGTCGATACTCACCAGCACGTTGGCCTGCTGCTGGGCAACGCCCGCGCTCTCGGCGCGCACCTGGCTGGCCACTTTGCCAAAGTCGTAGAGCATCTGTGAGAGAGAGAGCACCAGCGACGGTGTAAAGCCGTTCTGGTCGCCGTCATGGGAATAGCCGTTGTCCACGCCGGCATTAATCTGCGGATAGTATTTTGATTTAGCGACGTCCACCTCTTCGCTCTGTTCATAGAGTTTTCCCACGGCTTCGCCGATCGCCGGGTGCCAGGTGACGGCGCGGTTAACGGCATCGCCAAGCTGCAATGAACCGGGTGCGGCTTTGCCAGACGCAGGTGCGACGCGGCCATTGAGCGAGGGGAGTTCCTGCGTTTCGCGAAGCTGCCCGGTATTGATGATTGCCGTCGGGTTCGCGCAGAGAGCGGGCATAGATATCAGGCAGCACGAGAGCCACCAGTGAGGCATCTTCATTCCCATGTCATGTCCCTATTAAAAAGAGTATGTCTTTATTATTTATGCCCGGGCGCTGTGCGCCCGGGTCATCTCTTGCAGGTGCTATCAGGTAATGATGTGTTGCTGGTTAACAAGCTCGTCGTATGTGGTCTGAACGTTATCAAGCGTAACGAGTGCAGTATTAGTGTAGGTGGACCCTGCACCATCACGGTCGATGGAGATCACAGTGTTGCTACCGCTTTGTGTGACATGGATATAATTCCCCAACGAGGCGGTATTACCATCCCAGCCCACCAGCAGATCGCCGATGTCGATTTTGTCCCCCTGCGCCAGCGAGAAGCCGGTCCAGTGATCGCCCGCGGTGCTGCTGACGTTGCCCGCCGTGGCATTTCCCACCGTACTGTTCAGCACCTGATAAATCAGCGTATCGCCGTAGGCCGTACCGGTGATGGCGTCGTTATGCTCCGAGCTGATGAACTGCGGTGCCATATTGATGGTCAGCGTGGCGGTATCCGTGTTGCCGTTGGCATCGGTCAGGGTGTAGTTGAAGGTCTCCTTCGACGTCATGGTTGAGAGCGATACCCCGCTGTTGAGGGTATAGGTGTAATGACCGTCAGCGCCGATCGCCAGGACGCCGTAATGGCCGGTAATGTTCACCGTTGCGCTGCCGGTATACGGATCCAGCGTGGTGGTCACGCCGTTGTAACCGGTCACGCTCAGGCGGGTATCCACCGAGTGGAGCTGATCCAGCACGCCGCCAGAGTCGGTGCCGTCAAAGATATTGCCGTTGACGGTGTGGCTGCCGGTGACGTCAAAATCACTCAGCGAGTAGGTGGTGCCGTTCACGCTTGGGGTGATGGTGATGGTCCCGACGCTCAGCCCCGGTACGCTACCGGTAAAGTTCAGCGTATAGGTCCCGGCGTTGAGATCCAGCCCGGTCAGCGGAACGTCGATACTGCCGCCCAGCAGCGAGGCGCCGCTGAAGGAACCGCTGCGGATCACGCCCGACCCGTCGCTGATGGACCAGTTCACCGTCAGTCCGCCCAGCGACAGCAGCGAGGCCACGTTAAAGTGCAGCGACGCGTTGTGCAGCGCGGTGTTCGCGTCGACCACGAAGGTTCCGCTGCCGGAGCCCTGGGTTGACGAGAGCAGCGCCGTCGTCCAGCTGGCGGTACCCACGGTGGTATCCGAGTAGACCGACGTGTGGTGCACCGAGGTGAGGTCCATCGTGGCGCTGACATCGTTCACCGCATCCATCGCCTGGGCGGTTGGGGTGATGTTGAGCGATGCCGTATCCTTCGAGCCGTCAGGCGCGGTAACGGTGTAGACGAAGGTGTCAGGCGTGCTGATATGGTCCGCCCCCACGCCGCTTCTCAGGGTGTAGGTGTACTGGCCGGACGAATTGATGGTCAGCGTGCCGTATTCCCCCTGAATGTCGGTTGTTCCACTGCTGTTGACCGCCACGCCGTTCACTTCGGTGACCACCGTGCCCGCCGGAACAGGGTCATTCGCCAGCACGTCGCCCGTGGTGGTTTCGCTGATGCTCGCCACGCTGTAGACATGATCCTGCAGAACGCTCAGCGTGTAGCCCGTCAGGACGGCGATCCCCGATGCGGTATTGAGTAAGAACAGGTACTCCCCGGCCGGCAGATTCAGAGTCAGTTGGGATGAGGTCCCCCCCAGCAGCGGGGCGCGCAGCCAGCCCGACTCGACGCGAACCTGCTCGAAGGTCTGGGTGGCGTTGTTGAACTTATAGACGTACAGATCGAATACCGACGCCAGCGCCACGCCGCCCACGGAGGCCTGGATGGTCATGGTGCGGGTCGTGCCTTCCTCCACGTTGTAGATAATCGGGTTGGCCATATCGTCCAGCAGGTTAAGCCCCAGCGTGCTGCCGAGATTAATGCCCACCAGGGTAAAACCGTTCTGAGACGAGGCGCCGTTATTAATCTCGCTCACGGTGGTGTCAAAGGTCAGCGAGGCCGTGTCGTCCACCGCCACAATGCCGTTGATTACCGTACCGGCACCCAGAGACAGTACCAGGTTTGCTGACGCGCTGACGCCGTTATGGGTAATGGTGTAGGTAAAGCTCTCCGTCCGGCCAATGACCGCGGCGCTGGTGTCGGTCAGGCTGTAGGTGTAGCTGCCGTCGCGGTTGATGGTCAGCGTACCGTACTGGCCCTGGATCACCGTGCCGTCGGCGTTCACGCTGGTGGTGACGCCCTGTCCGTTAGTGACCGCGGAGATAGTGGTTCCTGCCGGCGCGTTGTCGCTGCCTGCGGTCGGGTCCGTATCGAGGATCACGTTGCCGTTGAGGCTGGTTTCGCCCGTGACCGTACCCGGACCGGTCTCTTTCACCGCCACGTCGAGGCTGGTGTAGGAGCCGGTTGCCAGCAGGTTGGTGTTGTAGCTGAGCACGCGATAGTCGCCGTCAGCCAGCCCGGTCAGGTTCAGCGAGACGCCGGTTGCTCCGAGGGTCAGGAGATCGGCAAACTGCGGTTGGCCGGTGTCCACCACGGTGGTCCAGGCGCCGTTGACGTAATGCTGAACCACCAGTTCAAGGGTGTTGAGCAGAGAGAGCACCGCTCCCGTGGCGTTGGCGTTCACCACGATATCCGCGCTGCCGCCGCTGCCCACCGTGAAGTTGACCTGGGCCGTATCATTGCCCAGCAGCGTCAGGACGTTGCCGACGGCGCCGACCAGCAGGAAGCCGTAATCGCTGTACTGGCTGTTGGTCACGGTTGCCGTGGTGCTGAGGTTCAGCTCTTCGACGTTATTGCTGGCGGAGAGCGGCACCACCGGCGCAAGGGCGGAGCCCGGCAGCGAGGTGTTTCCCGCGGCATCGGTGGCGGTGATCTGCAGCGTCTGGCCTTCGGTCTGTTTGTTAATGAAGGTATAGGTGTAGGTGCCGTTGCTGCCCGCAATGGCGGTCACCGTCGAGCCGTCCGCAAGGCGGATCGCGACGGTGCTGCCTGCTTCCGCAGTTCCGGTCAGGACGCTACCGTCGGCGTTGAAGGTTCCGGTTGGCGCCGTTGGGGCGGTCGTATCGACGATAATCGTCGTCACGGCTGACGCCACGCTGGTGTTGCCCGCCGCATCGGTGGCCGTGGCGGTGAAGTTATGCGTTCCTTGCGTCAGCGTGGTGGTTTGCGGCAGGGTCCAGTTTCCGCTGCCGTCGGCGGTCACCGTGCCCACCAGCGTGATGCCATCGTAGATCCGCACCGTGGCATTCGCTTCGGCGGTTCCGCTCAGCGTTGGGCGCGTGTCGTTGGTCGGATTTGTTCCGCTCACCGGCCCGGTGACGCTGCCGACATCATCAATGACCGAGCTGATGACCGGTGCGCCCGGCGCGAGGGTATCGACGTTAATTACATACCCGGCGGTAGGCGCGCTCGCGTTGCCCACCGCATCGGTGGCGGTAAAGGTTAAATTGTGCGGACCGTTGCTAAGCGCCGGGGATGGCGTAAAGCTCCACGCCCCGCCGGTCGCCGTCACGCTGCCGATTTGTACGCCGTTATCGAAGATTTTCACCGTTGACCCGGCTTCCGCCGTGCCGCTGAGTGTTGGCTGCGCGTCGTTGGTGAACCCGCCGTTCGCCACCGGCGTCGCCGCATTGCCCACGTCATCCAGAATGCTGGTCAGCACCGGCAGCGCAGGCGGCGTGGTGTCGACGGTGAGGCTGAAGCTGGTGGAGGACACGCTGGTGTTGCCTGCCGCATCCGTCGCCTGCGCGGTGAAGCTGTGCGCGCCTGCTGTCAGCGTGGTGTTGAGCAAAATACTCCAGCTTCCGTTGCCATCCGCGGTGCCTGTTCCGACAAGGGTTGTTCCCTCATAGATGTTCACGGTGGCAAACGGTTCGCTGGTTCCGACAAGGCGCGGAACGGTATCGTCGGTTGTTTGCCCGGACGTGAGCGGGCCGGTGATGCTGCCCACGTCGTCTATCGCCTGGCTGATAACCGGCGCGTTCGGTGCCGCGGTATCAACAATCAGGGTAAAGCCCGACGAGGTCGGGCTGACGTTGCCCGCTGCATCGGTGACCGTGGCGGTCCAGGTATGGCTGCCGCTGGCCAGCGGCGTTGACGGCGTAAAGCTCCATGCGCCGGTAGCGTCCGCCTGAACGGTACCGACCGGCTGGCCGTTCTCATACACGGTGACCGCGGCGTTCGCGGTCGCGGTGCCGTTCAGCGTCGGCGTGGTGTCGTCGGTGCTCTGCCCGGAAGAGAGCGGGGTTTGAATGCTGCCCACATTGTCACCCGCGGTCGAAATGACCGGCGCCGACGGCACGCCCGTATCCACCGTCAGGTTAAACGGTGCCGTTGCTGTGCCCACGTTGCCCGCCGCGTCGGTAGCGTTGAAGGTGATGGCGTGCGGCCCGTCGGGCAGATCGGTACCCGGGGTAAAGGTCCATCCGCCCTGGGCATTCACCACCGCAGTGCCAATTTCGCTGCCATCAACGATCACGTGCACGGTAGAACCCACGTCGCCCGTGCCGCTGAAGGTTGGACGCGCGTCGTTGGTGCTGTTACCCGACGTGAGCGTCCCGGTGATCGGACCGACATCGTCAATCACGCTGGTCACCACCGGTACGCCGGGAGCTGCGGTATCAACGGTAAAGGCAAAGACCGACGAGTTCGCCGAGGCGTTGCCTGCCGCATCCGTTGCATACGCGCGCAGGGAGTAGCTGCCGTCGCCCAGCGGCGCGGTCGGCGTAAAGGACCAGTTCCCGCTGCCGTCAACGATCGCTGTGCCAATCTGTGTGCCGTTATTCATGATGTGAATCGTGCTGCCCGCCTGCCCGGTGCCGCTGATGGTTGGGGTGCTATCGTTGGTCACCTGGCCGCTGGTGAGGTTGCCCAGGACACCGCCAGGGACGTCGTCGCTGACATTATCCAGCGTCGGAACCGTCGGTGCCGTCAGGTCAACCACCACGCTCCATGGGGCTGAGATTGCGCTGACGTTGCCCAGCGGGTCGGTCGCCCGGACGGTGAAGCTGTGCGAGCCTTCGCCGAGCGCGGTATCAGGGGTAAACGTCCATGCGCCGGTGCTGTCAGCTGTCACCACGGCAATCTGGGTGCCGCCGTCGAAAATGGTCACCACGCTGTTTGCATCCGCTGTCCCCGAAAGGGTTGGCGTGGCGTCGTTCGTTTCGCTGCCGCTAACCACCGTGGTGGCGGCGTTACCGACGTTATCCGTGACGTTGGTGATAACCGGCGTGGCGGAAACGGAGTCCACCACGACGGTGAAGCCCGCCGAAGGACCGCTCTGATTCCCCGCCGGATCGGTCTCGCGGATGGTCAGAACATTACTGCCTTCTGGCAGGGCGGGCGTGGTGTAGCTCCAGGTGCCGGTATTACCAACCACAACGCTGTCCAGCAGCACGCCGTTGTTGTAGATGGAGATGGTATCGCCCACCGCGCCGGTGCCGGTGAGGGTCGGCTGGCTGTCGTTGGTGGTCTGGCCGCTGGTCAGCGGGCCGGTGCCCGGACCGACGTCGTCAATCACCGCGCCGATAGCTGGCGTGCCCGGTGCGGTAAGGTCGACGGTGACGCTGGCCGCCGGAGAGCGGCCGCTGGTCTGGCCGTTGAGGGTCGCGGTTACCTCAAAGGTGTGCAGCCCCTCGCCAAGCGCGGCTGGCGTATAGCTCCAGTTGCCGCTGCCGTCAGCGGTCACCGTTGTCAATGGCGTCGCGCTACCGTCCTGATAGATGGTTATCAGGCTGCCCGCTTCGGCCGTACCGGTAAGCGTTGGCGTGGTGTCGTTGGTAGTTTTGCCTTTCACATCGCCGGTGACCGGATCCGCGTCATCGACAATCGCCGTGATGACGGGCACGTCAGGAAGATTCGGAAGCGTACCGGTGACGTTGTAAGTCGCATCAGGGCTGGTACGTCCGGACGCATCGGTTGCGGTCACGGTCAGGGTCGCGCCATCCTGCGGGGCCGGGCTGACCGCGATGGAGAAGTTGCCCCCGGTCGCAACCCCGGTACCAATGACGTTTCCGCCGCTATCCTTAACGGTAATGAGTGCTCCAGCCTCGGCGGTTCCGGTCAGCGGTGTACCTTCTGGAGCAAGGCTAAGATTGCCCGGGGCGGTTGGATCCTGGGTATCCACCGTTACGCTCAGCGGGGCTGAAGTTCCTGAAGCGTTACCCGCAGCATCGGTAGCGGAGACGGTGAAGGTATGCGGGCCGTCTGAGAGCGTTGTGCCTGCGGTCCAGCTCCAGCTGCCGTCCGGCTGTATCGTGACTGGCACACCTGACGGGATACCGTCGACGGAGACGATAACGGTGGTGCCGGGTTCGCTTGTCCCGGTAAGGGTCGGCGTGCCGTCGCGGGTGTAGAGCACGTTGTTGGTGAGCTGGCTGTCTGAGACGGCATTAATCTGCGGTATCCCAGGCGCAACGGTATCGAGGGTGACGGTAAAGACCGAACTCGGCGCGCTAAGGTTGCCAGCCGCATCCACACCCGCAACGGTGATATTCAGCGGACCGTCCGTTTGCGTTGGAAGCGTCAGGTTCCATTCCCCGTTAGCCACCACGACACGGCCCACTTCGACGCCGTTGTTGTAGACGATCACCGTCTCACCGTTGACGCCGGTTCCGCCCACTGTCGGTGTGGTATCCGTGATGTAGCCACCGTTCGGCTCACCGCCCACTGCACTAATCACCGGCGTATCCGGCGCCAGGGTGTCCACGATGATCGTAATCGCTGGAGACGGGTCAGAGACGTTGCCCGCCTCATCGGTGGCGGTGGCGGTATAGACGTGGCTGCCCTCCCCAATATTACTGTCAGGACGCCAGCTCCAGTTGCCGCTGCTGTCTACCGTGACGGTGCCCACGACGGTCGGTGTGCCGTTAACGGTATCAGTGATGTTGATGACGTCGTTCGGCGTGCCGGTGCCGCTCAGGACCGGGCGCGGATCGTTGGTGGTTCCGCCATCGGGAACGGGGCCGGTGATCTGTGTAACGCTGTCGGTGACGGTCGGTGCCGCAGGCGTAGCCGGCGCTTCGGTATCAATGGTGATGGTTACCGGCTGCGACGGGGCGCTTTCGTTGCCCGTGCCGTCCACGTTGGTAACGGTCAGGGTAATGTCATAGGTGCCGCCAGGCAGCGGGGTTGATGGCGTCCAGGTCCAGTTGCCGGTGTTGTCCACGACGGCGTCGCCGATTTTGACGCCGTTGTTGTAGATCGTCACGGTATCGCCCGCCGTGCCGGTACCGCTCAGGGTCGGCGTAGTGTCGCGAGTGGTTTCGCCCGGGTTCAACGGTGTTTCTGTTCCGTCAGGATTGACGGTGATTGCCGGGATGTCCGGCGTGGCAGGCGCGACGGTATCTACCGTCAACACAAACGGGCTGGAGATAGTGGTATTGCCGGCGGCATCCGTGGCGTGAACCGTCAGAGAATGCGGGCCGTCGGTGAGCGGGGTAACGGGCGTAAAGCTCCAGCCACCGCTGCCGTCAAGGGTGGCGGTGCCGAGCAGGGTTGCGCCGTCATAGACGGTGATCACCGCATCAGCCGGGGCGGTGCCCTGCAGCAGCGGCGTGGTGTCATCCGTGGTATCGCCGCTGCTAAGCGTGCCCTGAACGCCGCCGACGTCATCGGTTACGGTGGCGATGGTGGCCGCCGCTGGCGGCGTGGTATCGACGGTCAGGGTGAATCCGCTTGACGGCTGGCTGGTGTTACCCGCCGTATCGGTGGCGACGACGGTAAAGGTATAGGTGCCGTTAACAAGCTGCGTGGTCGGGGTATAGGTCCACGTGCCGCTGCTGTCGATCACAATCGTTGTGACATCGACGCCGTCCTGGCGAATGGTGACGGTTGAGCCAGGTTCAGCCGTGCCGTTGAGCGTTGGCGTGGTGTCGTTGGTACTGTCGCCAGAAGTGAGCGCGCCGAGGCGCTCCGGCACATCGTCCAGCACCTGGGTAATGACCGGGGCGGCTGGCGCGACGCTGTCAATCGTCAGAGTCCAGGTGTTGGAGACGGGGCTGGTGTTGCCCGCCGCGTCAGTTGCGACGGCGGTCAGGGTATGTGGACCTTCAGCGATCGGGGTGTCAGGGGTAAAGATCCACACGCCAAGACCATTGGCGACGGTCGTACCAATAGCAACACCGTCCACGCGGAGGGTGACCGTCGCGTTTGGTTCGGCGGTACCGCTGAGCGTCGGGGTGGCATCGTTGGTGGTCTCATTAATATCGAGCGAGCCGGTACGCCCGGGAACATCGTCCACGACTTGTGAAATCACCGGGGCGCCAGGCGCCGTCCCGTCGACGTTGATTGTCCACGAGTCTGATAACCCGCTCGGGTTACCGGCGGGATCCGTCGCCGTTGCCGTCAGCACGTACGTGCCATCGGTCAGCGGTGAGGGGGGAGTAAAGTTCCACTGACCGGAGGAGGATACAACCACCGAACCGAGGACATCGCTGCCGTTATAAATCGTGATGGTCGAGCCCGCTTCGCCCGTTCCGTTCACGGTCGGGGCCCGGTCGTTGGTGAGGCCGTTCTGGCCCACGGGACCGGTGGTGGCCTGCACGTCATCAATCACCGACACGATAACTGGCGTCTGCGGTGGGGTAATATCCGGTGCCGCCGCGGAGGTAGTTGGACTGGTGTTGCCGGCCGTGTCGGTAGCGTCAGCGGTCAGGATTTCACTGTTAACTTTTGGTGGGGTCAGCGTCAGGCTGAAGTTACCCTGACTGTCGGCAACAGCTGTGCCAAGGATGACGTTGCCTTCACGAATGGTCACCGTGCTGCCAGCTTCTGCGATGCCGCTGATGATGCCACCATCATTCGACACCGCGAGATTACCCGGAGCAAGCGGTGGCGTGGTGTCCACTACCAGTGCGAACGGGCTGGAGATACTGGTATTGCCTGCGGCATCCGTGGCGTGAACCGTCAGCGAATGCAGGCCGTCGGTGAGTGGAGTCGTTGGCGTAAAGCTCCAGCCGCCGCTGCCGTCAAGGGTGGCGGTGCCGAGCAGGGTTGCGCCGTCATAGACGGTGATTACCGCATCAGCCGGGGCGGTGCCCTGCAGCAGCGGTTTGGTGTCATCCGTGGTATCGCCGCTGCTAAGCGGACCCTGAACGCCGCCGACATCATCGGTCACGGTAGCGATAGTCGCTGCCGGTGGCGGAGTAATATCGACGGTCAAGGTGAAGCCCTCCGACGGAAGGCTGGTGTTACCCGCCGTATCGGTAGCAACGGCGGTAAAAGTGTGAGTGCCCTCGACAAGCGGCGTGGTGGGGGTATAAGACCACTGACCGTTGCTGTCGGTTAGCACTGTGCCAATATCAGTACCGTCCAGACGGATAGTAACGGTTGAACCCGGTTCAGCTGTGCCGGTGAGCGTCGGCGTCGTGTCGTTAGTGAGGCCATTCTGGCCCACGGGGCCGGTGGTGGCCTGCACGTCATCAATCACCGACACGATAACTGGCGTCTGCGGCGAGGTAATATCCGGTGACGCCGCGGAGGTTGTTGGTCCCGTGTTGCCCGCTGTGTCTGTGGCGTCAGCTGTCAGGATTTCACCGTTAACTTTTGGCGGGGTCAGCGTCAGGCTGAAGTTACCCTGGCTATCGGCAACCACCGTGCCAAGGGTGATATCGCCTTCACGGATGGTCACCGTGCTGCCAGCTTCCGCGATGCCACTGATGGTGCTGCCATCATTCGACACCACGAGATTACCCGGGGCAGACGGCGGCGTGGTGTCCACGGTGAAGATGACAGGCTCTGAGGCCGTACTCAGGTTTCCGGCGGCATCGGTTTCAGTGACGGTTATGGAGTGTGTCCCGTCCGGGAGCGGGCCGTTCGGCGTGACGCTCCAGGTGCCGTTGGGCTGAACCGTTGTGGTGCCAACCACCACGCCGTTATCGTAAATGGTGATGGTTCCGCCGGGCTCGCCGGTTCCCGCCAGGAGCGGCAGTGAAGCATCGGTAAGCGCGCCCGACGTGATGGTTCCCCTGATAACGCCCGTATCGTCGGTCAGCACAATCGCGGTCGGCGCGTCCGGCGGAGTAAGATCCACCGTCAGGGTAAACACCGGTGAGGCAGGCCCGGTGTTGCCCGCGGCGTCGGTTGCCCGCACGGTAATCTGATGAGTGCTTTCACTCAGGTCAACCGACGGGGTAAAGGTCCAGGTGCCGTTGCTGGCGACGACCGCCGTACCAATAGCGACTCCGCCGTCATAAATCGTCACTGTCGAGCCCGCTTCGCCGGTACCGGTAAGCTGCGGACGCTGATCGTTGGTGCTGCCGCCGTTGCTGACGGCCCCCGTCTGCGGAGCAACATCGTCCGTTACGCTGGTGATTGCTGGCGCATCGGGCGCGGTGGTGTCCGGTGCGTTGAGCGTTGTGCCCGGGCTGGTATTCCCGGCGTTATCCGTCGCGGTGGCAGTCACCTGCTCGCCGTTGGTCAACGGTGTGCCGAGAGAGACGGTAAAGCTGCCGTCGCTGCCCGTTTTTCCTGAGCCAATAACATTCCCGTTCGCGTCTTTCAGCGTGATGGTACTGCCGGGTTCGGCGGTACCGGTGACGGTTTTGCCATCTGAAGAGAACTTAAGGCCGGAAGGCGCGTTCGGCGGCGTTGTATCCGGATCGGCAGGATCGACGGGTGTGTTGGGGTTGGGGCTATTATTATTGCCGTCATCTCCACCGCCGCCGCCGCCACCGGTGCTTGCCGCCGCCGCGATGCCGCCCGCTGCGACAATGCCGCCCAGTGCCCATGGCCAGATGGCGGCACCACCGGCGTCGCTCCCGGAGGCCGCAAGCAGCACGTCCGTGGACGCGATAGATTCGTACGTGGCGGCTCCGGTCGGATCTTCAATCCACCATAATGCGCCCTGGCTGTCCTGCAGTACCAGTTGGCTCACGCCCTGCGCGTCCGTAACGTAGAAGTTTTTAAGGGTGATCACCTCTCCGGAGTGCAGCGTAACCAGCAGATCGTTACCATTTCGCGCGAAGTGGGAGACGCTTGCTCGCTCGACATGAAGCTCAACGATAGAGGAATGACTCAGCGTAACCTGTGTGCCTTCCGTGGTCGTTTCCACGCCAGTAAGTTTCGATATAACAGAGATTTGGCTCATTTAGGCATTACTCCAGCAGATGTATCATGAACGGCGAGCAAGACGAGCCATCTCTGCAGAAGGTAAAGGGCGCCCCCGGCGCAGTCGCTGTTATCACGCAGCACTGACCGTTGTTTTTAGCGCGCACGATGCCCGCCAGAATTCAGAGTGGCAACATCAGAGCGAATCTAATGACTTATAAAGAGAACAGTTTTTATGGGTGTTTTGTGTCTTTAAAACCCTGTAATTAATAGAGGAATTATTTTCAAGAATATAAAAATGATATAGACAGAAAACGATGGTTGTGCAAATTAAGCTTTCGTAAATAAGTGCCAAAACAATGAAGAGGGCATTAATACATTGGGCTTGCTAATAATTTAACTAGTTTAACCGTTTGTTTTTAATGGTTTTTATTTTTTCTCGCGATGTTGATTTTAAATATGATTTACGCAGTATGATAATTGGTAGGAGATATTTTTAATATACTGTAAAACGTTATTGTTTAAGCGCGCTTAATATGCATTTAAGTTAGGGTAACGTTTTTGATATAAGATATATTATGTCAGCTGTACAATGAAATATATTCTTATGCGAGGTTAAAATTCTGCTATCACGCGAAAACAATAGCGTTAAGGAAAGGGTAAAATAACCTGATTAATTTCCATTGGGACTACGACATCAGCATGATTTTGCGACAACAAAAAAATTACGGGGAGAATGAATAAAAATCGTCAGTCGGGCGTTTACTGACGTCACTTCCTTCTTACCCTGGAGCTTTATATGAACACGTCCTCGTTCCGTTTGATCCCGGTGCTGATTTTTTCCCTGCTGTCACCCCTGGCGCTGGCAATGGGCAATAATAGTACCGAGAGCAAAACGCCCGATTGTCCTTCCGGACAGGTGTATGACAGTACCACCCAGAAATGCGTGCCGGACAAGAGCAGCAGCCTCAGCGACCAGGACAAAACCAACTATGCGTACCATCTCGCGAAGAAAGGCGAGTATCAGGCGGCGCTGAACCTGCTTGATTCGCTGAAAAATGGCAATACGGCTGAAGCGTGGAACTATCGCGGGTTCGCCACGCGCAAGCTTGGCCGCACGGACGAAGGGATTGGTTACTACCAGCGCGCGCTGGCTATCGCACCGGATTATGCCAAAGCCCGTGAATATCTCGGTGAAGCGTGGATGGTAAAAGGACGTCCTGACCTCGCGAAAGAACAGCTGAAGGTGATTGCCGGTATTTGTGGCCAGTCCTGCGAGGAGTACCGTGACCTGCAGGCCGCCATCAACGGACATCCGGAATCCTGATTTTCTCGTGGAGGGAAAAGACATCGCTACCAGTGAGGTTCGTCAACAGTTAGCCGCACACCTGCCGCGTCTCTGGCGCTATGGGCTGGTGCTGTCGCGAAACAGGGATATCGCCGAAGAGCTGGTTCAGTCCACCTGCGTGCGTGCGCTTGAACGGAGCAGCCAGTATACGCCGGGCACGCGCATCGACAGGTGGCTGTTCGCGATACTGCACTCTATCTGGATCTCTGAGCTTCGGGCCCGATACGTGCGTCAGGGGCAGGGATTTGTGGCCAGCGACGAGCTTCTGGCGCCGGATACCCGCGAACAGGATGAGACGCGCCTGCATTACATGAAGGTGATGCAGCGCGTTAACGCGCTGCCTGAAGCCCAGCGCAACGCGGTATTTTTGGTTTATGTCGAAGGCTTTACCTACCAGGAGGCGGCGGAGACCCTGGCGGTGCCTATCGGTACCGTGATGAGCCGGCTGGCGACGGCGCGGGCTCGGCTTGCCAGGTCCGCTGACGCACTGCCTCCGGTAAAGGAGAAACGCTCTTGAACTCGCACCGTTTTGCACCGCCCTATAACGACGACGCTATCGTGGCATGGATAGATGGCGAGATGTGCCGCGCCGACGCGCAGCAATTTGAAGAACAGTTGAAAAGTGACGAACGCCTCTCCGGGCGAACCGCCGAACTGATGAAAAGCAGCCAGGATTTCGCCGGGGCGTTTGCCCCCCTGCTGGATGAGGCGCCACTTGAGACAATGCAGGCGCGTCTGGCAGAGATTCCCGATCCACAATCCTCCACGCCGGCTGGCGTGAGCAGGCGGGCGCTGATTGCCGCATCGGTCAGCTTTTTGATGGTCGGTTCAGGGCTGGGCTACCTGCTGCGGCCCGCTTCCGCGCCAGCGGATGAGAATGCCCATATTCGCGACCTCGAAGCGCAATATATGTCCCTGTACAGCGTCGAGACGCTGCTGGATATGGACAGCGCAACGCCGGTCCTGCAGCGCGGGCTGGAACGAGCCTCGCAGGACATCGGCATCAATCTGCACATCTCGCAGCTTGTCCTGCAGGGGGCAGAGCTGAAAATGGTGCGAATGCTGCGCTATGAAACCACCTCGATCGCGCAGATTGCCTGGATCAACGCCGACTACGGCCCGATGGCGCTCTGTATCTCTCCTGTCGATGAGAAAACTATGGCCTCTCTGCGCCAGGAGCAGCGGCACGGCATGAACCTGGCGTGGTGGCAGGAGGCGGGCTACCAGTTTGTCCTGATTGGCCGCAACCCGCCGTCTCACCTGCGGGGAAACGCGGAGCAGCTACAGCGGCTCATCTCAGGATGACGGCACGTCGTCCGTCTTAATCGCAATGGCGATGGCAATACGATCGTCCACGACCAGCGCAAACTTATCCATTCCGTAGGCCGCGCGCGAGATTGCCGTCGTGGCATCCAGTGTGAGGGCCTGCGCGTGCGGGTCTTTCACGACGACCTCCAGGATCACGGGGCGGGCAATGTTCCGTACGGTTAGCGTGCCGAACACCCTGAACCGCCCGTCGCCCTGGGCGACCACGCGAGAGCTGATGAACTCGATAGTCGGGTAGCGCTCGGATTCAAAAAACATGTCGCTTTTCAGCTGCCAGGTGAGCAGCTTGTTTGACGCTACGAGAGTCGCTACGGGAATGGTGACGTGAATATGGTCGTCGACGTCATTTTCCGGGTTGAGCGTCACGGCGCCCGTCACGCCGCTGAACGTCGCCCAGGAGAGGATACCGCCGAAGGCGTGCCACGATAGCCGAATATCGGTGTTATCGGTGTCGATAAGATAGCTTTTCGGGGCAGCATGCAGGGAAGGGCACAACAGCAGAACGGTCAGAAAGGCCAAAAGGCGATACATAGTGGTTTCTCCGATAAGTGCGCACTGCGTAAACGCCCGAGGTGCTAATTATATTCGAAGAAATAAAAAAGGCCGCAAGCGCGACCTTTTCGTGAGTATAACTACCTACTCAGTGACTTTCTTTTCCAGCTCGCTGGCACCTTCTTTAGTTTTGTTCCAGCCTTTCTCTGCGCCTTCTTTGGTGGCATCCCACCCTTTCTCGGTGCCTTCTTTGGTTTTATGCCAGGCTTTCTGGGAATCTTCGCTGACCTTGCTGCCCAGGCTCTCGCTTTTGCCTTCCGCAGCATGCTTCTGTTTCAGCTTCAGCTCTTCACCTTTGTTCTGCTCTTCGTGCAGTTTTTGCTTAGCCTCGTTGGCGTTTGCGTTCGCCGCCGCGACGGTATCGTCAGTTGCATGTGTGGTCGCAGCAAATACTGGGGAAGCCAGCAGAACGGCAGATAATGCGATAATTGTTTTTTTCATAATATCCTCATTTAACGTTATCGGTTATGAGCGTGATTCAGCATGGCACAGGCGAAACGGGATGGCTTTAGGAAAAAACTGTAATGAGATCAACATGCCCTGATAAGGGGGATTTCGCCTGAGGATTATCCAAAGGATAAAAAGCCTATTTCAGCAAGGGCGGCGAGGGTCAGGAGAATGAAGATAATAACGGTTATGGGTCTGTACATGGTGGGGTTCCTTCCAGGTCGAGCGGCTATTCCGTAGCGCTGGGTGGTGTGGGTAATTTTGCACAGGAGATGCGGGAAGGGGGTTGATGTTTGTCAAAGGGATGGGGGAACGATGAGGTGATGGTACTGTAAAGCCCGCAGGGGGTGTACCGTGTGGGCTATCTGGATTTCATCAGATAAATAGGGTTATTACCGAGGGGGATTCTGGTGGGCTATCTGGGTCTGCATAATTCTCAGGAACTTTTATCTCGCTCAGCAGAAAGCCTTTTCATTCGGTTAAATAATGACTTCAGCTTACGTTTTCCGACGCCGGTGTGGCAGAAATCGTTATGCACTTTTTCAGACCAGACTTCCGTTTAACGCCTTTTGGATCGGAAATAAAAGGAAGCCGCAGGCGAGGTGAATCTGATACTTTCAGTGTCCAGATATAATCCCCAATAAACCTGAAGTCCACGCTATCGTCAGTGACCTGGAGATCCGCAAAACTCCCTGTCGAGTACTCATTTCCCAAATGAACAATTTCTTTAAGCCCGTCATGAACGTCAATAAGGACAATTGTCAGGGATTCTTCAAAAATAATGTCATCCGTCAGAAACAGGATGTAACGCTGCTCATTAACCAGGACCGCTGCTTCAAGTACTTGCCCCGGTACAATAATGCCGGTGCTTTTACCATTGAGCACAACGTCAGATTGAGCCTGAGATACATCGGTAGCGTCGTGAACCTTAACCAGTGATATTGAATTAACCTGTTGCATAATCAATTCCACAAACGTCCCATTTCCCATGCAGCAAGCGCGCCGCCGACGAAGCCACCGATAATGGTGCCAACCGTGCCAGAAGTCGACTTCCCCCATTGAATGATAATGCCGTCTGGCAATTTCTGGTATCCATTGAAGCCTGAAGATATGCAAAGTTGACTGGGTTTGCATTCTTTCCCTACATTCCTTGTAGCTGCAACGCCTAAATCCAAATTTAGGATAATGTTGTGGAGTATGTTCTGGACGATACCAAAGGCCAGTATTAGCATTTAGTTCGTCAGCTTAAACAGGGAAAGTCTATGGACACGACCGAACAGTTAAACGGAACATACTTCTTTGAGGGAATGAGCGTCGACAAAGAGGAGCTACTTTACTGGCTTATTCTGGATGAATTTAAAAAGCAGTTTAGTGATGTGATTGATTTGATGGCAATTGGTTCTATGTTAGTCAGCTTGCCGGTAATTCCTGTCAGTGGGAAGCTGGGTGCTGGCGCTGCAACCAGGGGAACAAGCCCGCTTTCACTTGGCCTTCGTACGCTTATTCGACAGCGTTTTAAGCAGGGCCGTAGAACCATCACCTTGGGCAAAACTCTTGCGTGGTGAATGGGCATACACAACCAGTATAGGTGCATACATCGGGAGATGGCTCCCTTGGGTTGGTGCCGTACTGACGGCCTATGACCTTGCCATGATCACCCATAACGTTATTCACCGTTATCAGCTTATCGTTGGGCCAGGAGAAAGGTAATGACAGACAAAGCAGCACTTGTCAGAGAACTCATTAAAAAACACTTCTGGGAAATGTCTGACGATACCTCTGTAAGCACAGGAAAACAAAGTGTATTGCCGGAAGATATGACTGATTTTCTTGAAGAATATTCAGAAAGTCTGGATGTGGATATGTCTGGTTTTGTCTTTAATCGATATTTCCCTAATGAGGGGATTCGATTCCTGCCAAATGCGATATTGCCCCGCTATCTTAGAACCGAACATCATGCGCCCGAGCCGTTGACAGTAAGCATGTTTATAGAATCGGCAAATGCTGGTCGCTGGCTTTTTTAACGGTAAGTCAAAATTAGTTGCATCATTATCAGCCCTTTTGGGGCTGATAATAATGCTGGTAGTTTATTACACGTGAGTGACGGAAACAACGGATGGAGACTGCAAACGCTGCGTGAGATTGAGGTAAAAAATTAGGAAATTCATCGGGTTGCCGACTGTTATGTCTGATTGTATGAGAAAGTACAGCGAATCAGCATCCGTAACTGGCTGCATGATTTTATGTATCAGAACAGTGCAGAACTGGCCACCACACAGGGAACCGGAGCTAATGGAAATCAAAGAAACAGCCCGCGATGATAAAAACGCACACTTGACCGTTCAGTCTCTAACCTGAGAGAAGCTCTTTCCGTCTGGGTGGCCGAAGGAAATGAAATCACTCATTCTGCATAGGAAAACGATATTTTAACGGTCATCCTATGCAGACCTGACACGCCTTTGCGGGATGATAATGTGAAAATTCACCCCTGCACTGAACATGAGTTATTCTTGTCGACGCGCTGAACTGGCCGCGCAGTAGCCCGTCAAAAAATTCCCGTAAATCCCGCCCTTTTCCCGGATTAAGCCATGCATCCATAAGGTGCATGGTTTTGCATGCGTTTTCGCGTTCCTGCCTCCCCCGCCAGCGCCAGCTCTGGCGCGGCCTGAGGCCACCTATGTACCTGCATTAAAAGAGCCCAATGTTGTTCAGGGGGCATGTTGTCCGTGCCAGTGTGGCCGCTGCTTTATGAATTGGTATACGTTTTTAGGTACACATCCTACCGTATACCTAAAAACGTATACCAATAACCACTGGATTTAGTCGGATGTTCTCGGACAACGGCAGACACAAAAAAGCCCGCAGGGCTTGCGCCATGCGGGCTCTTAGGACTTCATCGGATGACTCTGGTAATCACCGATGGAGAATTTTGGTGGGCTGGCGGAGTCTGAATTGGTGCTGTAATATATTGTTTTTAAAAAAATAAACTATGATTCAACTTTTAGTTTGGGCCTATTGTTGGGCCTAAAACTAATGGTGGCTAAATTTCAATCAATAATGATGAGCAAATTACCTTTCCAAGGTTAATATACCAAAATTGCTGCGTGCAATAGTTGATCCCTCTGAGGGAAATCAGCCAAGATTGTGCGATCTGAGCAATCGCCAAATATCCCAAACTACCAACCGGACTGAGCAATGTCGATCATAGCACCTATTTCCCGCAACGAACGACACCTGATGCAGAAAACGATTCATAAAACCCGTGGCAAAAACCATACCCGCAGACTGACCGCCATATTGATGCTGCACCGGAGCGGGAGTGTCTGCCATATCGCCCGCTCTGCAGCACCCGTTCGTCAGTTGGTCGTTGGATTAACTGGTTTACCCTTTATGGCATTGACGGGCTGAAATCATTTTCTCCCTGACGCGGACCCAACTGGCCTTTTGAGCATATCTGTACGCTGTTGTGTGAACTAGTCTGGTATTTCGTTGAAGGGCTGAAAGCACCACGCTGGCTGGGAACGACTGACGGCGTGAGTTTTATCGATGATGCAGCGATGTTTAACGCCTGATGGTGCTCCTACTGGCGGTATTGTAGGCCTGATAAGGTGTTTACGCTGCCATCCGGCTAACTTCTGCAAAAACAAATACCCAACCAACGGCTGGGTTCATTAAAATGGTCACTGTTTTTGTATCCTATTAGACGTCAACTAGTTTTGCCGACTGGCGCCAACTACTCTGGCCGCATCCATTGAGCGAGGTTTTAAGCCACGCTGGTTACTGCCTTCGATGTCTTCTTCCGGTAACTTTCTCCTTTTAGCTCGAACATATATCCGTGATGGATCAGCCTGTCCGCTGCCGCCACCGCCATCGTTTCATCCACGAAGATGCTGCCCCACGTGCTGAACGGATGATTGCTGGTTATGACCAGACTGCCGCGCTCATAACGATGGGCGATCAGCTCGAACAGCACACCCGTTTCCGCGTTGTCGCGTTTGACATACCCGAGGTCGTCTATCACTATCACCCGGTAGCGATCCAGTTTCAGCAGAAGCTCGTTCAGTTTCAGTTGTGTCCGCGCTTTTCGCAGCTCCTGCAGCAGCTCTCCGGCACTGTAGAACCGGGCCCGGTAGCCCAGTCCTACAACGCCATCCACGATCGCTGCCGCCAGATGGCTTTTCCCCAGGCCGCTGGCACCGAACAACAGGACATTTTCTCCGGCATCAACCCAGTCTGTCGTTTCGCAGAGCTGCCGGAACTGAGCGTTATTCAGTTCCGGCACCTGGCTGAAGTCATACTCACCCAGCGTTTTCGCCACCGGCAACCGGGCTTCCTTTTTATAGCGGCGCAGTTTTTCGCTCTCGCGCCACAGGAGTTCTTCATTGCACAGCGTCAGCAGATAGCGTGACGGGGTCCAGCCCTCTGCCAGAGCCCGTTTCTCCAGCGCATGCCATTCAGCGCTGACGCGGGTCAGACGCAGTTTGCGCAGACTACGCTCAAGGTGGTGGATATTGCTCACTGCAGACCTCCTTTGCCGCGCAACAGCTGTTCATAACTACTCAGGTTGTGCTGAACCACACTGACTGTCGGCAGCTCCTTTTCCTTTATCCCCAGGAACCGCATCAGGCGGTGCAGATCCAGCTCACCCGGGGTATTCAGCATCTGTTCCATCCCCCGTGCCACGATCGAGATATCGTCATAGCCCGCCGCCAGTTTCAGGGCGTGTACCATCAGGCGACCAGCCATCTCTGGCTCCAGATGATTGCACAGGCGACGCCACAGTTTTCGCCATTCATCGTCCGGCAGGATGTCATTTCTCAGCGTGGCATGGCAGAACGCACCAGGCTTTTTCGCCAGACTGTCGATCACATGCCGGAAGTCGATGCACCTGGCCCGGGTTTTCCCTTTTTCTGGCCTGACGCGGGCGCAGCTCATAACTTCACTGCTACCCACGTAACAGCTCAGGCGATCATCCCACAAGCGGACGCGTAACAGCTGACCGACAAGTCTGGAAGGGACGCTGTAGACGACGTGCCTGACGTTGATGGTACTGCTGCTACTGACCCTCACCGTCAGTTCGTCATAGTCGGCGCTGCGACGCAGCGGCAGTGGTTTCAGATGGGGGCGCTCTTCTTTCACCAGATCCTGGTTGTTGCGGTTGTGGCGCATGACCTGCTGAGTGATGAAGGCCTGGTATTCTTCCACGGTGCTGAAGTCGTTACTGCCCCTAAGCATCAGCGCCTGGCGGATCCGTCTTTTCAGATGCCCGTGGGCGCTTTCAACTGAACCATTTTCGTGGCCACGACCGGCGTTATTGTGCACGCCCTGCATACCGTAGTGCTGGCAGAGGGCAGCATAGCGCTCAGTCAGCTCGCGGCGACCGTCTTCACCCTGGTGTTTCCATGCTGCCCGCAGGCTGTCCGTTTTATGCTCTGTTGGTACGCCACCCAGTTGCCCGAGGGCTTCCTGCAGGCCTTCAGCCAAGGCAGAGAAGCTCTCACCACCCAGTACAACCCGCATCCAGCTCCAGTGGCTCCACTCCAGGCGGAAGTGATACAGCTTATGCGTCAATAACTTGCCACCGATGGTGACAACTACACCTTTCAGCTCGGTAAAGTCCGACAGGCCGCGCAGGCCAGGCTGATGAAGTTGCCGGAACATCACTTCCTGCTCGGCACCATACTGCAGCTTCCACTCGCGCACCCGCCGCTGCATCGTCCTGCGAAGGCTGCTGGGGTACTGACCGGGATATTTATCCTGCAGCATTTCCAGCAGGGTCGTGGGCATCAGAGCAGGTCTTTCCTTCAACAGGGGAACAAGCTCGCTGTCCCAGACGGCCTCAAGCGGATCTTTACGTGTCCGCCAGTGACGATTACCGGTTTTAGACCACTGATCTTTTTCGATCCTGCGACCTGAGCGAACAGAGATACCGGCCTTCATGGCCGAGATATGCTGGGTTACACCTTTTTTACGCTGAGTCATGTAATAACTGACCTGATGAGTATTGAGCGTCACGCCATTTCCTGTGGGATCATGAACATGGTGCTCAGATTACAAAATCGGCCAGAATAATCAGCGCTAACCGGACTGAGTTATTGTCGCCTAATATATCCGTTTTAGCTTTCTGACTCTTATGCAAAGAAATGCATCCTGTTTTAACCGAATATACAGGATTGCGATGTTCTTTCATTTAATACCGCTCATAAAAACGTTAAATTCTAAGACAGGTGTGAAAAAGCTGATGAGATCACAGTTTCATAGTACCTGACTGGTGGATGTGGTATTTACCACATTATGGATTGAAACTAAGGGTTAGTGAGTCGTTATGGAAGCCAACACGCGTAAGCTAGAAAGAATTTTTGATCAAACCATCACCTATCAAGTGCCACTATTCCAGCGTCCTTATGTGTGGACATGTGAGAAAAATTGGGAGCCCTTGTGGGAGGACATCCAGACACTTCTTGATAAGCAACTTAATGGTGGCACAGCTCACCCCCATTTTTTAGGGGCTGTGGTATTGGAGCAGGTCGCGAACCCGACGGGATCGATCGAAAGCCGTCAGGTGATCGATGGTCAACAACGATTCACTACGCTCCAGTTGTTCCTGATGGCGGCGCGTGACCATGCGGTAACGCATGACCAGACTAAATATGTTGAACGCTTTTCAGATCTCGTGACCAACCGACGTAGCAAGATCGATCACGATGACGAAGTGTTCAAAGTATGGCCTACTAATAGCAATCGAGAAGCTTTCAAAGTAGTTCATGAGGCTGGGTCACCTGATGCCGTTGATAAGCAAATAACACTACGGCCTGATCTTTGTGATGGTGCTAATAACATTATTGACGGTTACAAATACTTTTATGCGCAGATAGGGCAGTGGTTAAACGGTTCGTTTGATGATAAGGAAGATATCCAGGCATTAAGTGCAAAGTCTCTCGATGATCGTTTTGATTCTCTCTGGCAGGTTGTTAAGGACTGTCTTCAGATTGTTGTGATCGATTTGGACCACAATGACGAGACTCAAGTCATCTTTGAGACGCTGAATGCAAGAGGGGAGGACCTTCTTCCTGCAGACCTGATCAAAAATTACTTGTTCAGACTCGCGGAAGACAGGGAGGATAATGTTGAACAGCTTTATGCAAATAACTGGAAATCATTCGAGACTGACTGGTGGAGAGAGGAAGTCAGACAGGGACGAATCACCCGCCCCCGAGTGGATGTTTTCATCAACCACTATTTAACAATGATGACGCGTGAGGAGGTTAAGTCTTCTCATATTTTTAATGCATTCAAGGCATTTGTCAGGCAGTCTGAGTCGAGCTCGGACCAAGTTTCTGGCCCTAAAACAGCGGCAGAGCATATTGCTCAACTTTCACGTTACGCTGAGGTTTTCAAGAGATTTTATCAGTCTGATAGTCATCCCCGCTTAGCGACATTTATGCGCCGCTTAGATGCTGTAGATACAACCACAGTTATTCCATTTTTGCTGTATGCATACGCTGAATTAGTCCCCGTAAATGTTACGGAGTTTGATGCAATTCTTGAATTGCTTGAAGCGTATTTGGTGCGTCGCATGATCTGTGGAATGACCAGTAAAAACTACAATCGCTACTTTGTTGAGCTTATTAAAGCGGTGGACAAGAAAGGGATCATAACGGCAGAAAATGTAGCTGAGCAGATGAAAAGAAGCGCTGGAGATAGTACTCGATTCCCGGACGATAGTGTACTGGTTGCGGCCATTACAGATTTGCCGATTTATGGCCGGCTGGCTCAATATAAAGTGCGAACCATACTTGAAGCACTTGACGCTTATGCGTTTAATAAAAAAAGTGAAGCAGAGCCATTACCAGATGGGTTGACGATTGAGCATGTGATGCCGCAAAAGTGGGCAGATAATTGGCCGCTTTGCCCCGACGATAAAACTGATCCACTGATTGAGCAGAAGGCTATTCAGAGGAGAGATAAGCTATTAAATACTATAGGTAATTTAACGCTTATTACTCATAGTCTGAATCCCGCATTATCGAATTCTGCGTGGACCTTGAAACGCCCAGAACTGCTGAAGTTTAGCAAGCTCAATTTGACACAATACTTTCATGGCGATCATGCTGTGCAGTGGGGGGAGAAAGAAATTGAAACCCGTACTTTTTATCTGACTGAGCAACTCAAAAAGATATGGCCAATGCCAGCAGTTTCAGGAGATGAGAAAGCCACAACGGATTAATCCGTTGTGCAACGATAGAAATCTACCGGAACCCATGAAAGCAAGAACCCAGTCATAGGCTGGGTTCTTTAAATAGTGGTGCTGCCTCGGAATGGATTTATTTAACTTGTTGATTTTTAATAATAACTCATGTGAAAGGTTTTATGCTCTCGATTGTACCTTCGGTGCTACTTTACTGTACATTGAAGGATAAAGTCGGAAGAAAAATTTAGCCCATGTTTAGTAAGCTCATCTCAAACTTGATATGAGGAATGGCCTTAAGAGTTTGATACCACAGTACTTAATATGACACACCTGATTAAGGAAGTGGGCTGTCTTTGAAGTAAAACCTGTCTTTGGATGACAATTATATTGACTGAAACCTGAGTGGTAGTTAACAGTCTTGCTTGCCTCTTTTCGAAGATGTTTGATGATCACAATCAATTGGCTTACAGGACCAACTTGTCACTCATCATGCTACGTTGTAGCATGATGAACTATCAGAGTAATTATTGAGTCAATGTAAATATGATAGAACGCCATCAATTTGAAGTTCTCCTATCCAAGGCAACGGAGCAGTTAAACCAAGACTTAAAAAGAACAACCGAGTTTCATTCATCAAAACATTTCGAGCAACAAGTAAGAGTGGTATTACATGAAATACTAAAAGATGAAGGAATACTTGTTGATATGAGCCCTCCTGCACAAGAATTTCCAGATATTATTATAGGGAATTTTGGTGTTGAAGTAAAATATTCTGATAAAAATACTTGGCGTTCAATTGCTAACAGCATATTTGAAGGAAGTCGAAAGCAGGGTGTTGAGTATGTTTATCTCCTATTTGGGAAAATTGGTGGGGAGCCTGAAGTTCGATGGGGTAGATATGAAGACAGCATTATGCATGTTAGAACATCCCATGTACCTCGTTTCGAAGTGGAAATTGATGCGAAGGAACCATTATTTAAAAAATTAAATATTAGCTATAACGATTTCCGTATTTTGACTCCAGAAGAAAAAATGCCTTATATAAGGAATTATGCAAAAGGGAGGTTAAAATCTGGTGAACGTCTTTGGTGGATTGATGATCAACCAGATGAAAGATCTTTACCTCTTGAGGTTAGGTTATATACAAAATTAACACAAGACGAAAAAAGACGTTATCGTGCAGAATCCGCAGTATTGTGTCCGCAAATCCTAAGATCAAGCCGTGTTAAAGGGAAATATGATGATATTACTATGTTTCTACTAACTTATTATGGAATTTTGTGCAATCAAGCAAGAGACCTCTTTACTGCTGGTAGCGTCGCGATGAGAGCATCAGATGAGAGAGGAGGAATATATGTCCTCCGTGCTCTTGAAGACATTGAAAATGAAATGTATGAGGCATTCCATAGTTTAGAAGATGCATTGTTTTTAGAATATTGGGGGGAGAAGATACCTAATGATAAAAGAATTGAATATTGGTTGAGTAAAGCTGATTCTTATATGAAAGAATGGAGCGATATAATACCATCAAATGTATTATTCTTAAATGTTAAATAACCTCCCCCACAATAGGTATGCTACCTATTGTGGGGTCGAAATAATTATAATTGATCAAGATATTCTTCGACGGCTCGTGCAAGATGCCATGCTAAAACAGGTGGAACCGCATTACCTATCTGCCGTTCTGTTTCTCTAAGATTCGATGCAAAAACGAAATCATCAGGAAAAGATTGTATTCTTGCTGCCTCTCGCATTGATATCCTACGATCTAATTTATAATGGAATTGGATGTTTCCATGGCATTCAGCTCTTATCGTTTGTGATGGTTTGTCTTCATTTAAACGGCGACTCCCTTGATCTGGACTCTTTTTAGCCTTGCTCCAAATATGACTAATATCACGGTTTTCATCGAATGTTTCTAAATCATGAATAGCATCACGACATGTTAGCCATTCATTTTTGTGCAGAACATCGATTGGCTCTTTAAACAATGGGTTACCATGTAATGTTCCTACAATGAAAACACGTTCTCTAGTTTGGGGGACACCAAAATTAGCTGAGTTGTAAAGTTTATAACTTACATTATAACCTAATGTACTGAAATCTTGGATAACTCGATTTAAAGAGTCTTCGTTGTATTTCATTAGAAGACCTTTAACATTTTCAGCTATAAATATTTTAGGTCGAGCACGTTTTACTGCTTCTACCATCGCGAGGTATAAACCGCTACGCTTTCCATCCACACCCGCTCTTTTCCCATTGATAGAAATATCTTGGCAAGGAAAACCTCCGATCAGTACATCACATTCAGTAGGCGTTGAGTCAATAAGTTCCCAAATATCACCTTCAACAATATCATGAGAAAAATTCTTTTTGTATGTCTTTACTGCATTAGGATTAAACTCATTAGCCCATATAATTTCAAATTTTGTCTTTTTATATTCATTACCAAGTACGTTAAAATTGCCACAAAAACCTAAATCCATTCCGCCGCAACCAGCGAAAAGAGAAACTAACTTATATTTATCTTTTCTAAAAAGATCGTTGTTTGACGCTAAGGTTGTCGATATTTTATTTTCAATCCAAGCTGCAAGACTTATCCCTTGAGCTTCAGCTAACGACTTCCACATTTCCTTTTGTGAGGGAGTAATTCGCAGATGGATTTTTTCACTTTTAATTTCCGGTGTAATGTCAATCGTCATTTTGTTCTTCTCTTGGAACTAACCCTGATCTTTTATACATGATATACAAAATGAATTGTGCACACAATACAAGTTTGTAAAAAGTTTAATCTAAATTTAACTGTATGTATTTAAGGTGATTTTTGTGTTTTCCTGATTGCGCAAAACACAAAAAAAACGCCATGCTGGTTCAGTGTGCATAGTTTAAAGTTGTAGCCTCAATTCAGACCGCCGTGTCTCTAATCATGTTCTTCGTCCCCTCCATCAAACTGTACATTCAGGCCCTTAACATTAGATCCTTCTAGATACTACGATCGATATTGCGGGTGATCGCCGCCCTAGCTTTGTCGATGTGCTCAGTAAACCAGCCGTAGTAACGGTATTGCTGCACTCCCCATTCATTCGCTTTGCCCCGGCAATACTGTCGGTCAGTGCAGAAATATCACTAAGCTGATGGATAAGGATTTCTGCCAGGCTCAATGCGGCATTACGTCCGGGGACGATGCGTTCAATGCTGGTGGAGCAGATCACGTCGGTGTGCCCGGTTATTACGTCGGGATCGGCATAAAGTTGTTCTGACATAGTTTTCTTTCCTTATATAAAGCAAAGCGCCAGTCGGTGAGGACTGGCGCTTATGCGCGCGTGAGGAGTACGGTTCAGTGGCTAGCCTGATTTAGCGCGGTGTAAATGCTGAAGGTGGTGGAGGTCACGAACATCATTCAGTACCTGTTCCACGTGTGGAAGCAGCATGGCAGAGTCCGTATTGTCCTCGTCGTTATCGAAGATAATCCCGCTGTCGCAGTCGATATTGTCCCGTAGCCAGTCGATCAGGATTTGCAGGGCTTCTTCGGTGGTTAATGTCCGCATGTAAAAACCTCGTGGTAACCGGAAGCGGATCACCACTCAAAGGTGGAGAAACCGGATAACTGCTCGCCCAGGGCATCAAGATGAATAATGCGGATGTGATAACGGCGCATTAATGTCACGACTAACCGACGGCAGGCTTTTGATAATCCCCGTTTCTTTAGCTGAAGTACCGTGTACTGCCACGCATCAAGGTAGATCAGATAACCGGAACCGGTATAGCAGATCCACTCACTGTCGCCGTGGTCTTCATGCTGGTGCGAGAGCGCATACTACAGGCTGTTATCAGCTTCGGTGACATGGGCGGTACTGCACTGAATACCGTTAAACCGGGCGACAGGCGGGAGTGGATCGTCATCATCGTTAACCACACGAAGTGAATAACCGTTATCACAGACCACATTAATCAGGTCGGTCAGTTCAATACCATCAATATCCACGCTAATCCGGCCCATGTTAAGGGCCAGAACGTTAATGGTGTCGGCTTCTAACGTCAGGGATAACTTCATCGTGTCACCCCGCTGTATTTGCCGGTGGTGATATCGGTCACCGCTTTGTACCCGTTACGTTTCATCAGGCCAGTGGCCCGTCTGGCCCGGAGTATGTCAGTGCGGTCAATAAAAGGAGACTGATGACTGATGGAGAAACCGGGCCGGTCGGTGCGTACCAGGTCATATTTTTCGACGATAAAGTTCAGCGCATCCGCCAGTGAGATACCGGCGTCAATATGCTGTGCAATCACCTGCTCATCACCAAACGGAGTATCGTTAAGCGTAAGGCCGTAGTGCTGTTCCAGCAGGTACGTGAGCAGCATTTGCCAGATGTTGACGGGTGACGGGCGTGAGGGTAACGCCCGACTCTGGGGTACGGTTTGAATCTGCATAAAGGCGTATCTCTGCTAAATAAAAGAGGTGGTGAGGGTGGAGCGATTACGCTGTGTGTTGCTGACGAATGGCGTCCAGTGACGCTTCCAGTGTGGACCAGTTAATGCCTCGTTCAGCATCGTGATGCCGGTCGGCATGCTGTAGCGTCGCAATCGCTTCCTCTTCGGTAACGGAGGCATCAATGCTGCGCACATCATCCGTGTACCAGATGTCACCAACGGTGCAAAACTGATCCACCCCAGCGGTTGAAAATTGATCCAGGGGTTAATCTGCTCCTCTGAATACAGGGGAGCTTATGATCACTTTTGAGATTCGTATGGAAATTAAAGTCCTGCACAAGCGGGGAATGAGTATCCGGGCCATTGCCAGGGAGCTGGGTATTTCGCGCAATACTGTCCGCAGCCACCTGAAAGCTAAATCTGAAAAGCCGCAGTATTCACCACGCCCGGCACCATCATCACTGCTCGATGAATACCGTGATTACATCTCTAAGCGGATCAGCGATGCGCATCCCTACAAAATTCCGGCGACCGTTATTGCCAGGGAAATCATGGAGCTGGGCTATCGTGGAGGGCTTACTATCCTGAGAGAGTTCATCCGCAAACAGACCCTGCCAGCACAGGCAGAACCGGTCGTTCGCTTCGAAACCGAGCCCGGACGGCAGATGCAGGTTGACTGGGGGACCATGCGAAACGGCAAGTCACCCCTGCATGTGTTCGTTGCTGTTCTGGGATACAGCAGAATGCTTTACATCGAGTTCGCCGACAACATGCGCTACGACACGCTGGAAGCCTGTCACCGCAATGCGTTCAGCTTCTTCGGCGGTGTACCGCAGGAAGTCCTGTACGACAATATGAAAACGGTGGTGCTGCAGCGTGATGCTTACCAGACCGGGCAGCACCGGTTCCATCCTTCCCTGTGGCAGTTCGGTAAAGAGATGGGCTTCTCTCCCCGCCTGTGCCGTCCCTTCAGGGCGCAGACTAAAGGCAAGGTGGAGCGGATGGTGCAGTACACCCGAAACAGCTTCTATATCCCGTTAATGACGCGCCTGCGCCCGATGGGGATCACCCTCGATGTTGAAACCGCAAACCGTTACGGCCTGCGCTGGCTGTACGATGTGGCCAATCAACGTAAGCATGAAACTATCCAGACCCGCCCCTGTGATCGCTGGGTGGAGGAACAGCAATCCATGCTGGCACTGCCACCGGAGAAGAAACAGTATGACGTGCAGGTTGATGAAAGCCTGATGACCTTCGACAGGCAGCCGTTGCATCATCCACTCTCCATCTATGACACGTTCTGCAGAGGAGCCGCATGATGGTCGAACTGCAACATCAACGGCTGATGGTACTTGCTGAACAGCTGCAGCTGGACAGTCTTATCGGCGCAGCGCCGGCGCTGTCGCAACAGGCGGTGGATCAGGAATGGAGCTACATGGACTTCCTGGAGCACCTGTTACATGAGGAGAAACTGGCCCGGCATCAGCGTAAACAGGCGATGTACACGCGGATGGCAGCCTTCCCGGCGGTGAAGACGTTCGAGGAGTACGACTTCACCTTCGCCACCGGCGCTCCTCAGAAGCAAATCCAGTCGCTGCGATCCCTGAGCTTCATAGAGCGTAACGAAAACATCGTGTTGCTGGGGCCATCGGGCGTGGGAAAAACACATCTGGCGATAGCTATGGGCTACGAAGCAGTACGGGCGGGCATCAAGGTTCGCTTCACAACAGCAGCGGACCTGCTGCTACAGCTGTCCACTTCACAGCGTCAGGGCCGTTACAAAACGACTCTCAATCGTGGTGTCATGGCCCCGAAGCTGCTTATCATCGATGAAATAGGCTATCTGCCGTTCAGTCAGGAGGAAGCCAAGCTGTTCTTCCAGGTCATCGCCAAACGTTACGAGAAGAGCGCGATGATCCTGACCTCCAACCTGCCGTTCGGGCAGTGGGACCAGACGTTCGCAGGTGATGCGGCCCTGACATCGGCGATGCTGGATCGGATCTTACATCACTCACACGTAGTCCAGATAAAAGGAGAGAGCTATCGACTGAAGCAGAAACGAAAGGCCGGGGTTATAGCGGAAGCTAATCCTGAGTAAACAAGGTGGATCAATATTAAACCGTTGGTGGTGACGGTTAGTGGATCACTTTTTACCCGTTGTTGACACCAGAGTGAGTACAGGACAAAATCATCATTCTGGTGCTGCTGCAGATATCTGATGACGTCACTGATTTTACAGGCGTGTGTCATGGTGATTACTCTCCGGGTTGCGCTGTCGGTGCGGGTGTCGGATAAATGGCAATATACACATAGCCACAACTGGCAAGCGAGTCCGTTTCGCAGGTGAGTCCTTTCGCATACAGCGTGACGCAGTGCTGATGGCGGGGAGTGAGTTCACCACTGGTCAGCATCAGTTCCATCTGCTTCATCAGCAGCGGAAATGCCTGGTCGAGATGACGTAAATCCGCGTCACTGAATTTACCGGCAATACTGGCGCGGTCAGCCAGATAGTGAAGGCGATTACCTTCCTGAACCAGTCGTGCGCCAAAACACGGGGTGACACTGCGTTTCAGTCCCCACCAGGGTTCTGCAATATCATGCTCTGTTGAAGGTGTTGTATTCGACAATGTAGTGCTCCTCATATCAGGTTAATTAAGTGTGACGCAGCGCAGGACCACATACGGGCCGCTGCGGTTCTGACGGCGTTCCGCGAATACCGCCAGCACACCGCGAATGTCCTGCACCTCCCGGCCTGCATAATGGCAGACGCTGCCGGACCACTGATATCTGCCGGTACAGAAGCGAAACAGCCTGGACTGTGGATGTTGCCGGTATATCGTCATGGCCTAGCGTTTACTGATAATCATCATGATGTTGTTTCCCTGTTGCGTTACAGCCAGCCTCTTTCAGCAAAGGAGACAATATCCATTCCGCCCACCACCAGATGGTCCGGCAGGCGAATTTCCACCAGGTCCAGCGCCTGTTTAAGACGTTCCGTAATCTGGCGGTCGGCCTGGCTGGGCTCCGCAAGTCCCGAAGGGTGGCAATGTGCAATGATGACGGCAGCAGCGTTGTGCTTCAGGGCTGATTTCACCACCTCGCGGGGATGGACCAGGGTATGGCTGATGGTGCCGGTGAAGAGGGTTTCGTGAGCAATAAGACAGTGCTGGTTATCAAGGAACAGTACAATAAATTCTTCCCGCTCAGATGTAGCAAGCTGCAGACGCAGCCAGTCGCGAACGGCATGGCTGGAGGTAAATGACGCGCCGGGTTCACGTAACTGACGCTCCAGCAGGGCTAATGCTTCCCGGATGGTCTGTTGCTCTGCCGGGGGGCGTGTCCGGGCAAACATCGGTAACTGTTGTTCCATAACGTCATTCCTCAGTCGATAATGTGCATGATGGCGTTACATTCCGCATGATTCAGGGCGTAATCACGCAGTCGGTAGTAATGCGCAGTCATCGCATCACATTCCGTGCGGCAGGCATGGTGGCTGTATTCAATAAGACAGGCCGCAATCCCGGCAGCTTCCGCACTCATTTCTGCGCCGTTACCGTTCATGTCGTTAAACAGCGTCCAGGCTTCATCATTGTTCTTTGCCTCCGGTGCCATAAACGCGCCACCGTTGCTGAGAGTGAGAAACTGCCAGATACCGCCCCGGTAGTTGTCACAGAGCCTGTCCATCCGGCCAAAGATGCGGGGCTCCAGCAGCATCCACTGGGGGATACCACCGAAATGCTGAGGCCAGAAGCTGATGCGGTTCTCATCGGATACCTGTGTGGCGGTAATCTGATGTTGAGATGCAACAGGAACAGATTCTGCGGGTGTGAACAGTGGCAGTGTATTGTCGGTCATGCTGGTTTTTCCTTGTTTATTAATGGGGTAAATCTGTGGAGTGACTAAAGCGGGATATCAGTGAGGAAACGCAGGCGATTATTTACCGGAGAGTTCCAGCATGTTTTCCGCCATCACCCAGAGCGCACGGTTGAGCTTCACGTCACCGTCGATGCCGTTAACGGCACGGGTATGGCTGCGTTTGCCCTTCGCGGAACGTCCGGGGAGACCGCCTTTCAGCAGGTTCTCCTGCAGTCTCTGGTATGTTGTCCACAGGTCGTTCTGACGGTCTTCACAGCGTCGGGGTGTCAGTATCTGTGATGCCGTCACCGGCTGGTGGTCTTCACCATAACGGTATGTCAGTGCGGCATTCGCCAGTGCCTGCTGTGCCGGTGGTGGCAATATCAGTGACTGCATGGCATCGCGCTTTTCTTCCACCCGGTCAAACACACCGAGCACTTCATAAGCGCCCTCAATCACCTTTTCCACGACATCGCCCCGGTGCGGTACACGCACTTCGCCAAACGACTGCCCGCAGACGAGTGAGTTGGTACAGACGCTGCGGAAGATACCAGGCAGCATCTGATAACTTGATGAGCCATCATGAGAGTTCAGCAGGATAATCTCCGGGACCAGATGACCGGTGATTTGCCCGGCACGACGCAGACGCAGCATGTGCTTCGTGTGTTCACGCTTACATTCGTCACGCACTTTCGTCTGGCAGGCGAAGAACGGCTGAAAACCTTCGCTCTGCAGGTTTTCAAGGATGGTGATGGTCGGTATCCAGGTGTAGCGTTCACTGCGGGACGCATGTTTGTCCTCACCGAAGATGCTGGGAACATGGCTCATCAGTTCTTCGTGAGTCAGTGGTCGGTCACGGCGTATCTGGTTAATCCGGCCAAAGCGGCTGGCTAATTTCATGGATAACTCCTGTTGAAACGGGATAAATGAAGAAAGACCATTCCCCGGCAGGAGGCATGGTCTTCAGGTAATTAACGTCAGGTAAAACAGCCGTACGTTTTAATGTGTTCTGTGACGGGGTACCGGGCAGGCATAAAGCAAAAAGGCCATCCCCGGAAGGGACGGCCTCTGCAGATATGGTATGTTCAGTAAAGCAATTATGTCAGTTGCTGTCCCACTGTCAGCAGACCCGCAAGCCAGCCGATACACTGGGGACCGGCCAGCCAGAACAGACGGGCTTTCAGCACCCCTGCCGCACCACCCGAAGTATAAATACGGTCAGGCATCAGCCACAGACGCAGGAAAGCGCCCAGGGTCATGCCTGCTCCCGGTCCGGTGGTCATCCAGAACAGGTATCCGGCCCCCTGCCAGAAGTCACGTATCGCACCAGTGTTGCTGAACGCGTTAAACAGAACGACCACAAGCGCAATGATGAACGCAATCATGAAATATTTAATAACAAGCGCCATTTTCTTCTTTCCTTACTTTCTGCACTGCTGTGCAGCCTTCAGCATGTTTTCCATAAAGCCCGGTGGCACATAGCCATACTGCGTGTTCATCTTCTGCAGTTCTCCCTGCGTGTACCGGGTCTTCAGGTCGTCATAAATACACCCGCAGACAGCAGTGGTACCGCCACCGGATTTACATCCACGAATGAACTCGCGTTCGTCCTTGTCACCACAGCCGCTGAGCGCAACGGCTGACAGCAGTGTACAGAGCAGTAAGAGACCACGTGATGCTGTCCGGGTCGTTTGCTGGTTTTTCATTGCGTCATGTCCTTATCTGTGAGACCGGAGGTATCAGAGGCTGTCTGCTTCCGGAATACCCTCTTCCGCCAGCGCATGGCTGATGTTGTTCACCACGGTCGCCAGGTCGAGTCTGATTTCTGCCAGCAGTTTCCCGCTCTCCGGCATGCCCTTATAGACATAGAGGGATGCGAAGGGCTCTCCCGCGTCATTCGAACCGGCTGAAACCTGGTAGCTGGTATCCCCGTTTCTGACGGTGAAGTTCTGAATGCTGATGACCTGATTACTCGAATAGGCGTAAGAGGTGCTGCCTGCCGGAACGGTGAGATTCATCTCCTTGTTTTTCGTGCCCACTTTTCCGAATGAGTACGAAACTGACGGGGTGACAAGGCAAATCTCCACTTCCTTTTTATGGTTCATCGTCTGTGCGTAAAATACCGGTTGCGCACAGTGCGGGCCATGAGCCTGACGGAGCGTGTCCGGTGTCGCTGCATGCAAAACTGATGCAGCGGTGAATAACACGGCTGCACTCAGCAGCAGGTGGTGGGTAATGGTTTTCACGGTGTTCATTCTTTATTCTCCCCTTTCCGGCAACATGACATAGATATCCTGCCCACGGTCTTCAATGGTCACGGGCTCCTTAACCCCGGTGTTCAGCAACGCCTGCGCCCGCCAGAAGCGACCGCTGACCTCTTCCTTCATATTAATGACGCGAATGCATCGCTCATCACTGCCATCGTCACGCAGAATTCTCGTCACTACCGTGCAGGCACTCTGCGCCAGATCCTCCGTACCTGACTGTTTACTGAACTGATATAACGCCACAAATGACAGTGCTGTGCAGAGCAGCCAGACCTGCAGTAGCCGCCACGGCTTGCCCTGCCTCTGGTCACGCTGGCGAAGGTAAACAAAATACAGGGGAAACCACAGCCATGACGGCGGTGTGATGCCCTGCTTCATCAGGTTTGTCCGGTCCAGCAACACCCAGACCAGCGCGACGACCAGATAAATGACAAGCGCCATGTTCTGCGGAAAGTTCAGGTACAGCACCATCCAGAGCAACGGGAGCACGACGGCCAGGCACCAGGCAAATATGTCCTGACGTAATAAGGGGTAGGATTTCATCTCAGGGTCTCCCGGTTGATACAGACACCCGTCATCACGGGCATAAAAGCACACATAAAATATTCCTTTATAAACAATTGATTAAATAAGACGAATGACAGGGGGATATCTTCACATTCAGCACAGATCGTACTGGCTAATCAGAAGGCGGGATAATTGTTAATTCAGATCGATATGCGTAAACTGATCGTTTATATCTATCAATAATAACGATCGATAATTCTGTTTTGATAGTCATTGACTATCGCATGTAATCATTTCGATCGTCGAAACAGATCGAAGCGGCAGTGAAAAAAGCACAGTGAAATCAGAACAGGAGATGCCAGACAGCACGGATAATCGCCAGGAAGCGCAGGCGGAACCGCTGTAACCGGCGTACCAGCCTGCCTGATGTCTGTATGGCCGCGACGGCATCATCAAAGATGTCGCCTGTGGCATGGACAAAGCGCTCGCGGGCAGTTTCCTGAACATATTCCGTTTGCAGCTCAGGGTTAAGATGATGGAAAACCGCGCTACTGCTGCTCACCGGCAGCGCCTTAATCAGCGCTTCCGCCCACTGCTCCAGGTGGTAGTTTTCCGCTGCGGATACCGCAATGACCGGATGGACAGCCGCAAACAGCGTTGCAGCAAGCTCAGTTTTAGCCCGGAGATTCTCAGCCTGACGTGGCGAGGGCTGGTGGTTTGCATTATCCCATTCGCGACAGGGCTCCATTTTATCCGCCTGGGTGAGAACAAACAGAAAACGCTCTGGCGCAGCTCCCTCGCCCAGAAGTTCGCGATAACAGCGCAGGTCGTCTTTCCAGGCACGGTCGTCTGCCTTCAGCGCCCAGACAATCAGGTTCAGCTTCGGGGCCCATGCCCGGTACAGACGACGATACTGCCTGTCGGGCTCCGGGTTTTCGGCAATGCCGGGGAAATCGGCAATATGAAGCGTTCGTGAACCACGGGTAACCTGATAACGGTGAACATGGCGGGTGCAGCCCCTGACGGCATCAACACTGGCAGGTGGCGGACTGAACAGGGTATTGCACAGGCTGGATTTACCCGCTCCGGTTTTCCCCATGATGCCAATCACCGGTTCGTAGTGAACGCACCGGAGCAGTCGCTCCACCATGGCTTCCGACAGAACGACGGGGAGACGGGATAAGGATTGTTTCAGGGCGTCAGGAATTTGCCCGGTAGGAATACGGTCTGACACATTGACCTCCGTGAGTTAAACGACAGTACGGCAGCAATACAGGCTGCCGTACTCACGGTGGTAATATCGGTCTAAAAATTTATGGAACTGAATATGGAGACGCAACAAATGAAAGTCCCCTTTGTGCTGTGAGTTCAACCGATGGATGCAACATCTACAAAGTCAGGGGCTAATCAGACCAAGGAGGAAGCTTCATAGGATTTCGATCTCGCTCTCTTGGAGCCAGCCAGCAGCAACAACGTTTCGCTTGACCAGTGCCGGCTGAGGTGTGTATACGACAATCGCTAAGCTATTTTCAGCACGACTACACGTTACATAGAGAAGCCTACGAGTACGAGCCAGTGCGTGGTCCTTGCCATCACGCTCATTGTCTCGATCAGTTTTTGTTGGTTCTTTCACACCCAGCAACTTGTCGTAGCTGAACAAAAAGCCGTCTGCCTCATCATCGTTGATGACAACCATAACTCGAGGGTACTCGAGTCCCTTGACGCCTTGGTGCGTACCATAGGGTGAAAGGCCATCTGTATAAGTCGCAAAAGCTGCCAGCTCCGAAAATGGGCGTTCAAGAAATAGCTGATAGGCGTAATTGGTTATCGCGTTCGTATCTTCAGGATCGGGCGCCTCACTAGGAGATCCCAACATCATTGCCTCAACCAGATATTCTGGGAGATCAAGCAGTTGAGTTTGCAACAGAAGCGTTGCGACTTCTCTCAGTGTTGGATCGTTTCTTTCGAAAAGAGAGAGCAGGGCGTGCGTCGCGTCCTCTGTACGCTGCATGAGGGCCGATTGATCCACTGTTGATTGCATAGTGTCCTTGCTGAGCAAGGAGGAGCGAGAGCGTACTGCTTCAAGCAGAAGGAAGTGATCGTCCTTTGCGGTAAGGATGGGAAGAACGCCTTCGCTGAAAACGCGAAGTGCGGGCAGGGTTCCATCCAACAAGCCTGTTTGAAGGTGCTCAACCGCGTAGAGGGACGTGAACAGCTTCTCGAACCCCATCCGCCGTCCAGCCATCTTATGTTCGAGAATCAAGGTCTTTCGGCCTTCAGGGCCGGTAGCCCATTCTCCGTCGTCGGTGATTGCAGCCATCGAATGAGCGATGCCTTCCTCAAGATTTGGTGCCTGTTCTTGGTTTTGACTAATGCAGTACATGCGCACTACACCTTGAATGGCATCAGGCTTTGGGGTCTGATGATGATTGTCTACGGTGCTTCGAATCACGTTGATAAGGTCTACCACCCTACGAGGACAGCGGCGATTAACGATCTTTTCAGGTTTCCGCCAGTCACCTGGTATTGCTTTATCAAGATGCGTTACTCCATGTCCGTATATTTGTTGCATTGTATCGCCGAGTAACCCTAGGCAAAAGCGTGTCTGCGCCAATTGCTGGACGTTCAGAAAAGCCTCCATTACTGGCGCGTGGGTGTCTTGGCTTTCGTCGATCAATACAACTGGGTAGCGGTCTACTAGAACATCCAACAAAGGGCGCTTAGGAACGAATGCTGCGGTCAACTTGATGACCTCATCGTGACTGAGTGCCTGTCGTTCTCTGTTGTTACTTGTAGGGCTATAGATGAACTTTGTAATCTCGTCGAGAGTCTCAAGTCTGCGTATTTTGCTTTGTAGCTTCCGTCGGTTTGCTCGAGATGTTTTATTGTCTCCTCTCGAGCGTGCTAGCTCGCCCTCGATCTTCTCAATGTCCTGGGCAAGTTTGATTCTTAGCCACTCTCTGATCTCATTGTCGAATCCTTGGATTAGGCGCCAGGCGAACGCGTGAATGGTTGAGACTTCCACGAGTGGATCAAACTCTAGCCTTCGAAGAATCTCCTCGCAGGCTGCGTTAGTATAAGTAATCACCGCAATGCGCCGCCCCTCGAACGTCAGGCGTTCTCGCTCGCGACTTTTGAGTTCGCGGATGGCCTCGACGAGTGAGTGGGTTTTTCCTGAACCCGCACCTGCGTAAAGAAAAAAACTCTTCGGATCTGCCAGATTCAGGCAAGCCTGCATAATGGTGTCGGCATCTGCGACAACTGCCTCGCTCATGACGTCACCTCCGCGCCCTCGGGTGGAATTACCAGAAGCTCTTTTTGCTTGCTTCGCAATTTGGACTCAAGCCAGTTGAGGCCTTCAATTATGTATTCAGGGATTTCGAGGCTGGGAAAGTTTTTGTCGCTCAAAACGAGCAACACAAACTCTGCTTTCTTTCCTTCGCGTAATTCGTTGAAAAAACCTTCTCCAACGGCTTCTGATGTTTGCGCCTCATTCAAAACCTTTACGAAAGACTTCATCAGACCAGTGCCGTTTGTCTTTTCCGCAAAGTAACCAGCGTTGCTAAGCACAAAGCTGTCTTCAAATGTATTTGGAAGAGCTTGTATTTCTTCACCAGTAGCGGGCAGGTGGGTGGAAATAGGAGTTTGATAGGCGATGCGTATCGAGTACAGGTCGTCGATTTTGTGCTCTTTTTGGTTCGCTGGTAACTCAAGCAGTTCATCCACTGTGCTGCCCAGATGCATCAGTTTCATCCAGCTCCGCAATGTCGGATTGTTCGTAATCTGATCTGAGTTTCTTTGCACCGGTTTTGCAGCTTTATTAAGCCCGGCATCGAGGTCTGTAATAACCAGGGTGAGGATGCCAAGGGCGTCAATTAAAGGCCTTAATCGGTGTGCGTGACTGCCACCGATATCGAGGGTTGTGATGTAGCAGCGGTCAAGGAATGGAAACTTATTTCGCAAAAAATGTGGCAACATCATTCGCTCTGCTGAACCCTCTACCAAGATGACGGCATCGGCGAAGAATATGTCTGCATGCTGTGCCCGCAGATACCTGGTTACGAACTCCTTTGTCTTTGTTCCCTCGCCGAACACATTAGAGAGATTAGAGACCGTCGACACCGGTACTCCGATACCATACATCCCGGCTGGAAGTCGCCTGAAATACCTAAGGTTCTGGTACTCCACTTCATGTGTTACATGGCTTGAGTGAGTGCTTACCAAAAGCTGAGTCTTCAGATTTGGGTAGCGTTCAAGCAAAGCGTCTCGACATAGAACTTGGTAGGCGTGCCGCACGAACACTTGCTGCACTTGAACATGAAGGTGGGCTTCAGGTTCTTCAATGAGCACGAGGTGGATGGGCTCGATGCGGTCTATTACTCCCGAGCTGGCGGCTCTGGTTTTTCTCAGCCACTCGTCCCTGAAGCCCATCAGCCGGAAAATCATAGATATCAGGTTTTGATATCCCAACCCATTAGCGGTCTCTGGTAAGTGAAGAGGAGGGGCTCCAGGGGTACCCTGGATTGAATCCAACTCAAAAAGGACGGCCGCTTCATGGTTCATGCCGTCAGTTGTTGCTAGTCGACTTGCGACTTTGATGCGAGGGTCATTACGACCGGGGTAGCCCAATCCCTCGACCTCTCTAATAGCAGGTTCGAAGCTGCTACTTAGCTTCGTGTCGAATGCCGACTGGGCTGCCTCTATCGCCCGCAACGCTTCGAGATCTGAGATATCTGGGCTGTCACCTGGGTCAAGGTGTCTGGAGTAATAAGATCTGAGTTGTTCCGAGAGTTTTTGAGCGCCGCTGGGTCTAGTGTGATCTCCTTGTTTGTCGTCCGAATGGTCGCCGAATCCCCGCTGTGCATTGATTTCATGTACTCGAATTAATCCACTGAGAGGATTGCTTTCTAAAGGCTGGGCAGTAGGGCTCAATTGCTGCATTTGCGCCATTCTAGTCAACTTGTCAGGCTTTTTAAGTTGTTGCGGATCTAGGCGGTACCAACGTATTTTGAATTTATCTCCCAGCCTACGGCTCAGGTAATCATGTAGGCTCTGCGGCCATAGCTTCAGCGGCCTACCGGGTGGTTCTTCCTTCTCTAGAGCATCCTCAAGCTCTACAACCCTCGTGCGCTCCTTACGATAGTCAGTATACAGCGTATTCATATCATCAGGTTCAAGCAGAAAACGCATTCCCACTAGACCCCCGCGCCACGCAAAGTTGGGTATGAGATCCCGGATGTAGTGGAACTCCCCTTGATCTGCCGACACCCAGATATCCAGACTGGGGAGCCAGTCAGCCCAGTCCTTGGCTGTCGGGATTTCAAAGTTTTCCGGCGCGTTCTCCCAAACTTTACCAATCTCATCCAGCTTGGCGAGATGACAAAGAGTCAGATCCTGGAGCCGAAAAGCTGAAGCCTTAGAAACCAAAAATCTTCGGAGTGCCAGCATGGCTGAGGATTTGCCGCTGTTGTTTGCACCTACAAGCAGCGTGGTCTCATTAGCGAAGTCAATTCGCACAGAAATTAGCTTTCGGAAATTAGATATCTCTATGTGCTGGATGTACATGGGCCGTCCTTGAAAGCCTGAGTAATATCAATTTGCCATCAATAATATAACTTGTCGCCTATAGCAATCAAAAGAGATTAAAATGGAGGCACTGCTCTAAACGTCCGCATCTCGCTCACAGCAGACATAGAATCCTTAAGCGTTCTTCTTCGTGCCAACTGTTGAGGTTACAAGCACTAAGAACTGTGGAATGACCCCACCCAAGTAGACGATCCTGCCATATCCCCGTAAGGAATCTGTAAACTGTACGTCTTACAGCTCGAAAAACATCATTAAATCAATACAATAACTTTCGACCAGCAATTATATGTGAAAGAGAGTGATTACTGGTGTCATGGTGAATTTAACTGTCGGTATTTAGTATTATTAATTAATATAATTAATTATTATCAATAATAACTATCTTATTAAGTGATTATTACTAATTAGTAATACTACTGAG
>NZ_JAWNFK010000013.1:0-67138 GCF_034107965.1 Enterobacter sp. 61D5
TGATTCCTTCTAAGATAATTGTCTGATTAACCATTACCTTACCGGATAAGCCGATGGCTCTCACCATCCTTCCGAATTTACACCACGCACTAAGACTCTACCCGACTTAGCGTTGCACTTCGGAGTTGAATCAGCCAAAGCTGTCTGGAGATGGCGGGTCAAGATCATAATCAAACACAATAATATCATTCAGTATCGGCCTGAAAATCGCCTTTATCGCTTCATGCTGTGGGTGAGGAAGGTATAGTTGTCTTGCTTGCTCATCAAAAAATGTCATCATCACACAATGTGTGTAACCGGCATTCTTTCCTTCCCTACTGTTGTTTTCCCCCCACTCCACAGAAACCACTCCCTGCATTCGTAAAGGCAGTGATAGAAAAGCCTCTCTGACAGAAGCAATCTGCGCTGGTTTTACTTCTGATGTAAAGCGAATCAACAGAATATGTCTGATCATCTTATATCCTTTATATTAACTATTAGAGACGTCAACTAGTTTTGCCACTGGCGCCAAGTACTCTGCCCGCATCCGTAAGCGCCCATTCAGCGAAGTCTGTCGACGAACCTTTAATCCGGCGATGATAGATTCCACTTAATTGTTAAATGGAATCTATCCGTGGGACAACCGGTATCCACAGATAAGCCGGAGCTGGGAGTCCAACTGGACCAACCTTGCCACGTTCTTCGCTTACCCGAAGGATATCCGCAAAGTGATCTACACCACCAACGCCATCGAGTCGCTGAACAGCGTGATCCGCCATGCCATCAAGAAGCGTAAGGTGAACCGCCCCGGTTTTCCGGGAGAGTATTTTGGTTGGGAACTCAGGCTGCCAGATCCTTATTCCCGATGGAAGCATAATATGCCTGTTCGGCTTCTGCCGGTGGGATATGCCCCAGCCTTTCCAGCAACCGGCGATTGTTGTACCAGTCCACCCACGCCAGCGTCGCCAGCTCAACCTCTGCACGGCTTTTCCAGCTTTGTCTGTGTATCACCTCCGCTTTGTACAGGCCGTTGATGCTTTCGGCCATCGCGTTATCATAAGAGCCACCCGTACTTCCCGTTGAAGCCAGAAGCTCCGCCTCCTGCAACCGCTGTGTGTATGCCAGCGACACGTACTGTGAACCTTTGTCGCTGTGATGGATGGTGCCTGATGGCCGGCGGGCCCACAGCGCCTGCCGCAGCTTCTTTCCGGCTGACGGTGGTCCGGACCTTTTTGCCCCGGCGCACCCCGGCAAGCCCCATGTTTTTCATCAGTCGCGCGATGGTGCATCGGGCCACGCTGAAGCCCTCCCGCAGCAGCTGGCGCCAGACCTTGCGAACACCATAGACGCTGTGGTTTTCGTCGTACACGCGCTGTATCTCCTGCTTCAGTTGTTCATCACGCTGGTCGCGATGGCTGCGTCTGTCAGGATGCAGCTGATATTCACGGTGGCGGTAGTATGAAGACGGGGCGATATCCAGCTCATGGCATACCGGTCCGACCCCGTATTCATCGCTCAGGGTATCCACCAGGAGGGCTATTTTTTCCAGGGGCGGTCGAACTCCGCCTTCGCAAAATAAGCTGAGGCCTGTCGCAGGATATCATTGCTGCGCCGTAGCTCGCGGTTCTCCCGCTCCAGCTCTTTCAGACGCTGACGCTCAGTGGTGGTGAGGCCACCATCACCGCCACCGGCATCACGTTCATACTGACGCAGCCAGATACGCAGGGTCTCGGGCGTACAGCCGATTTTAGGGGCGATGGAACTGATGGCCGCCCACTGCGAGTCATAGTCATTCTGGCTTTCAATAACCATACGAACGGCCCGCTGACGAATCTCAGGGGAAAAGCGAGTATTTTTAGTCATCCTGTTTACCTCTCTCAAGGAGTTTAGTCTCCAGGATTCCCGGGGCGGTTCAGTACGCCATCTTCCCTCCACACAGCACGCATTCAAACGGGTCACGTCGCAGGAACTGCTTACTCATCTGCGCATAGCAGACCTTCGGTACCGGCTCCGGTTTATCCATCCCCAGCGCCTCGAACACCTGCGGGAGTTTTTCCCCACACACCCGGTTAGCCAGAAAACCAAAATACCGCACCATCCGGAAGAACTTCTCCGGGATGTGCTGTTTCAGCCGCGCCACGATTTCCCGTTGCGTCAGCGTCTCTGTGGCCTGCTCACCCGTATTGTGGTCGTGGTAGCGGAAGCTCAGCGTGGCACCGCCGGCATAGTGTGCCAGCCGGGAGCCCGCTATCGGCGGCTTTTCCAGATAACGGCCCAGGTATTTCACGGTGTTTTTGCCGCCGGCCGTCTTTTTTGACATGTAGACGTGCCAGTAGTCGCAGATTGCCGGCATTGTCAGCCGGTACTTTTCGGCACTGTCTGAGCACAGTGAAACCGGTGCCTGGCACAGGGTGCTGGAGGTGCTGGTCCGGGAACTGACGGAATCTGGCCTGCTGTCATTCCACACCGGTAATGTTGCCGAGAGCCGCCGGCTGAACATTCCCCGCACCGCGTATTACTGGTACGGCGGTTTTGTCGCAAAGCGAGTGGCCATGATGCTGGGCTGCTACGATATCTACCTGTGGAACGAAATGATGCGGCCGGACAGCGACGTGGTCTTTGTGGGGGATGCGCGCAACGTCGTTGCCTGCTACTTCATCTGCCAGCAGATGTGCCGCCTGCTGAAAGCAGTGAGGCTGAACTGGCGTAAGCAACAGGGGGCGTGGGGAAGCCGGGCAGAGCTGGATGAGGCGGCGCACCGGTACACGCAGCGGCTGGCAGAGGGGATAATGGATAACGGTATTTTTATCGGTGGCGACGAGCAGAACTCTTACCGGCTGTACGATTATGCGGAAAAACATTACGCCTGGGCCATGCGCTGATTTATATATGATCCCGAAGCACATTTAGGATGCTCCGGGATATTAGACAAGGGGCTTTAATCCTGAAATAACGTCTGTAGTAGCATAAATGGAATTATCCGGGGAGTCCCAGTCGATCCATTTCCAACTCGTCGGCTGATTTGAGGCGTTTTTTCTCCACGAGATAATCATGAAGACGCTCAATCAAGGCTTTATCTCCTTTCCAGAAGTAATATCCATTCTGGCCTCTTCTCTCTAACATTTCAGCGTGCCAGATATCCTCCCACCATACCGATTCTTGACAACCATGCTCAATTAGATAGTGTGGATGACAATGCCCTTCGCGGTAGTAATGGGATAAATCGTTTTCACTAAGATCATAACTTTTCACGAAGAAATCCCCTTTTATATAGCGGGAATATAGTTCCTGAAGGATAACTAGAAAATCAGCAAGATCATGAAACCCGCCGTTACCAATCTCTTCACTCAAATGAAGGTTGGTGTAAAAAAAATCAGTGCTTAAAGTATCTTTAAATTCACGTAAAATCAGTACATTACCAGCACTGTTTGTTAAACGAATTATGCGGATAAACGTGACGGGATTACCTTTAGCATCTGGAGCGAGCAAGGCATCAACATCTTCACTGCTCCCCCCTTTCCAGTTGATTCGACTCTGGGAACTCATCGGAAAGGGGACTCTTTCTCCAAATTTAAGCCACTCTGCACAACAACCTAGCAGTCCGCTCAGGTTATTGAGATCTCTAAATCCGGGAACTTCATTACCTGTAAACCAGTTTTCAGCGGCCAATGCATCCTGGTGTCCCAATAGTTCCGCCAATTTTGCCGGAGTCAGAGGAGGTTCCCTGCGAACTTTGTTCACAATTGGCAAAACCTTGTTTAATCGCTCAGTGATTTCCTGCTGATAACGCTCTCCTCCTGAGATGTTTTTCTGACTTTCCACTGATTGCGTAAGGATATATCTGGCGTGGCCTTCCAGGGAGCGTTCTGCATAGTTAGCTGCTTTTTCCAGTGACTGGTATATATTTTCAGGAATAAGTCGGATGAGTAATTTTTTCATGAGTCCTCCATAAGTATGTATTTAACTTGATGTCAAAATGACATCGTTAAGATATCCTTTCACCATTAAGTGTGTTACAAAATGTAAACATCGGTATTTTGAATGTTTACTGAAATTGGTTTTGGTTAAAATATCCCTGAATATTTTGAAGGCAAAATCTAATCATGGCTTGAGAAACTAAAGGGGGACGACGTTCAGTGACGCTGACAGAACAATCGGGACATCTGGCATGGTGTGCCCTGGTGGCGCTTGCGTTGGCTAGGCAGGATGGTGGCGTTCTCTCGCCGGCACAGGAAAATCTCTTTCTCACCCGATGGCTGGCGACTGCGCTGAAGCAACGACGTTTTTCTCGCGATGTCACACCTGACCTCGAGTGGCTACTTAAACAGGGGCGCCAGCTGGGCGTCAGCGCGAAGCTGGCCAGCAAACTGAACTACCTCTGGCGATCCTGCACCGGCGAACTGTCTGAGCAGAACGACCTGTTCCGGCTGACGTATGCCCTGGAGACAGCGAAGGATATGCACTGGAATTACCGTCTGCTGAATGACAGAGAATGGTCCGGCCGATATGCCGTAGCACTGAACGGTGGAGTAAACGGAGTTTATCTTTCGCGCTCTAACCTTGATGCCGCTTTTGACGATAATGGCCATCAGGTTAACCCATTGATAGCTCAACTGACGGGGAGTGTGGAAGGCGTGGTGAAGCTGTTTAACCGCTGTGGCTGGCAGGCCGAACCTGAGAGTGATGCTTCCCTGCCCCACCAGTATTTACTGATGGCCAGACAGGGAGTCTCAGGAAAGGATTAGTGGCGGATCTGCGCCAGGTCGTCTTCAGACAGACCTGTCATTTTCATGACGGTATTGCGATCGATGCCGTTTTCCAGCATGGTACGGGCAACTTCCAGCTTGCCTTCATTGCGGCCTTTTTCAATACCACGTTGCTCACCGAGCTGAATCCCTTTCTCGATGCCCTTCTGTTCGAGCTGTTGTGCGATGGTCATAAGTGCGTCTCCGTGTTGCGGCACACGCTGTGCCAGTTCGCGTACAAAGGCCTCGGCGTCGGATGTTTCGCCTGCCTGCACTATATAGTGTACCAGCGATATGACCTGCGATGAAGACAGATATCCGGCCAGCAAAATGGGCGCCAGCCGGTCAACCAGTTCAGCGAGGTCCCGCTGATGAATATGTTTCTGCAGTAAAGTCAGGGCGGCCATGCTTCGATGGCCAGCGATTTCATCATCCGGAATGACCGTTACGTCTACCAGCTGGAAAGCGCTGCTGTAGAGTTTTCCTGCCAGCGCCGGATCGTCAAACTCATCCAGCCACCGGGTGGAGTACGGATACGGGCTGCGCTTACCCGTATAGAACAGCACCGGTATCACCAGTGGCAGTTTTTTATGCCCTGCCTCCAGGTGGCGCTGCATGGCTGCTACCGCATATCGTATGAGGCGGAAAGCCATATGTTTGTCCGGCGTTGACTGGTGTTCGACCAGCACATGAATATATCCGTCGCCGGCTGTAGTTTTCAGGCTGTAGAGGACGTCGCTGAAATACTGGCGAAGATCATCCTCAACGAACGAGCCTGATTCCAGTTTTAGCGTGCTGAGATCGCAGACTGCTCGCAGCTCTGCGGGCAGGTGGATTTCCATGAAATCCCGTGCAATATCCGGTTGCGTCAGGAACTGCCTGAACGTGGCATCGTGGGGTGTGTGTGTGCTGCTTTTCTTCTTCATCAGCCCTGGCTCTGAAAAATGACCCTGAGATGTTATCACAGCCCGGAAAAAGCTAACATTGGGGGTGAACGGAATTGCCATTCCTTCAGGAGAATGTGCCGGGGTGGTTCGGTCCCCTCTCCTTTATTCTGGTAACTCCGGGCTGACTGCATCGTCACGCAGGCGCATGATGGTTTGTCGTGAGGTACCAAACTCTCGGGCAATGGCGCTGATACTGGCACCTGCTTTCAGGTGTTCAAGCGCTGCCTGCCGTTGTTCCTGGTTCAGCGCCGGCGGCCGACCAAACCGTTTGCCTGCTGCTCTGGCCCTTGCAAGGCCAGAATGTGTGCGCTCAATCAGCAGGTCTTTCTCAAACTCTGCCACCGCCGAAATGACCTGCATGGTCATCTTGCCGGCCGCGCTGGTAAGGTCCACACCACCCAGCGCGAGGCAGTGTACACGAATACCAGACGCTGCCAGCTGCTCTACGGTCTTTCGCACGTCCATTGCGTCACGACCCAGGCGATCAAGTTTGGTCACTATCAGCACATCGCCATTTTCCATGCGGTCAAGTAACCTGGCAAAACCGGGCCGTTCGCTGGCCGCTACCGAACCACTAATTTGTTCCTCAATCAGGCGCTGTGGTTTAACGGTAAAACCGGCTGCTTCAATTTCTCTGCGCTGATTTTCCGTTGTCTGTTCAAGCGTGGAAACCCGACAGTAAGCAAAAACTCGTGACATGGCATAATTTTATGTACGAAATGGATGTACGAATTATAGAGCATGTCCAAAACTAATTTCACTAAGTTTTGGACAGATGTTGTAAGTAGTGTACGAAACCGGTCGGTTTTGTACATCCCGCTGAGGTATACATAAATGCAGCCATCTCACTCTATGAGTCAGGACCTGAGTGGGTATGTGTTTATGGATTATTATTTTTGATAAAATGATAAAATGATAAAATGATAAAATGATAAAATGATAAAATGATAAAATGATAAAATGATAAAATGATATATTATCAATTTATTTTTTTATGATAGAGTGACCTCATAACTTCCATTAGCACTTGAGGTCCCTATGATTACAGTTATAGGTTCAAACAAAGGCGGTGCGTCAAAGAGCACGACCGCGACTAACATTGCGATTGCCTTGGCATTACGCGGGAAGGATGTTTGCCTTTTGGATGCTGATCTTCAGTCATCAGCGGCAAAGTGGCATGCTTCTCGTGAGGAATCAGACCTGTTACCTCGCATAACCCTTATTCAGAAATATGGAAACATCAGCCAAACTTTGCGTCAGCTCGATGCAAAGTTTGATCACGTAATTGTCGATGTGGCTGGCCGCAATAGTCGTGAACTGGCTAATGCGGGAGCTGTGGCTGATATAATAATTGCTCCACATTTATGCTCACAGTTCGATCTGGACACTTTGGAAGAGCTTGAAAGCCAACTGGAGGCTTGGCAGGATCTAAATCCTGATTTAAACCTCTATATGTACCAGACACGGGCGACTACTAATCCTGTATTGCGTGGTAAAGAACGCGCAGAATTTCTTGAATACCTGAAGGATTTCCCAACCTTACCTCCTCTTAATGCCATTAACTGTGAACGAAAAATCTATCGAGATGTTGTTCCTCTTGGGAAATCTGTTTTGGAGGCAACTAACAGAACTGCAATAGAGGAGGTGGAGCAACTTATCGAAGAGGTGTATTCCAAATGGCTTTAAAACCACGGTCTGCTAAAAAACCATCCGATGCTCAGGTTGCAGCTCTCGCTGACAAACTGGCTGATAAGCAATATGGGGAGCCTGCGGTCATCGTTAAAACTGAAAAAACAGTACAGCGGAGTCTTGCTCTTCCTCTCTCGCTTGATCAGGCAATTACCCGAGTGTCAGCAGAAAACAAACTCAGCGGCTCTGGTCCGAAAAACACCAGTGCTGTCATACGAGAGGCTCTAGAGCAATATCTGGAACGGCGGAATAGCAATAGTTGATAATTTATCAATTTATCAAAATATTATTAATTTTTTTTGATAAATAATGATGCGCTTTCCTGCCTGATAGTTTTGTTCTTTCTGACTACATCGTGACTGATCTCTGTCGTAGATATGTTCAAACCCCGGCAAATTCCCGGGGCTAACACCTTAAGGTTATTTAATGCCGGGGGATGCTGCTGACGTCTTCTTCAGGCTGTGGGGCGCGACCAGGCGCATTGAACGTGATGGTGATGATCTTTCTGGCCAGCCCCTCATCGGAAAGGGCATCATCCACACTGACATCACGAATCAGTGGACTTTCCTCTTCTATATGTTGGGCAATATCCCGCAGCCACTCTGCCAGCATTTCTCTGTCCATCTTTCTCCGCCCCGGTTTTTTACAGTCAGCATCAACATACCACACCAGGAAAAGTGAAGTCTGCGTAGTGTGGTTAAAAGATAACCGTTTTGTCAGGCGTGCTGTCATCCGTGCTGGTAGCGACCTGCGCAGAATACCCTCACTTTATACACAGGATTGCCCACCGAAATTGTGGACAGCAACGATGAGAATACGATGTCGCTGCGCTCCTCATTCATACCGCTCTGCTGTGAACGCCGTGCCGCTACTGTAGCCGGGCCGCTGTGCAGAAAAGGGAGGCTTCGCCACCATCCTCACCCGGTCGCAGTGATTTCAAAATGCATTTTCCGCTGTCTTCCCGTCGTTCTCCGGCTCAATTTCCGCCGTCAAACCGTCCAGTCAGCGTCTGCTTTTATCTGCGCTGCGGCTTGCGGTGGTGCCCTTGTCTGCTCCGCTTTTCGCCCGGCTGTCGTATCGGCACGGCGTAACTGGCGCCGCATTTGAATAAGGAGAATGATTATGTCCCGTCTGATTTTGGGTGACTGTGTGCAGGTAATGACTGGCATTCCTGAGAAGGCTGTCGATTTCATACTGACTGACCCGCCATACCTCGTTGGTTTTCGTGACCGTCAGGGCCGCACCATTGCCGGTGATAAAACGGATGAATGGCTGCAACCTGCCTGTAATGAAATGTACCGCGTGCTGGAAAAAGACGCGCTGATGGTGAGTTTCTACGGCTGGAACCGTGTCGATCGTTTTATGGCTGCCTGGAAAAATGCGGGATTCAGCGTTGTCGGCCACCTGGTGTTTACCAAAACGTACTCGTCCAGATCGGCTTATGTCGGCTACCGCCATGAATGTGCCTATATCCTGGCAAAAGGCCGCCCACGTCTGCCGCAAAACCCGCTTCCGGACGTACTGGGCTGGAAATGCAGCGGCAACCGGCATCACCCGACCGAAAAACCCGTAACCAGCCTGCAACCGCTGATTGAGTCCTTCACACATCCCGGCGCTATTGTGCTCGATCCGTTTGCCGGCAGTGGCTCCACCTGCGTGGCTGCCCTCCGGTCTGGCCGTCGCTACATCGGTATCGAACTGCTGGAGCAGTACCACCGGGCCGGGCAGCAGCGTCTGGCCGCCGTCCGGCGCGCCATGCAGTACCCGGCCGCTAACGACGACCTGCCGGAGGCCGCGTAATGAATTATCAGGGACATGAACAACTGCGTGACGACCTGGCCGCGCTATCCAGCACCATGAGCGACCTGCGCCTGCATATCCGGGCGCTGGAAGTAAAGTATCACGACGGATGCCCCGCGCTGGTTGATGCGCTGGCCGCTGATTTCCTGCGCAATCTCAACGCGGAGTATCTGACCGTTTACCTGCGCGTGCTGGCGTTCAGCGACTGTTTTCACGACTGACTGCGACCGGGCGGTGTTCCGCCCGGCCTTCTTACCCGATTTTGAGGAGATTACCCATGTATGGAACCCGGGAAGCGCTTTGTGAGGAACTGGCGCGGATGTTTACCCACGATGAACCCCTGGCTCTGCTGGTCTGGACGGAGGAGGGGATTCACTCCGCGTGCCGGGAACTGCGACCAACAGACGACGAGATTACGGCCCTGCTGGAAACGGTCGGCAACAGCGACATGAAGGTGTATCGCCGGGAAGGCGTCACGGATGCGTCGGTGTGCGATCTGCTGACCCGCCATCGTGAAGCGGTTAACCGGCAGGTGATGGTCCCGGCGCAGGTGCTTTCGCGCCTGGTGCATGACGCAGAACGCGAGCTGGTTCACCAGGAGGGGCTGGCATGGGATGCGGGCGGGCCGACACCCGCGCGCATCCGTCAGGGAATGGCTGACGTGGAGGTGCTGAAAGCGCTGCTGGCAGCGTGAGGCGATGCCGGAGGGATAGCCTCCGGCTTTTTCTTCTTCGGATGTCGCGCGGCCGCTCCGCTTTTCTGGCTCATCCTCCACGCTGTTCCGGCTTCGCGGTGAGTAACGTCCCGTGCGGCCTGCGGCAAACGCCGTGCCTCTACTCTAGCCCGAACGCTGCAAATGCAAGGGTTCACTGACGTCGATGCATTCACCCGGTCGCCGTATGTTTAAATGCCTGTCGCGGTTCTTCCCGTCGTTATCTCGCTCAATATTCGCTCGCTAACCGTCCAGACCCTCTCCGCTGTTTACCGGCGCTGCGGCTTCATGCATCGCCCCTGCATTTTTCGCTCCCTGTCGGGCTGTCGTGTCGGCACGGCGTAAGCCGGAACTCAGACGACATCGACCACGGAGGATTTTTTATGCGCACTACGACCACCACACCGGCTGTTTATGTGGGTACGTATCACAAATACAACTGCGGCAGCATTTTCGGCAAATGGTTTGATCTGACGGAATTTGACGGCAGGGAGGATTTTTACGAGGCCTGTCAGGCGCTGCATGCCGATGAATGGGATGCAGAGTTTATGTTCCAGGACCAGGAAGGTATCCCGTCGCAGTTCGTCTCTGAATGCTCCATCGACTGGGATTTTATCGCCGCGTACAAACGCGCCAAAGACGAGGGCAGGGAGGCCGCGTTTATCGCCTGGGCGGAGTATACCGGCGAGTGTGACTATGACGCGTTTGATGATGCATACCGCGGCGAGGCGGAAAGTGAGGAAGACTATGCGCAGGAGATGGTTGACGATAACGGCCTGCTGAATGAGGTGCCGGAGCCGCTGCGCAGCTACTTCGATTTTGAGGCGTATGCCCGGGATTTGTTCAGCAGCGGCTATGTGTTCCATGACGGTTATGTCTTCAGTAACTGATTTTCCCCGGCAGGCGGTTTAGCCGCCTGTCAGCCCGCGCGCAAAACCCTGGCAGGCTCTGCCTGCCGGCGAAGTACGCCGCGCCTGCGGCGCCGCGTATCTCCGCCAGTGCCTGATGTCCCGGTGGTATCAGAGTATGAGTATCGATGTGTTGTAGCCGGTCGGCGATATTCCTGTTCTGTTGATAATCTCTGCGTTGTCGTTGTCAATAGTGGCCATACCGATGGCGTACTGGCTGATATCGCTGTCCTGTCGGTTTTTCTTCCTGTTGTGTCTGCCTGTGGGCGACTTCCCTGACGGGAACCGGCGCTGTCGTAAACGGAGCCGGTAAACCGTCTCCGCCCTGTCGGGCTTCCATCGCACTGTCGCAGGTTTAACATCACGCTTGCGGCATCCGTCTACGGATGCGCCGCTCTCACCAGCCCGGCGGTAATGCTGCCGGGCCTCTTCGGGGCAACGCCGTTTCGCGCCCGCGCGTTCCGTCGTTGCGGCGGGTTCCTGCTCATTCCTTGCCTGGTATTTTCACCCTTTTGAGTCCTTTCGCCGGGGCTGAGACAAGCACAGCCGCTGTCAGCTGTCCAGGGTAAATGGCACGCGGTAAACCGCGCCCCGGACATCCGCCATCGCCCGCGCTGGTTTACGCCCCTGCGGCGAACGGCTCTCAAACGGGTGAAGGTAACAACCAGCGGGGGCGTTCAGCAGTCCCCGCAAAACGTCAAAACCGCGGCCCCGGCAACTCAACGGGTGATGGTTTTTTAAAAGCAAAACAGGTTCAGAAGGAGGAGCAACATGAGCGAGGCGCTGGCGGTTTTACCCGACGACACCTTTACCCGCGAACAGGCTGAGGTCGTTGCGGCGCAGTACACCAACGTGGCAATTGAGGACGATCAGGGTACACATTTTCGTCTGGTCGTTCGTCAGAACGGCGTAATGGTCTGGCGCGCGTGGAATTTTGAAGCGGATGCCGGGAAATGGCTCAACCGTTACATCGAACGTTACGGTATTCGTAAACAGCAGTAAATAAGAAGGTGCCCTGCGGGAGCGGTAACTCCGCAGGGCCGGACAATCATCAATCAGTGAGGTATCAACTATGTCAGTAACCGATGTTAAAGCAAAAGCACCCAAAAAAACCAGCACTAAAAAAATCACTCAGGCGCAGGAAGATGCCCTGAAAGCCGCCCTTGAGGCCGCCGTCATCGAGTATGTTCCGCTGTCTGCTCTCGTTAAATCCCCGCTGAACGTGCGCACTATCCCGTATTCCGTGGACAGCGTTCGCGGTCTGGCTGACTCCATCGAGGCGCTCGGACTGCTGCAGAACCTGATTGTTCACACTCTCGCGGACGAACAATCCGGCGTGGCCGCAGGTGGCCGCCGACTCACCGCCATGCAGCTTCTGGAAGAAGAAAACCGTCTCCCGTCCGGTTACACCGTAGCCGTGAAGCGCGTCTCAGACGACATTGCGGCTCTCGCCTCGGTTGCCGAGAACGAGCAGCGCGCCGCCATGCATCCCGCCGAGCAAATCGCAGGTTTCCGTACGCTGGCAGAGCAGGGCAAAACTCCCGCACAGATTGGCGACGCCCTCGGCTTCGGCTCCCGCCACGTGCAGCGCATGCTGAAGCTGGCAAACCTCGCCCCCTCCCTGATGGATAAGCTCGCACAGGACGAACTGACCGTTGAGCAGTGTCAGGCGCTCTGTCTCGAGGACGATCCTGCCCGTCAGGTTGAGGTATTTGAAAGCGTGAAGGCCAGCTGGTCGAACGCGCCCGCACACCTGATTAAACGCGCCATTACCGAAACCGAGATGCGCACCGACAACACCAAATTCCGGTTTATCGGGCGCGAAGCGTATGAGGCGGCAGGGGGTTACGTTCGTGAAGACCTGTTCAGCCAGGACGAGGGCGACGGCACGGCAGACAGCGTGCTGGTTGAGCGTCTGGTGCAGGAGAAGCTGGAGCGTATCGCTCTGGACATTCAGCAGCGTGAGGGCTGGGCATGGAGTCGCGGACGCGCAGCCCGCATCTGGTACCACGGCGAAGACGGTAAAGAGTTCGTTCAGCCTGTTGAACCCGATCCGGTGTACACCCCTGAACAACAGCAGCGTCTTGATGCGCTGCGGGAGCAGTACGACACATATGACAGCGTTTGCGACGAGTCAGATGCGATCGAAGCGGACATCCTCGCCATTCAGGCGGCGGCAGAAGCCTGCGCGTGGACTGACGACATGAAGTCAGGCGCGGGGGTGATGGTCAGCCTGTACGAAGGGCAGGTGTATGTGCAGCGCGGAGTACGCCTGAAAGCGGATATGCCGGAAGAAACCGAAACCAGCAGCGTAACGGTGCCGTTCACCTCACGCCAGCCCGACGCCGCAGAGGGGATCAGCGTTCCGCTGCTCACGAAAATGACCTCCGAGCGTACGCTGGCAGTCCAGGCGGCGCTGATGCAGCAGCCTGAAAAAGCGGTGGCGCTGATGGTCTGGCGCATGTGTACCTGCGTCTTCTCAGGCTGTCTGACCACGACGCATCCGTTCCGTATCAGCCTGACCGTGTCCCACGGCAGCCTGACGGAGAACGCCCCGTCCGGTAAGGATGGCGCAGCGTTTAACATCCTGATGACCGAACAGGCAAGGCTGAAAGCCCTGCTGCCGGAAGGGTGGGAGAAGGACTTCACCACCTTCTTTTCCCTTGACGGCGGGGTGTTGATGTCGCTGATGGCCTTCTGCACGGCCTGTTCCGTTGACGGGGTACAGACCCGCGATATGGGGCACACCTCCCGCAGTACCCTCGATACTGTCGAGGCGGCAATCGGCTTCCACCTGCGCGACTGGTGGCAGCCGACGAAGGACAACTACTTCGGCAGCCTGAAACATCCGCAGATTGTCGCCTCCCTGAAAGAGGCGGGGCTGACGGGCGCGGCGGGTGACGCGGAGAAGATGAAGAAGGGCGATGCAGCAGCGCATGCGGAGCACTTTATGCAGCACACCCGCTGGGTTCCGGCATGGCTGAAAGGACCAGAGCCAGCGGCTGAATCCGGTGCTGACGACGCGGTTTCCGATACCGACAGCACTGACAACGACACCACCAACACGGCACATGCCGCCTGATAACGGAGAGCCGCCCTGCGGGGCGGCAATAAGGAGATACCCATGCGCATTATTCTGACCCCCGATGTGCTGAAAACGATGTCCCTTGATGAGTTTGAGGACTGGCGGGACAGCGGCGAAGACTTTCGCCGCGAACTGACCCACGCCGTCATGCGTGACCTGTCCTGCCCTGATAACTGGGACATGAACGGCGAGTACCGCAGCGAGTTCGGCGGCTTCTTCCCCGTGCAGGTGCGCTTTACGCCCCCGCACGGCAACTACCATATTGCCGTGTGCAGTCCGGGTGCCATCAGTCCGGCGTGGATGGTGGTGTTCGTTCCCGCCAGCGGTCGCCCGTTCTCCGTCATTCGTACCCTGAGCGGCTACCAGCCGGAGCTTGTCAGCCACACCGTCAGCCTGACGGCGCGTCTCGATACGGACGGATACAGTCAGGCCAGCATCATCAGTATTCTGGCAGCGGAGGGCGCGGCATGATACCTGCAAACCTGTCACTGGTTCCCTTCAGCCCTGAGCGACGCGCCGCGATGGAGGCCATCGCCGAGGTTGAGCGCAGGCGGTCGCGCGGCGCGGTGTCCACGATGTACCCGTATGCCAGCGCCTTTTTCCGGCGGCTCACGGGCAGCACGCGCATCACTGTCAGGGAAATCCATCATTTTGCGCCGGTGCTGACGGCGCGGGAGCTGCGGGGCTGCAGGGACAGCTGGCTCAGTGCCATCGATGCCCTGATTGAAAGTCGCGGGACGCGTTGCTGGCTGCCGCTTCCCGTCGGTGCCGGACAGCGCCTCTTTCCGGAGGTGGCCTTTCAGCAGACCGAGCGGGTTCGCTGTCAGGACGCCCTGCGGGATGAAAAATACACCCGACAGCGTCACAAAGAACGGTGCCAGCGTGAGCAGGCGTACCAGGCGCTGGCGGGGCAGGCGGAGATTGAGCTGGCATTCCATACGCCGGAAACGGTCAGCAGCTGGAGCGCACGCTGGTCGGGAACTGAACTGCGCCAGTACGACCTGGAAGAGATGTTCTGGCGCTGGAGCGAGCGTTTCCCGTCACTGGCGCCAATGGAGCGCTGGACGATGGAGAGTCAGCCTTTCTGGACGGTGATGGCCGAAACGGATGCGCTGGCAAGGGAAAGTCCGGGATCTGTCCGGCAGCTGGAGCGCTGGATGGTACCCAACAAGCTGACAATGCGGAGCCGGGTATGAAGTGGCGTTACTCGCTGCGCTGGAAGCGTCCCGGTGAACCTGAACTGGCGTCAGAAGTGGTGGAGGCGGGGAAACCCGCCCCTGAGTCCGTGATGTCACTGTGGGTGGCAGGAGCCGGATATGCCGTCTGCGTGGATTTTCTGTGTGACAGACAGATCAGGCGCTGGACCGACGAGCGTAAGGCGGCCACCCGCCGACGGAATCTGGCGCTTCGTGTTAACAGGATCGCGCCCCTGTTTGCTGATGAGCTGATTGAGCGGGAACTGACGGCACGGCCTGAATATTTTCGGGGAAAGTCGCCTCACTGAGTCTGATATCATATCCTGCCAGAATACGGTCGGCAGGGTGCTTAAAAGGGATAATTTAGAGATGAGATACTGGATACTGGTCGCGCTGTTAAATGGCCTGTTTACGCTGGTCATACATTACGCGGCGCCGGAGATGTTCGGAAGTACGGCGTACTATGCCGGGGTGGCAATCTGTTCCCTGATTGCGCTGGTTATCACCTGGCGCGATCCGCCCGGTATGCTGGACAACGTGCTCTTGTTTCTCTTTAAGTGGGGAATAGTGGCTTCTGGACTGGCGTTTTCTGTCTGGGGCATCGGATACAGGCTGGAATTCTGGGGGGAACATAACCCCAATGAAGTTTTCAGCAGTGTATTCGACACTATCTTGCCGAATCTGGCAGTGCTGAGCGGTGCTTTGATTCTGGTCAGTGGCTGGGTGTTCTGGAGGCGAAGGTAACAAAGAATACGCCAGCGTGAGGGCTGGAAAGTAACAAGAGCGGTTATGCCTGCGGTATAGCTGCTCTTTTTTATGCGCCTTACGCTTTGTAATACCGTGCAGTGAATCTCCTCTGAAGAACGGACGCTGCGAATTATGGTGGCAGTTGCTTGTATCATCTTTTCAAATTTGCCTGTTGTCGGACGGGGTCACTGGCCATGACTGCGGGCGACTTCCCTGACGGGAACCGGGGCTGTCGTAAACGGAGCCGGTAAACCGTCTCCGCCCTGACGGGCTTCCATCCCACTGTCGCAACGTCAACACCGGCTCGCAGTGACCGTTCCGGTCACGCCGCTTTCACCATGCCGGCGATAAAGCCGCCGGCACTCAGGTGACGCCACGTCGTTCCGCCGTGTCGGGTGTGTTCATCCTCTTCTCATACCTCTGGTGAGCCATCTCCCGTCTGTCCCCGGGCGGAGGGCTGGTCGTAGCACCGTCGCGTCGTCATCCGAAGGGTGAAATGCACTCCGCCAAAACTTTTTGCGAAGGACCGCAAAAACTTTTGTCTCCGCCCTTCTCCTGACGCCCCGCCGTTGCTCCTTTGCCCTTTGCCGCCAGGGAACTCACCGAGAGATGGATTAACCACCAGACAGGAGGAAAAGCAGGATGAACACACAGAACGTCAACGTCAAAACCGCCACCAAAGAATCTTCCGAAAGATGGGTGAAAACCTCGTCCCTGCGTACTGATGGCTTTGTGCGCAATATCCATTCCCGTAACCCGTTCGATCTTATTCGCGCGGACGTGGTGCTGGCCCGTATGGAAATACAGGCTAACCGGGGGTGTGGCCTGCACTACGAGATTTATGAGTCCCGTCTGCTGGGTATGGCTATGCACTACCTGGCAGAACTGCCACTGAAAGACCGTCCTGTGTTTATGGGGGCGGCAGCGAAACGGGGTTACATGCTGACGACTGCGGAAGAAGAACGTGCCGATGGTGAATGTGCTGACCTGATGAGCGAGCTGGCGGCGGATTACTGATTACTTAATCGGCTGGCAGCAGGGGATGCCGCCAGTCACAACGGAGAAACATGATGAGCAACAGCAACACTAACAGTACGTTCAGCTTCGACGCATGGGAGAAAAGCGCGCTCAGCGAGCTTAATACCCTGCAAAACCACGTCAGTAAAGCCCTGATGAAGTACCAGAGCAATACGGACAAAACCGCGCTGGGCGAGTCTGCAAACCGCTATATGGGCGAACTCAGAACCGCTGTCACGCGCATCCAGAAAGCCACGCCAGCCATTCAGCAGAAAGTCGACGAGATTGCCGACATGCTGCACCTGATGGCGCATTTTTCCGGCATCACGTTCGACGAATAACCACCACGGCGAAATATCAACGCCATTAACCAGAAGGAGATAAACCATGCACTTAAATCTGACCGAATCCAGTGCCGAAGCAGGTATTTACGCGACCAGTGAGGCCGAACGCGCGTACTGGCTGAGCCGCGAAAAGTCATATCTGACCGCGCCCGTCGAAATCGACGTACACGCCTTCCATGATGCGCTGGGGCTGATGTACCCGATGAACTGGCGCAGCAGTGAAGACGGCGAGTGTGAAACCTTCATGCTGGCGGAAATGGTCTGCGGCAATGTGACCGAAATCTACGCGCGGATCGGTATCCGTTATTACCGCATGCGTGACTACAGCAACCTTGACCACGCGGAGATTCTGGCACGCGTTAAGGGGAAAATGCAGCGCCAGAAATGAGAAAAGCAGGCTTTCGCCTGCCTTAACCCGCCGGATTAGACGCCTAGGAACGATTAATCCGGCCTTCACCAAAAGGAACAAACCAATGCAATTCAGTGAAGTTTCGATTGTTACACCGACCGCCCTGTATGTCCAGATGCTTGAGGCGGAAAACGCACCCGTAAAAAAACAGGTGCGTATTAAACGCAGTGATATCGACCGTGACGACATCAGCGCCGAAATGCGGGCGCTGGGCCGTCACATAGCGCACTGCCGGAAGAAGGGGCGCGCCGTTCGTATTCCTGCCATGCGCGGGAGTGAGTGGGGGCAGGTGTTACGCACGCTTGAACTGAAGCGGGCATTTAACTGATAACTGAGCCGCTCCTTACGGGGCGGCATTTAAGGAGGAAATATGTCTCAACTCAGTTTTGCCAGCTTCTTTGATCAGGCGAGAGAAGCCGCACCCTTAACACCCGCTAAACCCGTATTGCCCACCGTGAATGCGCAGCCGATACCGCACCGGATGATGACAATCGATCAGGCCCGCCGCCAGTTTATCAGCGTGTTCAGGGATACCGCCCGCAGCCTGCGCCGCTGGGAGGTGTTCAGCGACTTTATCACGCTGGCCGCCAGCGAGCTGGATATGGCGCGGATAAGAACGCCAGAGAATATTGAGCAGAGCCGCAAAATCTGCGCGAAGTACAGCGAGAGCGATATCAGCAACCTGCATACGCTTTTCTGCCTGATGGTCTGCGCGCTGGAGGCGAAATTTCACGACTTTCTCGGCGCGATCTTCATGGAGCTTGAGCTGGGCGATGACCGGAACGGGCAGTATTTCACGCCGTATCACGTCCAGTCACTGCTGGCGAGGCTGCTGATGCCGGACGTCGACGAAACGATACGCCGTGAGGGATTCGTGACCGTCAGCGATCCGGCAAGCGGTGCGGCGGGAATGATTGTGGCGTATGCAGAATATCTGCTGGAGGCGGGCTATAACCCGTCTGAGCATATGTTCGGTAGCTGCATCGATATCGATCCTGTTGCGGCCGATATGGCGTTTATTCAGCTTTCCCTTCTGGGTATTCCTGCCGAGGTGGTGACGGGCAACACGCTCACAATGCAGCTTAACAGGGTTCGCTACACGCCCGTGTACTATATCAACAACTTTGAAAAACGCCTGGAAGACCAGCGCCGGGTGAGTGCCATGCGCGAATTTTTGCGCGGACTGAATAAAGCCGCATAGCCAGCCTGAAGGGCAGGGGAATACCCTGCCTTTCGTGGCATCAAAGGCCGCGCGCCTGCGGCGCAGAATAAGCAGGCTGCGCTGACGCGCTGCCTGCATTATTCCGGCGCGTGGTAGTCTGAAGTTCCTGTCTTTTGGTCAGGTGGTTAATATTCCTCATTCTCCTGCTGGCGATGGTCTTTATTATTCTGCCGCTGATATGGATATTATCCTTTCTTTTCCGGGCGTCGTCCCTGAAGGGACACGGCTGTCGTGAACGAAGCCGGTAAACCGTCTCCGCCCTTCGGGCGTCCATCCTGACGCAAATTCAAATTCACGCTTGCTGCATCCCGAATGGATGCGCCGCTTTCACCGTGGCGGTAATAAATTACCGCCACTCTGAAGCCCGTAACGGTAATTCGTCTTACGCCGATTTTCCGTTATGGGATGTGTGCATTCTCCTTGTGTGACTATCGCCCGATTTCATCAGTTCGCGGAGGGCTGCTTTTAGCATCAGACAGAAAGGAAATAAAGGGGTATATAAACGCTGCGCGCCCCTTTATTTCCTTTCTGTCAGCTGCTCATTGCCCTTCGCCGCTCAGTGATGAAGTCGAACGATGTAATAACCCAATGAGGAGAAAACCAGAATGCACACATTAAACTTCAAAACCGCCACTCGTGAATCAGCCGAACAATTTAAAGTCGATGAACGACAGCGCTATTGTGTTACAAATGGCGATGAACGTCTTGATTTTATTCCTGCGCTATTTTTTACGCCTTCTGCTGATAATATGATTGCCAGCTGGTTACGTCAGCATTCAGATTATGATGGTGGTTTCTGGAATTACTGGATTATTCCGCAGGGCACCGGAGGAAACGTGGCTCCGAACTGTGTCAGATTCACCACGACGCAAACCGGATATATCGCACCGGAAGGTGAACAGCGCTATAACATGGTTATTCCTGGTAATTACTTTGAAGCAGAGGTCAGTGCCGATGCTGCCGGAATTATTGCGACCCTGATGATCATGAACTGGTTGTCCTGGCAGGTTGCAGATATGGGGCCTGAATATTCGAAAGTCTGTAAACACCTCGTCGCTCGTCAGGATGCACTGAAAGACTACATCAGTATCATAAAACACCCTGAAGCAGATTTAATTTATCGGGCTATTGATTGACGACATAAATACTGGATGAATAAAAAGACCTCCTGTTGAGGTCTTTTTACTGTTTTGCAAGAGTCTGCGCTGCATTTTTATTATTCTTTATCGCCCGATATGTTGCCTCAATTTTTCTGGCATAGACATATCTTCTCTGCGCCTGTTCTTCTGTTTTCCGGAAACCTGCATTATATGCCCCCACGGCCTGCCAGCTGACTCCCCACTTTTTGAATGCAATTGCAAGATAGTAAGCCCCGGTGTAGATATTCATACACGGATCGGAAATAAGGTGCTCTGGCTTTATTCCATAACGAGCCAGTTCGTTAAAGTGCTGGGAGTCCACCTGCATAAGTCCGGAGCCAAAGCCCGAAACAGGATTGTAGCCTTTAACGTCTGTGCGGAAGTTCGATTCATTCCAGGAGATTGCCCGAAGCAGATCCGGATCTATATGATAATCCCTTCCTGCCAGATCAAAACAATCAGCAGCGTTCAACATTCCAGAAAAAGCCAACATTAAAAACGTAAGAGCAATCCGTTTCATTTCTTCCCTCCGGGCACCATGCCGGAAATACGTTAAACCATCCCATGCCCAGACTCAACTAATATGCACTCCTCACCACCAAAAGCACCACACCCCACGCAAAATTGAAATTTTGCTGATTAACTTTACAAGTCATGCACTTATCTTTTTTAAATTCCACTCAGTTCCAGAGTGGAAGTTTATAAGATTCATTTGCGACTACTGTATGAATCATTGGATATTCATTAATGATTCATGTACGATTCACGATATATATTTCATAACATTGTGTGATGGTGAGTCGTCGGCAATCCGCCATGTGAATCGCCTACGATTCGTCATAAAACCACTGGATGAATCGCCTGCAATCCGCCGGATGTATTGACGGTGGGAAGGCGCTATTCGACAGTCAAAATAATATCCTTCCACAGCACAAAAAAGGAGATGAGCTTTGGCAAAGATACAAGCATATGTAAGCGACGACGTGGTAAATAAAATAAATGCTATCGTCGAACAGCGTCGTGCAGAGGGGGCCAGGAAAGAAGATGTCAGTAGTTCAAGCGTTATATCAATGCTCGTCGAACTAGGTCTGCGTGTCTATGAGGCGCAAATGGAGCGCAAGGAGTCGCCGTTCAACCAGATGCTTTTCAATAAAACTATTCTTGAAGCCGTACTTAAAACACAGTTTATTTCCAGTAAGCTTCTCGCAATGGAGTCCATGAGTCCACATATTGCAGGAAACGATAAGTTTGAGTTCAGGGGAATGGTTCAGAATATTCGAGATGATGTTAAAGAGATCGTGGAAACCTTCTTTCCAGAGTCAGGTGAAGAAACCGATAATGATTAACTATATAGATGTCTTAAAAATCACATTTAACTGTGTTTTTTTTAATGACAAGTACTGAACGTAAAGGTATATTTTATCAGTGTCCTAACTAAAATTTGATTGTCGGCGAGTTTTGTCGAATCGCTGGTACCCAGGGATTGAGCCCCTAAGTACCAGCTACCCACACAGCCTAGCAAGGAGGTTATATGAGTGCGCGCGATCTTATGCGTTCTTCTGATTCCAGTCAATCACAACAAGAAGCAACAGGATTCAAAATTTTTGATAATTCTGAAATTCCTATCTGTATCAGAAATTCTTCTGGTGTCTTTGTATATTCAAATCACAATTTTTCGAATGTTATAAAAGGCTGTGAATATGACTCTGCCTTCTGGTTTGAAAAACTCCCTCTTGAAATTAAATGTTTGCTACTTGAGAGTGAAGTAGAGGCTCTTGCAAATGCAGATGTAGCCATGATTAAGAGTTTTATTATAGAGGGGTCTTTTTACTGGTGTGTATTGTTTCAAGTAATCTATATCAATTCTGAGATATTCATTGCATGGAGTTTTTTAAAGGATGTTGTCTTTAGTAGTTTAAATAGCAAATGCATTTCCTATGTTGCGGGAGATGTGAGTTATTTAAAGAACCCTGCATTAGTTCTTGAGCCTGGTGTATATCAGAGTTTCTGTCTTTTCTTTAGCGGCTTTAGCCACGAATTTATTTCAAAATTATTATGCGTCACGTCTGGCACATCTAAGAATAGGATTTCTAAATCCTATTCGATCATGGGCGTGGATAACAAGGACGATATGATCTTATACCTAAAAGCTAACTCATTTTTGCCAAGTGTGCACAGATATGCGTTTGAGTTGATAAGTGCTAAATGCAGCCATTTATTAAAATGGTAGGTTGTTATGTTATGGGTTTGTTAATAAATGCGTTACTTTTAGTATATCGTTCGGACGGTGGCTTTGAGTTATTATGTCTTTATCGTGATTTTAATAAGGAGGTTGTGATGAGGAGATATAGCAGCTCTCCAGCATTGGGAAATACCGTCAGACTCAAACTCGATTCTGTGACAGAGAGTTTATTGCGTTCTGCTACGTCGAGAAGTGGCAGAAGCCGCGGATTCGAGGTTTTTTTTAGGGTCAGAGATCACCTCAATAGATTCCCTATGTTCAGGGTTATGGATAATCCAGACTTTTCTAAGAGTTTTTTTGTGACCGTCAGGTTTGATGAGGAAACTAACTTAAAACTGATCAATGCAAAAAACCGAAGTGGATGGTGTAAGACTTATGAAGTACGGGAAAGGCTTCATGACCATCTGATCAAGTTCCCCGATTTTTACAATGCTGAAATGGTGGAGGTGATACCTAATAATTTCGACTAAATGGCATTAACGAATTATTGGCCTTTTTCATGGCTGTTCATTAACATTTAAAGGATTAATAAATATGACTGATGTGTCTGTTATTAACGCTGTACCCGCGACCCCTGCAAAGAAAAAATTCAGCAAAGTCGCGTTACTCAAAGCGCTGAAGTTTGCCCTGCCTGTCGCAGCCCTTGCTGCGTTTTTCCCTGAAACGGTTCTGGCCTCGACTGCGGGTAAAGATCTGATGTCCAGCGGCGATGCAACCGTTAAAGGTACATTTGGTAAAGATTCCAGCGTGGTTAAGTGGGTTATTCTTGCCGAAGTCCTGGTAGGGGCCGTGATGTATATGACGACCAAGAACCTCAAGTTCCTGGCGGGCTTTGCGATCCTGTCCGTATTCGTCACGGTAGGTATGTCTGTCGCAGGATACTGATATCCAGCGACAGCCGTTCAGAGCCACTTCCGACTATTAAATTCCGGTTTAATTCTGAATGCCCTTCACGAGCATTCACGGGAGGGCTTTGCCTGTAATCCGGCTGGCAGGTATTTCCATACTGCCAGCTGTACCGGAGACGGAACATATATGGCAGATGAATCTCTCAAAAAATATCGCTTTCCCGAAACCCTGACGAATCAGAGCCGCTGGTTTGGCCTTCCTGTGGATGAACTTATTCCGGCCATTATCTGCCTGGGGTGGGGATTCTGGACCCAGCATTATATTCCCGGAATTATCGCTGCCGTACTAGCCTATCTCGGAATTAAAAAGCTCAAGAAAGGGCGGGGCAGTTCATGGCTGCGGGACCTGGTCTACTGGTATATGCCGACCTCACTGCTGAGGGGGATTTTTCATGATGTACCCGACTCATGCTACCGCCAGTGGATTAAATAGACAGGAATAATCAGATGGAACACGGAGCACGATTAAGTACACAACGGGTTATTGCCATCGGCTTTATTGCTATGGGGGTGGTTATTCTGGGAAGCATCACCACCAATGTTATTCAGGCCGTCAACAACTACCGCCTTCAGAATGAGCAGAAGTCTATCGTCACGCCAATGCTTTTCAACGCGCCGTTTGCCGTGTCGCAGAACCAGGCGGATGCCTCCTACCTGCAGCAGATGGCCCTGTCGCTTATCGCCCTTCGCCTGAATGTCACCCCGGAGACCGTTGATGCCTCTCATGAACAGCTGCTGGCCTATGTCAAACCTGCGGCGCAGAACGAGCTGAAAATCCGGCTTGCTGAAGATGCGAAGCGCATTAAGGACAACAACGTTAACTCGTCTTTTTATATAACCAGCGTGAAGGTTTACCCGGCAAGCAGCCGCGTGGACGTGCGGGGCCAGCTGAAGACCTGGATAGGCGACTCGAAACCGTATCCCGAGCTGAAACAGTACGTTCTCAAGTTCGAGCGTGAGGACGGCATCAGCTGGCTCAGTCACTTCGGAGAAATCACCGATGAACAAAAATAGTCGCCGTGCGCTGCTGGCGTTGCTGATGCTCGCGTCCGGTCAGACGGTCGCCGCACCCGCTGCGCTTTCTGCCACGATTGTTCCGCTGACGAACGGCGGACAGGCCAGCATCGCGGTCAGCAACACCGACCCGAACCTTTTTACGGTCGCAGGTGACCGCGTGACGGCCCTGACCAGCCTCGACGGTGAGCTGACGCGGCAGGAGCAGACGGCAAGCGGCGGTGTGATTGTCAGCACTCTCAACAAAAAGCCCTTCACGTTCATTCTGGAAACCGAACGCGGCCTCAACTTCTCGGTACAGGCCGTGCCGCGTGCGGGCGCGGGGCGAACCATCCGGCTGGTCAGCGAGCTGTCCGGCACGGGCGAAGCGGCGCGCATCTGGGAAGAGTCTTCCCCCTACGAGGCCACGCTGGTTTCCCTGAGCCAGCATCTGCTGGGCGGGCAGCTGCCGTCCGGCTGGCAGGCTATTCCCGTCACGCATGAAGCCCTCACCGCCCCCGCCGGACTGTCTGCAGTCCCGGAGCGTGTCTGGGTGGGCAATCACCTTAAGGTGGTGCGCTTTCGCGTCACCAACAATACCGGGATGGCCCGCAACATCGCGGAAAGCGACTTCTGGCAGAGCGGCATTCGCGGCGTGCTGTTTGGTGAAGCCTCGCGTCAGCTGATGGCGGGCGGCGCCCTGCAGGTCTTCATTATCAGCAGCGGAGGTGCGGCTGATGGCCAGCATTAATTCAGTGGTGAAGCGCAAGCAGTTTATCTGGCTGGGTATCGTGCTGGCGACCGTGGGCGTGGTGGGCGGCGGCGGCTGGTATCTGGCGGATGCACGCTACGAGGGCAGCAGCGATGCGGCAGCCGCCGGCGAGCCTGCACCCGATATGACCGGCGTGGTGGACAGCACCTTTGACCAGAAGGTGCAGCAGCATGCCACGACCGAGATGCAGGCTACCGCCTCCGAGATGCAGAAGCAGTATGCCGAAATGCGCCGCGAGCTTGAGCTGCTCAGCAAGGGGCAGGCAGGCTATCAGCACCAGATTGACAAACTCAGTCAGGATAATGCGGCGCTTTCCGCTCAGGTCAGCGCGCTGGGGGCGAAACCCGTCACCGCATCGGGTGAGCCGGCCCCGCAGCCGCCAGTGCCTGCGCCGGGGCCTGAAGGTGAGCCGCAGCCGACCGGTTTCCCGCCGCAGACGGGGGCCGTCCCGCCGCCGACCGCGTTCTATCCGGGTAACGGCGTCACGCCGCCGGCGCAGGTACAGTACCAGCCCATTCCCGTACCCAACCAGCTGCGCCGGCAGTCTTTTGCCCGCAGCGACGAGAGCAAAGGTCCGTCCCTGCCGTACATCCCGTCGGGCAGCTTCGCCAAATCGATGCTGATTGAGGGGGCTGATGCCAACGCCTCCGTAACCGGTAACGAGTCCACGGTGCCGATGCAGCTGCGCATTACGGGCAGGGTGGAAATGCCCAACAGCAAAAGCTACGACCTGACCGGCTGCTTCATTGGGCTTGAGGCCTGGGGCGACGTGTCCAGCGAACGCGCCATCGTACGCACCCGCAACATCAGCTGCCTGAAGCACGGCGTCACCATCGACCAGCCCATTGCCGGACACGTGAGCTTCCGGGGTAAAAACGGCATCAAGGGCGAAGTGGTGATGCGAAACGGCAAAATCCTCGGCTGGGCATGGGGTGCGGGTTTTGTTGACGGCATCGGTCAGGGGGTGCAGACCGCGTCCCAGCCTTCGGTCGGACTCGGCGCCACTGCATCCCTCGGCGCGGGTGACGTGATGAAGATGGGGATTGGCGGAGGCGCCTCCAAAGCCGCCCAGACCCTCAGCGACTACTACATCAAACGCGCAGAGCAGTACCACCCCGTCATTCCTATTGGGGCGGGTAACGAAGTGACCGTTGTCTTTCAGGACGGTTTTCAGCTGAAAACCATTGAAGAGCTGGCGCACGAGAATGACAGAAGCAAAGCGGAGGGCAGCGACCGCAGTCCGGTTCCGCCGCCGTCAGTCCCGCAGGGCGGCATGAACGGGTTCAGTACCGACCAGATGCTCAACCAGCTGGGCAGGCTTAACCAGAGCCAGTTTATGCCGAAGGCCGACTCACAATAACCCCACGTAAAGGAACCGCAAATGAACAAGACAGTGCCTGTTGCGCTCACGCTGGCCAGTCTCCTGACGCTGTCGGGATGTGCCGGTACAACGAGCGATTTTGAGTGTAACGCGACGACATCCGACACCTGCATGACCATCGAGCAGGCCAATGAGAAAGCCAAGCGACTGGAGGAGGCCAGCACGGTAAAGCCGGGTGCGACATCGCTGCCACGCCTGGCTGAGGGTAATTTCCGGACCCGGTCCGTGCAGCCCCTCACGCTGGCGGCTGAACCGGTGCATGCCATCGCATCCAGAAATACACCGCTGACGGGCGCGCCAACTCTCCCCCGCCCGCAGCCGCACTCAGCCTCACGGGCGCCGCTCTCCACGGTCACGCCGGTTACTGTGCCGCCGCCAGGGCGCGAGTCCATCGTAGACCCGAGGCCGCTTCGCGTCGGTGAAAAGACGGCCGGGCTGTGGATCGCGCCCTATATCGATACGCAGGACGTTTATCACCAGCCGACGCGGGTGTTTTTTGTTGTGAAACCCTCAGCGTGGGGAACCCCGCGCGTTAACTGAAACCTGAACCGCCACCGCGTGTGGCACCCATTTTAACAATCTGTCGTTATCACGCGTGCCCTGAAACGTGAAAAGGGATGGGCGGTAGCGTGTCCGGACAGTGTGAGCAGGGAGCGTTGATGGCAGACGAACTCGATCTCCTGCAGGAGCAGGACGAATTGCTGAACCAGCTTCATATACAGGCCGCGAGGCAGCGATCCTGCCTGCAGGGCAAAAGCCGTAAACGGTGCGAATGCTGTGGCAATCGCATCCCCCTCAGGCGGCAGCAGGCCATCCCGGGCGTGTGTACCTGTACGGAATGCCAGCGGGCTTTTGAAATACGACAAAAACAGTATCTGAGGTGACCGATGAGTAAAGCAATCTCCGGGCAGGGCAATTTTATGGTCCCGGGCAGCACGGGAAGCGGTAAGACGGTTTTCTGCGCTCAGATAGTACAGGCGCTTCTGTCAGGAAAGCGTTCTGACAGCGGGTGCAAACTCATTGAGAAAAAAGACAACGATTCAGGAGAGCGCCATGACAACCAGGGATAACGGTGGTCCGGGGAAAACCCGTCACCTTAACGATATTGCGGCCTGCTGCGAGGCGCAGGGGATGCGTGTCATCTGTGTTAATGCCGCAGAGTGCGACTCAGGTTCCGATATGGGCGTAACAAAACAGCATATGGCCCGGGTTTTCCTGGCGAAGTCTGACGTCAGCCAGATTAAAGCGCTGTACAGCGGTGAGGACGGGGAGAGGCTGGCGAAGGCTATCAGACACAACTGCAGCGTCTGGTTTCCGCTGAATCCCGGAGGTAACGGGAATGATGCTTAAGCTTCTGTCCGTCCTGCTGTATTGCCTTAGATGGCTTGCCTGGGCTTTTCACTATCTGATTATCTGGCCTGCCGCCACGCTGATGCTGCTGGTTGCCATGCTTTTGTGGATGGAGAACACCACGCCCGGAGAGGCGATGGCGCAGGAAATTATAGCCGTCACGCATAACGTCAGCAGTGGCGAGTTTCGTATTGCGGCCTGCCGCGATGAACCTTTAGACCCCTTTATACCGCCAGCCCCGCAGGGCAAGTCCTCCGGCCTCACGCTGCATGATGCTCCCTCAGCTGTCTGCCATAACCGGGGCAGCGTCGTCACCGATGCTAAAGGATATGCCGGTCATGTTGACGGATCGCTGAGTGCGTTTAAGTTGCTGTGGATTGTGATGGCCATTGTGTTTTCAGGGGCGGCGCTGCTTATGGGATGCCGTCCGTATTTCTGCCTGTACGGTCAGATGCGCTCAGCGCGTTTTCGCTACGGTATCCCTGCCAGCCGCCCGGCCCCTGCGACGGAAACGGTAAAAACGGCCGACAATAAAAAGGAGGATAACCGTGAGTAATCCACTGGATACCGTCACCCGCACGGTCAACTCGCTGCTGACGGCGCTGAAGATGCCCGATGCGTCCTCTGAGGCGAACGATGTCCTCGGGCAGATGCGCTTCCCGCAGTTCAGCCGTGTGCTGCCGTACCGCGACTACGATGCGGAAACCGGCCTCTTCATGAACGAGAAGACGATGGGCTTTATGCTGGAGGCGCAGCCCATCAACGGCGCCAACGAAACTATCGTGTCGTCGCTGGAAAACCTGATGCGCACCAAGCTGCCCCGTGAGGTGCCGGTGGCCGTTCACCTGGTGTCCAGCCATCTGGTGGGTCAGGATATCGAGTATGGCCTGCGCGAGCTCTCCTGGACGGGGGAAAAGGCCGATACGTTCAACGCCATCACCCGCGCCTACTATCTCAGGGCCGCAGAAGAAGGGTTCCCGCTGCCCGATCACCTCAACCTGCCGCTGACCCTGCGTAACTACCGGGTGTACATCTCCTGCTGCGTCCCCCGCAAGCGCGGGAGCAAGGCCAGCGTAATGGAGATGGAGAACCAGGTGAAAATCATCCGCGCTTCGCTGCAGGGGGCGCAGATAGCCACCCGCAGCGTGGACGCGGATGCCTTTATCCGCATTGCGGGCGAAATGATTAACCACAACCCGGATGCGTTGTATCCCACCGAACGGGAACTGGACCCGCTCAAGGATCTGAACTACCAGTGCGTGGACGATACCTTTGACCTGAAGGTGAAGGCCGACTACATGACGCTGGGGCTGCGCGGTAACGGTCGCAACAGCACCGCGCGCATCATGAACTTTCAGCTGACCAAAAATCCGGAGCTGGCCTTCCTCTGGAATATGGCCGACAACTACAGCAACCTTCTCAACCCGGAACTGTCCGTTTCGTGCCCGTTTATCCTGACGCTGGTCCTCAGCGTGGAAGACCAGGTAAAGGCGCAGAACGAGGCCAACCTGAAGTTCATGGATCTTGAGAAGAAGTCCAAGACCAGCTACGCCAAGTTCTTCCCGGGCGTGGCGCAGGAGGCAAAAGAGTGGGGCGATCTGCGCCAGCGCCTGTCGTCCGGGCAGTCCTCGCTGGTGAGCTATTTTCTGAACGTGACCCTCTTCTGCCGCGATGACCAGGAAACTGCGCTAAAGGTCGAGCAGGACGTACTGAACAGCTTCCGTAAAAATGGCTTCGAGCTGATTTCCCCGCGCTTTAACCATATGCGCAATTTTCTCGTGAATCTGCCGTTTATGGCGGGCGGCGGCCTCTTTAAGCAGTTGCGCGAGTCCGGCGTGCTGCAGCGCGCCGAAAGCTTTAATGTCGCCAATCTGATGCCGGTGGTGGCGGACAGCCCGCTGGCCACTTCCGGCCTGCTGGCACCGACCTACCGCAACCAGCTGGCGTTTATCGACCTGTTCAGCCGCGGCATGGGTAACACCAACTTCAATATGGCGGTCTGTGGCACCTCCGGCGCGGGGAAAACCGGGCTTATCCAGCCCCTGATACGCAGCGTCATCGACTCCGGCGGCTTCGCCGTGGTGTTCGACATGGGCGACGGCTACAAGTCACTTTGCGAGAACATGGGCGGTGTCTACCTCGACGGCGAGACGCTGAAGTTTAACCCGTTCGCTAACGTCACCGACGATACCATCGATGAGATGGCAGAACGCCTGCGGGACCAGCTGTCCGTGATGGCCAGCCCCAACGGCAACCTGGACGAGGTGCACGAAGGTCTGCTGCTCAAGGCGGTGAAGGCCACCTGGCTTACGAAGAAAAACCAGGCGCGCATTGACGACGTGGTGGACTACCTGATGATGGCCCGCGACAGCGAAGAATACAGCGGATCGCCGACCATCCGCAGCCGCCTCGATGAGATGGTGGTGCTGCTGACTCAGTACACCCGCGACGGGGTGTACGGCAGCTACTTCAACTCCGACGAACCGTCCCTGAAGGACGAAGCCCGGATGGTGGTGCTTGAGCTCGGCGGACTGGAGGACAGGCCGTCCCTTCTGGTGGCGGTGATGTTCTCGCTCATTCTCTACATTGAGAACCGCATGTACCGCACGCCGCGCAGCCTGAAGAAGCTCAACGTGATAGACGAAGGCTGGCGCCTGCTGGACTTCAAAAATAACAAGGTCGGGGCGTTTATCGAGAAGGGCTACCGAACCGCCCGCCGCCATACCGGTTCGTACATCACCATTACGCAGAACATCGTCGATTTTGACTCGGAAACGGCCTCCAGCGCTGCCCGCGCGGCATGGGGTAACTCGTCCTACAAAATTATCCTCAAGCAGTCCGCCAAAGAGTTCGCCAAGTACAACCAGCTGTACCCGGACCAGTATTCGCAGCTGCAGCGCGACATGATTAAGGGGTTTGGCAGCGCGAAGGACAACTGGTTCAGCAGCTTTATGCTGTCGGTTGAGCACCTGACGTCCTGGCACCGCCTGTTCGTCGATCCGCTCAGCCGGGCAATGTACTCCTCGGACGGTCCGGACTTTGAGTTTCTGCAGCAGCGGCGCCGGGAGGGGCTGAGTATTCACGAAGCCGTCTGGGAGCTGGCGTGGAAAAAATCCGGGCCGGAAATGGCCGCGCTGGAGCGCTGGCTTCACGAGCACGAAGGGAAGACCATCTCATGAAAAAACACGTACTCATTAACGCTGTGCTGATTGCCGGCACGCTGGCTGCGAGTGCCGGCGTCAGCTGGCTGGTCTGCCAGCTTAACCGTCCTGTGGTTGTGGCCTTCAACATGAAATCCACGGTGGATGCCTTCTTTGACAGCGCCGGTCGCCGGTCGCTGGACGAGGCGCAGACGAAGGTGCTCTCAGACCGCTTTAACGCGTCACTGGAGGCCAGCCTCCGGGACTGGCAGGTCCGCCATCGTGCCCTCATCCTTGTCGCGCCTGCCGTGGTGCAGGGGGCGCCGGATATCACGCGTGAAATCCAGACTGACGTGGCCCGCCGGATGAAGGAGGGGGCGTGATGCGCGCCCTTGCCCTGGGCCTGACGCTGCTGACCGGCAGCGTGACGGCCGCTGACCTCGGGACGTGGGGCGACCTCTGGCCGGTGGCGGAGCCGGATATGCTGACCGTTATAGAAAGCCGGCTGCAGACGCTGGCGCAGTCCGGCGAGATGGACAAAAAGATGGCGGAGTTTAAGGCGCGCGTGGTGCGCAACAGCCAGCGCCCGCCTGCCGTTGAGGGAATAACCCGCGCGGTGCGCTACGAGCGGCGCTGGTTTGATCCGAGCGTGCGGGTGGACAAGGCGCTTGCCGACGACAGGGGCAACGTGTTTGCTCAGGCGGGGCAGGTCTTTAATCCGCTTGATGTAGTGCCGTTTAACGAAACGCTGCTGTTTATCAACGGTGACGATGCGGATCAGCTCGCGTGGGTACAGCGACAGAAACCTGACACCCTGATCACCCGCATCATTCTGGTTCAGGGCAATATTCCGCAAACGTCGGAGAAGCTCGACAGCCGTATTTTCTTCGACCAGAACGGGGTGCTGACCACCCGGTTCGGCATAAGCCAGGTGCCAGCGCGGGTAACGGCGGCACCCAGCGGAAAGCGCCTGCAGGTGGAAATTATTCCGCCCGATATGGCGCAGCATGATGCAGGAGGTGTCCGGTGAAAATGCTGACCGTCTCTCTGCTCGGACTGCTTCTGTGGGGTAACAGCCACATGGCGGCGGCGGATGCCGCCTGCGAAGGGCGCTTCGTCAATCCGATCACCGATATCTGCTGGCGCTGCATGTTCCCCTTGTCGCTCGGCAGCACAAAAGTCACGGGCGGGGATTTACCGGACACGTCCAATCCCGGAAGCCCGATACAGTTTTGTCCCATGCCACCCCCGGTATTTCAGCGCTTCGGCCTGGCAATAGGGTACTGGGAGCCCATGGCCATGACCGATGTGGCGCGTTCACCGGGCTGTATGGTGAACCTCGGCGGATTCACCGTTAATCTCGGGAAAATGGGGATGGGCACCGCCAAAAAAGATGACAAACAGGTCAATGGCGCGTTCTACCATGTCCACTGGTACAAATATCCGCTGACGTACTGGCTTAATATCATTACGTCCCTTGGATGCCTGCAGGGTGGGGACCTGGATATCGGATACCTGTCTGAAATCGACCCGACATGGGGGGACAGCGCCCTGACCTCCATTCTGAATCCGGAGGCGGTCATTTTTGCCAACCCCATCGCGCAGGGCGCATGTGCGGCCGACGCGATAGCCAGTGCGGTAAATAAGCCTCTCGACCCACTGTTCTGGTGCGCTGGCTCGCAGGGCTCGATGTACCCTTTCAACGGCTGGGTGAGCAATGAGTCCAGCCCCCTGCAGTCTTCCGTTCTGGTCAGTGAGCGTATGGCGTTTAAGCTTCACCGACAGGGCCAGATACTGGAGAGCGTGGGGGCGGACCGCGCGGTCTGCTTCGAATACCCGTCTCCCATTATCCCGAAAGAGCGCTGGCGCTATCAGATGGTGAACATGTTCCCGGATGCGGCGCAGTGCCATCCCTTCGGCCGAACGGTCATGCGCTGGGAAACGGGGCGTAACCCGCCGAACACGAAGAAAAACTACGGCTATCTGCTCTGGCGCAAGCGCAACTGCGTCTTCCTCTGAGAAAAAGGAAACTTCCATGAAAACTCTGTCCGGTCTGACGGCGGCGCTGCTGCTGTCAGCATACTGTTGCACTGCGCTGGCGTCAGAAACTGATGAGGCGAACCGCGAGTTTATTCGTCAGCAGGAGTCTTTAAGCCAGCAGCTGAGGGGGCAGGACAACGCGCCGCTGCGCCAGATGCTGGAGCAGCAGGTGCGCCAGAACCCTCTTTCAGCAGACGACGCCCGTTTTATCGGGGAGCTGAAACAGCGCCAGCGCGAGGACCATCAGGATAAACCGACGCACGGCGCCCTGTATTTCGTCTCCTTTGCCATCCCGCAGGCGGGGCTTAAGCGCATGCTGACCGAGGCGCGCCGCTACGACATTCCCGCCACCCTGCGGGGCATGGTCAACAACGACATGAAAACAACGGCAACCGCCGTGATGGCGCTTGTTCAGGACGGCTCAGCCAGCGGCGTCGCCATCGACCCGACCCGCTTTCGTGAGTACGGGATCACCAGCGTGCCGTCCCTGGTGGTGTACTGCGAGGCGGGCCACGATGTGATTCGCGGCAATCTTCATCTGAAGCAAGCGCTGGAAAAGGTGGTGGAGAAGGGCGAGTGCAGGGATGAGGCGCAAGAGCTGCTTAATAAAGGAGAGGCCCGATGAAAAGAGCAATACTGATGCCGGTGCTGGCCATTGCCACCACGATGGCGGGCGTGAATGCATTTGCCGATGCTGACGCGCAGTACAGGGCGGGGGCTGATTTTGCCCGTCAGGTACAGGGGCAGGGGGAGAGCAGCCTGAAAAACTTTAACCCCTCAGCGTCTATCCCCAACTATACCGCCTCACCCGGTGAGAAAAAGTACTATGGCGGCGTGACGGCGACCGGTGATGGTGCGCTGAAAGCGGACGGTACCACGGGCTGGACTACTAATGAGGCTACAAAAGCCGTCACCGACTCGTTTGTTAACAACCCGAAGGAGCCCATTTCGCCCGACGCGCCGTTTATTAAGGCCAGCCAGGATGTCCAGTCCCGCGCTGATACCATCATCGGCAAAACGGGGCAGACGCAGTGCGAAGCGCAGAACATCAGCCGCAGCGAGTTCACCAACTATACCTGTGAGCGCGACCTGCTGGTTGAGCAGGCCTGTACGCGCACGGCCAGCATTACCGGCCACTACGAAAACACCACGGTGACGCGCACCTACACGGTGCCCAACAGCGACTTTACCTATACATACGACGGCAACAAGACGGTGAACTTCAGCTTCCGTGCGCCTGCAACCGGTACCGTGCTGAGCGCGTCGGTTGCCGTCCATTTTAATGACAAAAATATGTACTACGGCTTCTCGTGGTGGGGCGTAAATGCGGATTCTGTGGCTAAAAGGGATAACGGATGGGCGCTGCTCGGTGCCGCGGGGGCTGCGCTGACCGCAGGACAGTACTCTCCACAGGGGGCAATGCTCAACAAAAACTGCCTGAGCGGTAAACAATCCCGCTGTCGGGAATATGCTCAGAAGACGCTGTCCTGGATGCAGGGCGGTACGCAGGCCTGGATGACCGCCACCCTGACCATGCAGGTGACGGACAAAAAATGGGTGCCGGACGTGGTCTGGAACGAATCCTGCCCGTTCAGCAAGAGCGAAGGTACGCTCAAAAAGACCGAATGTATTGAGCCGGGGAGCACGAAAACGGTGGTGGTTGACGGCGTGTCATACCCGGTCACGCAGGCTTGCTGGAAGTACAAAGACACGTATATGACCCAGGCTGCTGACAATGGCACCTGCAAAACCTACATGAACAATCCGGCCTGTACGCTTGCCTCACGCACCTGCGCCTTCACGGCAGAAGACGGCAGCGGCTGCCTGCATGAATACGCGACATACTCCTGTGAAACACGTACTTCCGGTCAGGTGATGATATGTGGCGGCGACACCTTCTGTCTTGATGGTGACTGTGAGCGGGCGCAGAACGGTAAAAATAACGATTTTGCACCTGTCGTTTCGGCACTCGCCGCGCTGGCCGCTGCGGGCAAGGACGTGGCCGCCATTAACAGCGTTAACGTGCGCGCCTTTACCGGCAGCGCGAAGTTCTGCAAGAAGTTTGCGGCAGGCTTCAGCAACTGCTGTAAGGACGGCGGCTGGGGCCAGGACGTCGGGCTTGCCAGGTGCAGCAGCGAGGAGAAAGCACTGGGCAAGGCCAAAGAGAATAAGCTCACGGTCAGTATCGGTGAGTTCTGTTCAAAAAAAGTGCTCGGCGTCTGTCTCGAGAAAAAGCGCAGCTACTGCCAGTTTGACTCAAAGCTTGCTCAGATAGTGCAGCAGCAGGGACGTAACGGTCAGCTTCACGTCGGCTTTGGCAAGGCCAGCAGCCCGGACTGTCGCGGCATCACCCAGACCGAGCTGCAGCAAATTAATTTTGAAGCGCTCGACTTCTCGAACTTTTTCGACGATCTGCAAAAGAACAAGAAAATCCCGGATAACGACACCCTGACGAAGCGCGTCCGCGAGGAAATCGCCGCGCAGCTGAAGAACAAACAGTAAGCCACTCATTACTCACTCAGGACTCTCCATCATGAAAATTAAAGGATTTACTGGACGCCTTATCATCAGCCTGATTGTCGCCTCACCGGTGCTTTACTGGTGCGGGAATATCGTTGATGAAACATCGCGCATCGATGTGTTTTTTATGGCGCTGATGGTTGCGCTTTTCGTGGCGGGAGTTCTGCTGGCGTGGCTGTTAAACCCGCTTTTCAAACGATAACCGACCTGCTTCGGGATAAGGAAGGTTCCAGTGAAAATGAGAAAGACGGCGATAGCGCTGCTGCTTCTTTGCAGCGTTTTTTCCGCCACAGGAAAAGATGCCGGCTGGCAGTGGTACAACGAATCGCACAGAACGCCGGAGGACGACAAATCCTCTTCAACACAGCCTCAGCAGGCCTCGCCGGACATCATGGAGAAGCTTGCCACGCTTCAGCAGGCCACGAAGCGCGCCATGTACGAGGCCATTCTGTATCCGGGCGTGGAGAACTTTACCCGCTACTTCCGCCTGCAGAACTACTGGACGCAGCAGGCCGGGCTGTTCTCGATGAGCGCTAAAAGGGCGATGCTCGAGCACCCCGAACTGGACTACAACCTGCAGCACAGCCACTACAACGGTACCGTGCGCAACCAGCTGGCGGCAGACTTTGCCGACCAGCGCCGCGCCATTGAAACGCTGGCACAGCGCTATGGCGTGATGTTCTTCTACCGCGGACAGGACCCGATCGACGGCCAGCTGGTTCAGGTCATTAAAAACTTCCGCGAGACGTATCACCTCAGCGTCATTCCGGTCTCCGTGGACGGTATCGTGAATCCACTCCTGCCGGATACCCGAATGGACGGTGGTCAGGCCAGCCGGCTGGGTATTCGTTACTTCCCGGCGCTGATGCTGGCCGACCCTAAAAGCGGGACGGTCAAACCCGTCTCGTATGGCTTTATCAGCCAGGATGACCTGGCGAAGCAGTTCCTCAACGTTTCCACAGATTTTGCCCCCAACTTTTAATACAGGGAGAGTTCGCATGCGCAAATTCCGTTTTCGCCTGCCTGAGTTCGACGTGCCCGGATTATGGGTGCTGAGCCTCGGGATATGGTTTCACATTGTTTCCCGCCTGGTCCGGCGCGAGCCGGAGATGGCTATTCTTCTGGCGCAGATAATCGGCGTGTCGATGGCGCTCTGGGGGGGCTACCGCATTATCAACCGCTGGATTGATGCTGCCCGTGAGGCCGAAAAGGCCCGTGATGCCGGAGGATGCCGACATGAATCTTAGACATACCGTGTTTACCGTGGCGCTCATGTCCCTCAGCCTGGCCACACAGGCTTCCACAATGGACGAGATCAAATCGTTATGGCATCCACAGGGCGCGCGAGCGTCGGGATCTCTGCCAACATCCCCGGAAGACCCTGAAGCTAAGCCACTTCCGGCGAAGCCGCCGGTCTGGTACCGCCTCAGCAACGGGCGCCAGGTCAATCTGGCCGACTGGAAGGTCGTGCTGTTTATGCAGGGACACTGCCCGTACTGCCACCAGTTTGATCCGGTCCTGAAGTCGCTGTCGGCACGGGTGGGGTTTGGGGTGATGGCCTACACCATCGACGGTCAGGGGGATGCGTCCTTTCCCGATGCGCTGCCCGCGCCGCCGGAGGTGATGAAAACCTTTTTCCCCAACCTGCCCGTGGCCACGCCAACCACCTTTCTCGTCAACGTAAACACCCTTGAAGCCCTGCCCCTGCTGCAGGGCGCGACCGACGAACAGGGCTTTATGGCCCGCATGGATACGGTCCTTCAGATGCGAGGAGTGGGTAACAATGGCTGATCAGAACAATGCAGAGGAACACGACATGAGGACTTCCGGAATGCTTCAGAGAGCTACGACGCCAGAGTTAATCGCGCTCAGGGCACGGAAAGATGACGCACGGTTCGGCGTTTATGCTGAGTGGGCGGGCATATTGCTCATTGCCGGCGTGCTGTCGCGCGTCTTTATGACATACGTTTTCAATGCCTGCGTCGGCGACTGGCTCAGGGACGGCCACCTGCAGCTGAAAGATTTGTGGAACGTGTTGATGTACGCCATTCCACTGATATTTATCGCGCTGAGCGGCGGGCTTGCCGTTGCAGGTGGCGTTTATGCAATCCTGAACTCGCTTTATACGAAAGGGCAAATGTTCATACTAAAACGAAAAATGGGAAAACTCGCCCTGCAGGCGAGCCGGGAGGGTGCCGATGTTCGTCCGTAAACCTCTCTCCATACTGTGTGGCCTCCTTCTTGCGTGTTCAGCGAGCGTGAGTGCCGACGTGAACAGTGACATGAACACCTTCTTTAATAAGCTGGGCTTTGCGTCCAACACCAGCCAGCCACAGGTCTGGCAGGGGCAGGCTGCGGGCTACGCCACGGGCGGCTCACTATATGCCCGTACGCAGGTGAAAACCGTCCAGCTTATCTCCATGACGCTGCCCGACATCAACGCCGGCTGCGGCGGCATCGATGCCTATCTGGGCTCCTTCAGCTTTATTAACAGCGATCAGCTGCAGCGTTTCGCCAAGCAGATTATGTCCAATGCGGCCGGATACTTCTTCGATCTGGCGCTGCAGACCACGGTACCGGAAATCAAGACCGCAAAAGACTTCCTGCAGAAGATGGCCAGCGACATTAATAGCATGAACCTCAGTTCCTGCCAGGCGGCGCAGGGGATTGTCGGCGGTCTGTTTCCGCGCACCCAGGTCTCCCAGCAGAAGGTCTGCCAGGACATTGCCGGCGAGAGCAACATGTTTGCAGACTGGGCGGCATCCCGGCAGGGCTGCACCGTGGGCGGCAGCCTCGACAAGGTGCGCGACAAGGCCGGTACCGCTGATAAAGAGCGCATCACTAAAAACATCAATATCATCTGGAATGCGCTCGGCAAGAACGGCATGTTCAGCGGGAATAAAGAACTCAGGGAGTTCATCATGACGCTCACCGGCACCCTGATTTTTGACGAGAAGGGTAACATCACGCCGCTGCCTGCCCGCACCACGGATCGTGACATTATTAAGGCCGTGATGGAGGGCGGCACGGCGAAAATTTACCACTGCAACGACAGCGAGAAGTGCCTGAAGGTGGTGGCCGACGCGACCGTCACCATAACCGAAAAGAACGCGCTGAAGAATCAGATCAAGGACATTCTCTCCAGCATCCAGAACAAGGCTGCAACCGACACAAAGCTGACCGAGAAGGAGAAGGGCTTTATCTCCGGCACCACCATCCCGGTGTTCAAGTACCTGGTGGACCCGATGATGCTGGGCGTGTCGGACAGCCTCGTCTACCAGCTGACGGACTACATCGGCTACGACATTCTGCTCCAGTACATCCAGGAGATGGTGCAGCAGGCGCGCGCCCTGATGGCAACGGGTAACTATGACCAGGCCGTTATCGACAGCATCAATAACAACCTCAATGAGGCCACGCGGCAGATAGCCTCCTTCCAGGCGCAGGTGCAGGTGCAGCAGGACGCGCTTCTGGTTGTTGACCGCCAGATGAGCTACATGCGCCAGCAGGTTTCGGCGCGGATGTTGCAGCGCTATCAGAACAACTATCACTTCGGGGGAGCGCGCTGATGCAGGCGATTTACGTTATCGCGGGCGGCGACTGGCTGAGCCAGACGCTGAACGCCATTGTGGCCTTTATGAACACGGACAACTGGGTCATTATCCGCCGGATCGTGACCGCGCTGTCTGTGCTCGTCGTGGCCATCACCTGGATACGCCGTCACAACGTGATGGATATGCTGGGCTGGATAGGTACCATCGTCCTGATGTCCCTTCTGGTGAGCGTGCGCACGCCGGTACAGATTATCGACAACAGCGATCTGACGAAGGTGTATCAGGTGGACAACGTGCCCGTCGGGCTGGCGTTGCCAGCGTCGCTGACGACCACTATTGGGCACGCGCTGGTGCAGGGCTATGAGATGGTTTTTTCTCAGCCGGACAGCGTGACCTACAGCAAGACCGGGATGCTGTTCGGCGCGAATCTGGTCGCGCGCAGCACCGACTTTTTGTCCAAAAATCCTGAAATCACCACGCTTTTTGCGGACTATGTGCAGAACTGCGTGATGGGCGACATCTTCCTCAACGGGAAGTACACCCTGGACGAGCTGATGAACAGCACCGATCCCTACACCATTATCTTTTCTAAACCCAGTCCGCTGCGTCAGGTACAGAACTATAAGAAGTTTACGACCAGCGGTGATAACGGACAAACGGAGATAAAGGCGTTTTTATCCTGCGAAGAAGCCGCAGTTATCCTCAAACAGAAGCTGGGCCTTGATACCCAGACCGGAGGAAAAAGCTGGAGCTACTACGCACGCTGGCTGTTTGGCGGACGTCCGAATCCCGACCTGCTCCTGAGCCAGATGCTCGGCGAAAGCTATAACTATTTTTATAACTCCGGGCAGAGCGCCTCGCAAATTATCCGCCAGAACGTGACGATGAATGCCCTGCGCGACGGTATCATGGGCTATGCGGCCCGCAACGGCGATACCTCAAGCCTGCTCAACATCGCCACCACGTCCTCAATGGAGAAGCAGCGGCTCGCGCACGCAACGGTCGGGCAGGTGGCCCTGCGCTCGTTGCCCATGTCCCAGACGCTGATAGTCGGTCTGATTATCGGGATATTCCCCCTGATGGTGCTGGGAGGGATGTTTAACGCCGTCACCCTTAACGTGCTGAAGGGGTACGTGCTGGCCATCATGTGGGTGCAGAGCTGGCCGCTGCTTTACGCCATCCTCAACAGCTGCATGACCTTCTATGCGAAAGCCAACGGCTCGCCGGTGGTGCTCTCTGAGCTGTCGCAGGTGCAACTTAAATACTCGGATCTGGCCACCACGGCGGGCTATCTGTCGATGCTTATCCCGCCACTGGCGTGGGGGATGCTGAAAGGTCTGGGCTCCAGCTTCTCGAATCTCTACAGCCACCTGGCGTCCTCGGCCATCAGTCCGGCGGCAACGGCGGCGGCAGGGTCAATCGACGGGAACTACTCCTACGCCAACATGCAGACCGAGAACGTGAGCGGCAACAGCTGGAATACCAACAGTTCGACTATGTTTGGCCAGATGAGTCACCAACTTGCCAACGGAGCAACGTCCACACAGATGCGCGACGGCAGTACCGTGACTGACTCTACTCAGGCAGCGAGTAAACTGCCCGTGAGCATTAATTTTGCCCGTCAACTGGCCTCAGCGCAGCAGGAGATGGCGCGCGAGGCCCAGACGCAGTCCCAGAGCGCGCTACATGGCTTTAATAGCAGTATTTCCAGCGCTTGGAATACACTGAGTCAGTTTGGTTCTAATCGTGGGAGTAGTGATTCAATGACCCAGGGGGCAGACAGCACGATGAGTGCGCAGGACTCTATGATGGCCAGCAAGATGCGTAGCGCTGTAGAGAGCTATGCGAAAGGGCATAACATCAGCAAGGAGCAGGCGACTCAGGAGTTGGGTCAACGCAGTATTCGCGCCTCAACTGGTCTTTATGGTGATGCCAGTGCACATGGTGGTATAGGGATTAAGGCTTTCGGTACAGGTGGTGGTGTTAGTTTCAGGGCAGGCGCTAAAGCCGGCGTAGACTTTGATGATGTAGACTCTCATCAGGCCAGCAGCGGCACGCGCTCCAGCCAGGATGCTCGTCATGATCTTGATGCAAAATCCACCAAAGACTTTAAGGAGGCCAGCGATTACTTTACCAGCCGTAAGCTGAATGATTCAGGCAGCCACACTGATAATAATGCGGCCTCTCGCGCTGACCAACTATCCGTAGCACTTAATTCAGCCAAACAAAGCTATGACCAGTACACTACAAGCCAAGCTAGGAGCCATGAATACGCTGAGATGGCATCCCGCACCGAAACGATGAGCGGTCAGGTTAACGAAGATCTCAACCAGCAGTTTGCACAATATGTTCGCAAGAAGGCACCGCATGATGCTGATACTTTACTTACGGATACAGGTTCGCCTGAGATAGCAGCAAAACGAAGAGAGCTGGCCTGGTCATTTGTACAAAGTCAGGTGCAGCCAGGGTTGGACAACGCATATTCTGATGCGAAAGATGGGCTTGGTCAAAACATGTCTACTGTATCTTCGGGCGGCGGCAGCCAAGACGTTTTGTCCGACTACGCTAGCCATAAGGGGGCAATTGAGAATGCAACCACAGATGCAGGTATCAAAGGTGATGTAAAAGGTTCTGTTAATGGTATGTTGAATGAAACACGGGGTAATATAGCAGGAATACAAGGCGAAATTGAGGGGGCATCAAAGACAGTAGATACTCAGTATTCAGAACTGAAAAACGATCACAGGTCCCAAGCTCAAAGTCAAAATACTGTATTCAATAGAGAGAAAGCATCACAAAACGCTATTCCGGGAGCTGACAGTTCTGAAGAACTTCTGGAAAAAGCAAAGAAACTGGAGAATAATCGAAATAAATAATTAGTGAGGTTATCGTCTATGAAAGAACTGACGCGGATACTTTGGGTCTTCCTCATACAATATATTTCCTGCCGGCTTGCCGGGTGGGAAACATCTGTTACATTCCTTACTCTTGCGTTGCTAATAATTTGGCAGGGTATATTTGCAAGGGTGAATTATCTTATCCGTCAACAGAAAAACAAGCTTGGCAGGAAAGATGTTACGCCGGTAATGTACATGGTTCTTTCAGTTCCCGCCCTCTTTTTCCCTCTACTGTCTGTGCTGATATTTTGCAGTCTCTCGATTTACAGAGTATGTACTATCGGGTGCGTCACAGTTGGAGATAGTCCTTTCAAAGAGAAATTTGTTTTTGATCACCAATTTCAGTGTGAACCATTTCCGTACGAGTCTGAATCAAAGACTGAAATTACAGTAGGGTTGCCTATGTGTGGTTCTCTCGAGGCTGCGGGTAACGTTTATGGGGTGTGGCATTCATCTAGCCTCCGTAATAGTACGGATAGTTAGTGGTTTTTTTAATATGGGCATCAGGAATTATGGTCCGTTTATGAAAGTAAATAACAAGTGAAGGAAATAACTTTAATGAAAAAGATGATGATGGTGGCTCTGGTCAGTTCCACGCTGGCCCTTTCAGGGTGTGGTGCGATGAGCACAGCAATTAAGAAACGTAACCTCGAGGTCAAAACGCAGATGAGCGAAACGGTCTGGCTTGAACCATCAAGCGAGCGTACCGTTTTCCTGCAGATCAAAAACACGTCTGATAAAGACATGAGCGGTCTCCAGTCTAAAATTACCGAAGCTGTTAAAGCCAAAGGCTACCAGGTCGTGACCTCGCCGGATAAAGCCTACTACTGGATTCAGGCGAACGTACTTAAGGCCGACAAAATGGACCTTCGTGAGTCACAAAGCTGGCTCAGCCGTGGCTACGAAGGTGCAGCGGCAGGGGCCGCGCTGGGTGCCGGTATTACCGCCTATAATTCCAGCTCTGCCGGAGCCACTCTGGGCGTAGGACTTGCTGCCGGCCTTGTTGGCATGGCCGCTGATGCGATGGTCGAAGACATCAACTACACCATGATCACGGATGTGCAGATTGCCGAGCGTACCAAAGCGACCGTGACCACGGACAACATCGCCGCCCTTCGCCAGGGAACCTCTGGCGCCAAAATTCAGACCAGCACCGAGCAGGGGAACCAGCATAAATATCAGACCCGTGTGGTATCAAATGCGAACAAAGTTAATCTGAAATTCCCCGAAGCCCAGCCAGTTCTTGAAGATCAGCTGGCTAAATCTATCGCGAACATTCTTTAATTATTACCGAGGGGCGGTTTCTTCCGCCCTATTCTCTGGTTCACTCAGCCCGAATAATATCTGTTTTACTCATTCTACGTTGATATAAGAAAAACGCTGAGCGGTGGCGCAAATCCTTTGTGCTGCCGGGAAGGGTTGCCGGCAGGCCCGGTGAATAAAGGAATTAATATGTCGCTATTTGCATTAGTAGTGAGCATCGAAAGTGATTATCCGAATGCTTTATTTGCTGTTCCATTTTCAGTTCTGTTAATACTGCTGTGGATATTCTTTTTTCGTAAGTGATTTCTTATTTGCCGGGGCAGTAAATATCCGTTCCTGAATGTAGCCTCATCATAACCGTCTAAACCCCATATATACCGGACCCATACATCATGAGTTTTAATGCAAAGGATATGACCCAGGGCGGTCAGATCGCGAGCATGCGCATCCGCATGTTCAGCCAGATCGCCAACATCATTTTGTACTGCCTCGTTATTCTCTTTGGGATCATCGTCGCCCTGACGCTGACCGTGAAGCTTTCGTGGCAGACGTTCGTCAACGGCATGGTCTGGTACTGGTGCCAGACGCTTGCCCCCATGCGCGATATTTTCAGGTCCCAGCCTGTCTATACCATCCGTTATTACGGCCATGAGCTGAAGTACAACGCGCAGCAAATACTGCAGGACAAATATATCCAGTGGTGCGCAGACCAGGTCTGGACGGCCTTTATTCTTGCCGCCATCATCGCGGCCCTGGTGTGCGTTATTACCTTCTTTGTCACCACCTGGATTCTGGGCCATCAGGGTAAGCAGCAGAGTGAGGACGAGATAACGGGAGGGCGCCAGCTGACTGATGACCCGAAAGCGGTGGCGAAAATGCTCAGGCGCGACGGTCTCGCATCCGACATAAAAATCGGTGAGCTGCCGCTTATTAAGGACTCGGAGATCCAGAACTTCTGTCTGCACGGCACCGTCGGGGCCGGTAAATCAGAAGTTATCCGCCGCCTGATGAACTACGCCCGCCAGCGTGGCGATATGGTCATCGTGTATGACCGTTCCTGTGAGTTCGTTAAAAGCTACTATGATCCGGCCACGGATAAAATCCTTAACCCGCTGGATGCGCGCTGCGCCGCATGGGACCTGTGGCGGGAGTGCCTGACGCAGCCTGACTTCGACAACGTGTCCAACACGCTGATTCCTATGGGCACGAAGGAGGACCCCTTCTGGCAGGGGTCGGGACGTACCATCTTTGCCGAAGCCGCTTATCTGATGCGCAACGACAAGGACCGCAGCTACAGCAAGCTGGTCGACACGCTGCTTTCCATCAAGATTGAGAAGCTGCGCTCGTACCTGAAAAACTCCCCGGCGGCGAACCTGGTGGAAGAGAAAATCGAGAAAACGGCCATCTCCATCCGCGCCGTGCTAACCAACTACGTCAAGGCCATCCGCTACCTGCAGGGCATCGAAAATAACGGCGAGTCGTTCACCATACGCGACTGGATGCGCGGCGTGCGTGAAGATGGTAAAAACGGCTGGCTGTTCATCTCTTCCAATGCCGACACCCACGCTTCCCTCAAGCCGGTTATCTCCATGTGGCTGTCCATCGCCATTCGCGGGCTGCTGGCGATGGGGGAAAACCGTAACCGCCGCGTGTGGATCTTCGCCGACGAGCTGCCGACCCTGCACAAGCTGCCGGACCTGGTTGAGATCCTGCCGGAGGCGCGTAAGTTCGGTGGCTGCTACGTCATTGGCATCCAGTCCTACGCCCAGCTGGAAGATATTTACGGGCAGAAACCGGCGGAAACGCTGTTCGACGTGCTGAACACCCGTGCCTTTTTCCGCTCGCCGTCGCGCAATATCGCCGAGTTCGCCGCCGGTGAAATCGGTGAAAAAGAAATCCTCAAGGCATCCGAGCAGTATTCCTACGGCGTGGACCCGGTACGCGACGGTACCTCAGTCGGGAAGGACATGGAGCGCGTCACCCTGGTGAGCTACTCCGATGTTCAGACGCTGCCGGATCTCTCCTGTTACGTCACGCTTCCCGGCCCCTATCCTGCCGTGAAGATGGCGCTGAAGTATCAGCAGCGTCCGAAGGTGGCGCCGGAATTTATTCCACGCACCATCGACGGTAAAGCGGAAGAACGCCTGAATGCCGCGCTGGCTGCACGTGAACATGAATCCCGCAGCATCGCCATGCTCTTTGAACCGGATGCAGACGTTATCGCCCCAGAGGGCAGTGCGAAGAATGCTGGACAGCCACAGCAGCCACAGCAGCCACAGCAGCCACAGCAGCCACAGCAGCCACAGCAGCCACAGCAGCCACAGCAGCCACAGCAGCTGGCGCCAGCGCTCCGCGCTGCAGACACCGCATCCGCTTCGGCATCCGCAGCGGGTGCCGCAGGCACAGGCGGCGTGGAGCCTGAGCTGAAGACAAAGGCTGAGGAGGCTGAGCAGCTGCCGCCCGGCATCAGTGAAAGCGGTGAGGTGGTGGATATGGCGGCATGGGAGGCGTGGCAGGCGGAGCAGGACGAACAGTCTCCTCAGGAGAGGCAGCGCCGTGAAGAGGTGAACATCAACGTTCACCGTGCGCCAGAAAAGGATCTTGAACCGGGAGGATATATCTGATGATGAGCATCGGATCGGTCAAATCCGCCGGCAGCGCGGGCAATTATTACACCGACAAGGACAACTACTACGTTATTGGCAGTATGGGCGAGCGCTGGGCCGGAAAAGGGGCTGAAGCGCTGGGACTGAGCGGCGGGGTGGACCAGAAGGTCTTTACGAAGGTTCTCGAGGGGCGCCTGCCGGACGGCAGCGACCTCAGCCGGACCCAGGACGGGGCGAACAAACACCGTCCGGGCTACGACTTCACCTTCTCTGCGCCCAAAAGTGTCTCCGTGATGGCTATGCTCGGTGGCGACAAGCGCCTTATCGAGGCCCACAACCGCGCGGTGGAGACCGCCATTAAGCAGATAGAGGCGATGGCCTCCACGCGGGTTATGACGGAGGGCAGGAGCGAGACGCAGCTGACCGGCAACCTGGTGATGGCGCTGTTTAACCACGATACCAGCCGCGACCAGGAGCCGCAGCTGCACACCCACGCCGTGGTGGCCAATGCCACTCAGCATGGCGATGAGTGGCGCACGCTCAGCAGCGACAAAGTGGGTAAAACCGGGTTTATTGAGAATATCTACGCGAACCAGATTGCCTTTGGCCGCCTGTACCGTGCCGCGCTGAAGGATGACGTCGCGGCGATGGGCTATGAGACTGAGACGGTCGGCAAACACGGCATGTGGGAGCTGAAGGGCGTACCGACGGAGCCGTATTCCAGCCGCAGCAGGACCATCAGCGAGGCGGTCGGGGATGACGCGTCCCTGAAGTCCCGCGACGTGGCGGCGCTCGATACCCGCCAGTCGAAGCAGAAGGTTGACCCCGAACAGCGCATGGCCGAGTGGATGCAGACCCTGAAAGCGACGGGATTCGACATCCAGGCCTACCGCGAGGCGGCGGACCAGCGGGTTATGCAGGGTAATATTCCCGTCACGACGCCTGAAGCCATTGATATTAACAGCAGCGTCGGACAGTCCATTGCGATGCTGAGTGACCGGCGGGCGCGGTTCACGTATTCCGAACTGCTGGCCACCACCCTCGGGCAGCTGCCCGCGCGGTCGGGCATGGTGGAGATGGCGCGTGACGGCATTGATGCGGCGATAAAAAATGAGCAGCTCATCCCGCTGGATAAAGAGAAGGGGCTGTTTACCTCGAACATCCACGTGCTGGATGAGCTGTCGGTGTCGGCGATGACCCGCGATTTACAGCGGACGGGGCAGGCCGACATTTTTCCGGATAAAAGCGTGCCCCGCAGCCGGTCATACAGCGATGCCGTCAGCGTTCTGGCTCAGGACCGTCCGCCGGTGGCCATCATTTCGGGTCAGGGCGGGGCGGCCGGCCAGCGTGAGCGGGTGGCGGAACTGACGATGATGGCGCGCGAACAGGGGCGTGACGTGCAGATTATCGCCGCCGACAGGCGCTCACGCAGCGCCCTGATGCAGGATGAACGACTCAGCGGCGAGCATATCACCGACAGGCGGGGGCTGACGGAGGGGATGACCTTTACGCCCGGCAGCACGCTGATTGTTGATCAGGGGGAGAAGCTGACCCTGAAAGAAACGCTCACGCTGCTCGACGGTGCGCTGCGCCATAACGTCCAGCTGCTGATTGCCGACAGCGGCCAGCGCACCGGAACCGGCAGCGCCCTGACCGTCATGAAGGAGGCGGGGGTGAGCACGTTCGCGTGGCAGGGCGGTGAGAAGACGCGGGTCTCGGTTATCAGCGAGCCTGACCGGCGGCAGCGGTATGACCGCCTGGCCGCTGACTTTGCCCGAAGCGTCCGCGCAGGCGAGCACAGCGTGGCGCAGGTCTCCGGTCCGCGCGAGCAGGCGGTGCTCGCAGGTGCTGTCCGCGAGGCGCTGAAGGCGGAAAAGGTGCTGGGCGAGCGGGAGGTCAGCATCACCACGCTGGAGCCGGTCTGGCTCGACAGCCGCCATCAGCAGGTGCGCGACCACTACCGGGAGGGCATGGTCATGGAGCGCTGGAATGCAGAGGAGCGCAGCCGGGAGCGCTTTGTCATTGACCGCGTGACGGGCCGCAACAACAGCCTGACGCTGCGCAACGCGCAGGGGGAGACGCGGGTGACCCGCCTGTCTGAACTCAACAGCAGCTGGTCCCTCTACCGCACCGGCACGCTGCAGGTGGCCGAAGGCGACCGTCTGGCGGTGCTGGGTCAGGCGCAGGGGACTCGGCTGAAGGGGGGCGATACGGTGACCGTTAAGGCCCTCGGGGAGGCTGGGCTCGTCGTCAGCCTGCCCGGGCGTAAGGCTGACGTGGTCCTGCCTGCCGGCGACAGTCCGTTTACCGCCGCGAAGGTGGGTCAGGGCTGGGTGGAGTCGCCGGGCCGCTCGGTGAGCGACAGCGCCACGGTCTTTGCCTCGCTGTCGCAGCGCGAGCTGGATAACACCACGCTGAACAAACTGGCGCTCAGCGGCCGGGCGGTGCAGCTCTATTCCGCGCAGACGGCGCAGAAAACGACGGAGAAGCTGTCGCGTCAGTCTGCCTGGAGCGTGGTGTCTGAACAGATTAAGGATGCGGCGGGGCATGACAGGCTCGATGATGCCCTGGCGCACCAGAAAGCCGGGCTGCACTCGCCGGAGCAGCAGGCTATCCATCTGGCCATTCCGGTGCTGGAGGGGAACGGCCTGGCGTTCACGAAGCCGCAGCTGATGGCCGCCGCGAAAGAATTTGAGCAGGACAGCCTCAGCCTGCAGGCCATCGAAAAGGAGGCGGACCGGCAGATACGCAGCGGCGATCTGCTGTCGGTGCCGGTATCGCCGGGAAACGGTCTGCAGCTGCTGGTCTCACGCCAGTCGTACAATGCTGAGAAAAGTATCCTCCGCCACGTTCTGGAGGGAAAGGAGGCCGTCACCCCGCTGATGGATAAGGTTCCGGACGCGCAGCTGGCGGGCCTGACCGACGGGCAGCGGAACGCCACCCGCATGATACTGGAGTCCCCCGACCGCTTTACCCTGGTTCAGGGCTACGCCGGGGTGGGTAAAACCACCCAGTTCCGGGCGGTCATGTCGGCCATCGGCACGCTGCCGGAACGGGAGCAGCCGCGCGTTATCGGCGTGGCCCCCACCCACCGGGCGGTGAGCGAGATGCGCGATGCGGGCGTGCCGGAAACGCAGACGCTGGCCGCCTTTATTCACGACACGCAGCAGCAGCTGCGCGGCGGCGAACGACCGGACTTCAGCAACGTGCTGTTTCTCGTGGATGAAAGCTCGATGGTTGGTAACGCCGACATGGCGAAGGCGTACAGCCTGATTGCCGGGGGCGGCGGTCGCGCGGTCTCCAGCGGCGATACCGACCAGCTGCAGTCCATTGCCCCGGGCCAGCCCTTCCGCCTGCTGCAGAAGCGCAGCGCCATCGACGTGGCGGTGATGCAGGAGATTGTCCGCCAGACGCCGGAACTTAAACCTGCCGTCTACAGCCTGATTAACCGCGATATCGGCAGCGCCCTGACGACCATTGAGAGCGTGGCGCCGGCACAGGTGCCGCGCAGGGCGGATGCCTGGCAGCCGGACAGCTCCGTCATGGAGTTCAGCCGCGAGCGGGAGGAGGCCATCGCGAAGGCCGTGGCGGCCGGCGACATGATGCCCGGCGGGCAGCCCGCGACGCTACTGGAGGCCATCGTGAAGGACTACACGGGGCGCACACCGGAGGCGCAGGCGCAGACCATCGTTATCACCGCCCTGAACGCCGACCGCCGCCAGGTGAACGCCATGATTCATGACGCCCGTCAGGGTGCCGGCGAGGTGGGTGAAAAAGAGGTCACGCTGCCGGTCCTCACGCCTGCCAATATCCGCGACGGGGAGCTGCGGCGCATGGCAACGTGGGAGGCATCCCGCGACAGCCTGGCCCTGCTGGACAGCACCTATTACAGGATTGAGTCGCTGGACGGGGATGCGCACCTGGTGACGCTGAAGGATGCGCAGGGCAACACCCGCAGCCTGTCGCCTGCGCAGGCGGCGACAGAGGGTGTCACGCTCTACCGTCAGGACACCATCACCGTGTCGGAAGGCGACCGGATGCGCTTTTCGAAAAGCGACAACGAGCGGGGCTTCGTGGCCAACAGCGTCTGGTCGGTCAGTGAGATAAAAGGTGACAGCGTCACGCTGTCGGATGGAGAGCAGACCCGTACGCTCACGCCGTCAGCGGAGCAGGCAGAGCAGCACGTCGACCTGGCCTATGCCGTGACCGTTGAAGGCTCACAGGGGGCGAGCGAACCCTTCTCCATCTCCCTGCAGGGCACGGACGGCGGACGTAAGCGGATGGTGAGCTTCGAGTCAGCCTACGTGGCGCTGAGCCGCATGAAGCAGCACGCCCAGGTCTATACCGACAACCGGGATAAGTGGGTGGCCGCGATGGAAAAATCGCAGGCGAAAAGTACGGCGCATGACATTCTCGAGCCGCGCGGCGACCGTGCCGTCGCGAATGCTGCCCGCCTGACGGCGACGGCAAAAGCGCTGGGTGAGGTGCCGGCCGGCCGCGCCGCCCTGCGCCAGGCCGGGCTGCAGCCTGATGGCTCGATGGCGAAATTTATCTCGCCGGGGCGTAAATATCCTCAGCCGCACGTGGCGCTCCCGGCTTTTGACCGCAACGGCAGGCAGGCGGGCGTCTGGCTGAGCGCCCTGACCTCCGGAGACGGGCAGCTGAAGGGGCTCGGCGGTGAAGGTCGCGTGATGGGCAGCGGGGACGCTGCGTTTGCGGGCCTGCAGGTCAGCCGTAACGGCGAGTCGCTGCTGGCGCGGGATATGGAAGAGGGGGTGCGGCTGGCGAGGGAGAATCCGCAGAGCGGCGTGGTGGTGCGGCTCGAAGGCGAGGCGCGACCGTGGAACCCCGGCGCCATTACCGGCGGTCGGGTCTGGGCCGACAGCCTGCCCGACGGCACCGGTACGCAGCCCGCAGAAACGGTTCCGCCGGAGGTGCTGGCGCAGCAGGCGCAGGAAGCACAGCAGCAGAAAGAGCTGGATAAGCGTGCTGAAGAGGCGGTCCGCGAGATGGCCCGCAGCGGCGACCAACCGTCCGGGGGCGCTGACGTCGCCGTCCGGGATGTGGTGCGGGATATGGAGCGGGTAAAAGAAACGCCGGCATCTCCCCTCACGCTGCCGGATGCGCCGGAAGAACGCCGCCGTGATGAGGCGGTGTCTCAGGTGGTGCGCGAGAACGTGCAGCGGGACCGCCTGCAGCAGATGGAGCGAGAAACGGTGCGCGACCTCGAACGTGAAAAGACCCTGGGAGGCGACTGATATGCGCGCTGAAAACCACCCGCTGTTCCCTCTTGTGGTGGTGGCCGACTGCTGGCTGCAGCGTCTGCTTGTGTGGACGCCGGGCCAGACTGACCTTATCAAAACCGTGGCGCTGCTCCTGATGGTTGCCGACCACATCAGCATGCTGTGCGGACTGGATAATGACTGGCTGCGTCTTGCCGGTCGGGGAGCGTTTCCGCTCTTTGGCCTGGTCTGGGCCATGAACCTCGCCCGCCATCCGCGCATTCAGCAGCGCGCCCTGAACCGGCTCTGGATATGGGCCGGGGTGGCGCAGGGCGGCTGGATACTGGCCGGGCTTCGCCCGGAACTCGGCAATATTCTGTTTGCCTTTGCGGTCAGCGGACAGGCACTGGCGCTGATGCAGCGGCACGGGCCGCGCACGTGGCCGCTCTCCCTGATGCTGGTTCTGGCCTGGCTGCCGTTTTCGGCGGGAAGTTACGGTCTGGCGGGGGTAGTCATGCTGATGCTGGCCTGCGGCGTCTGTATGACGGGCCGGCGCACCACACGCACGGGGCTGGCGCTGTGTCTGGCGCTGGCCGTACTCGCGCTGAATGCCGCGGACAGCGCTGCCTTTGCCATCGCGGGTCTGGTGATACCCGGCATAACCCTGACGGTACTGAGCCGGACCTGTTGCCGCGTGCCGCGTTTCTGGCCACGCGAATTCTTTCCCCTGTTCTATGCGGTGCATCTTGCCGCGCTGGGGCTGATTGCGATGTAATCAGGGGAATTACAGGGAATACAGGAGTCTGAGATGACAGAGGAACAACGCCCTAAGCTGACGCTGCGGCGAAAGCCGGTGGTGGACGAGAAGAATACGCCGTCGACGGACGGACCAGGCGAGCCGGCCGGGTCCGTGAGGCGTAAAAAGACCGTGGTGGTGAACACGCCGCCCGCCTGGAAGGTCAGGAAGCAGGCTGTGGATGAGAGCGCGAAAAAGGCGCAGGCGGATGAGAAGGCCGCCCGAAAAGCCGAAAAAGCCCGGCTGTGGGCCGAACGACAGGCGCAGGAGCGGGAGGCCATGCGTGCGGCCAGGCGTAAACCTGCCCCGGAGCCGGTTTACCGGAAGGTCATGCCGCTTACGGACGCGCTCGCGCTCCTGGAACGTTGCTGGCCAGCCCTGGTTACGGACGGCCAGCCGCAGCTCCTGGCGGTCAATATCCGGGAGGCGATGGTCAGTGACATTCGCCAGCGCAGGCTGGATGTCTCCGTGAAGACGCTGAAGCGCTGCCTTGCTGCCGTCACCCGCTCGGATGCGTATCTGGGTGCCATGACGGTGGGCGCGTGGCGTAAAAACCTTGCCGGTGAACCGGTCGCACCGGTGAGTGCGGAGGAGGCGGCGTATGCCGTGGAGCGCAGGGCTCAGGAGCATGCTAAACAACAGCGCAGGGCGATCAGGGAAGCACCCGCGCCCGCACACGATACGAACTGATAACAACAGAGAAGAGAAAAACACAGGATGAACATGAATAAAACCCTTTCAGTCATGCTTGCCGCTGGCCTTCTGGTCTCCGGCGTGGCGGGGGCGGCAGAGAAACCTGCCGCGTCCTTTACCCCGGAGCAGGAAGCCCGCATTGGGGAAATCGCGAAAGACTACCTGCTGGCCCATCCGGAGGTGCTGGTTGAGGTCAGCCAGAAGCTGCAGGCCCAACAGCAGGAGAAGCAGCAGCAGGCGATGACGGCCGCCGTGATGCAGAATCAGGCTGCGCTGCTCAACGATAAAGGCACGCCGTCATATGGGCCGGCCGATGCAAAAGTAACGGTCGTCGAGTTTTTTGATTACCAGTGCATCTACTGTGCCCGCCTCGCGCCGGAGCTGGAGAAGGTGATAAAAGCCAGCCCGGACGTGCGTTTTGTGTTCAAGGAATTCCCGATATTTGGCCAGCGCTGGCCGGCATCGCTGAGTGCGGCGAAAACCGGACTGCAGGTCTGGAAGCAGAAGGGGGCCGACGCCTACCTTAACTATCACAATGCGATTTACGCCACCGGTCACAACGAGGGCAAACTGACCGATGCTGATATCAGCGCGGCCGCAAAAGCCGTGAAGTTCGATGCGAAGACAGCCCATGACGTTCAGGAAACCCTGGATGGCATAAACACGCTCGCGCAGCAGTTGGGCTTCAGCGGTACGCCAGCCCTGGTAGTCCTCCCGTCAGCCGGCGCCAGCGCTGATAACGTGACGGTTATTCCGGGATACACCAGCGCGGAGGCCCTGCAGCAGGCCATCAGCCATGCTGCCGGCGATACCAAAAAATAATCAGGCGTTCGCCACCTGATACCGCTAAAAGAGACTGACGCCTTCGCCGTGCTCAGTTGTCCAACCCCGGAGAAGGGTAAAAGCAGGTTTTCCCCGTCTCCGGCGTTTCTGGTTAACACATCCGAACGGTATTTTACGAAGTTATGTTCCTTCATCGTTTGGTAAAGGTCCTTCTCTGTATTCAATATAACGGAGCCTCAGATATGTATACCGTAGTCATTGCTTCGGTGATATTAAATATATTATTACTATTTGCCGTCATTAAACTTTACCGGAGAAACAGGGTTGACTATGCCCCCTCTTTCCTGCCGACAATTTTTTACCACATGACTAAATATATTAGGTATTCTGGCTCATGGAATGAAATGGAGTTCATGCGTGACGAGTTACGCCGTGTATTAAATGAGATAGATATTATCAGACATGATGCAGGTAATGTCCGGCTGCGGAAAACAAAGCCTGTTCGTGATGCCTGATTTTTTATTTTTCGTTATGAAGTTACCGCCAGAGAGGTGGGTATATCTTTTTAGAATAAACAAAATTCAAACCAGTAGAGGAAATAGTATGTCAGTTGAAATTAAATGCTCCGGTGTGAATGAAGAAGCAAGGGATATAATTAAAGGGACGGTGAAGCAACTGATTGGGGACGGTCGCATTCATTCGCGGGATGACATTATCCGGCATCTCTGCGGTGCGAACTTTGATATCACAGACGTGACGGAAGAGAGTATTACGATATGCGCACCTGATGAACCCGCCAACACCCTCATCCTGAGCGGCTGGCTGTTCTCTGAACGGTTCGGGCTGGACCGGGATAGACTCCTCTCGGGTGATGGTGGGCAGTTATCCGAGGGCGTGCGAAGCGAAGGGAGCGTGGGTTCATGAATGCCAGTGTGGTGTTATTTATCATTTCGTTGCTGGTACTGATTTTCCTGCTCTCCCGCGTGCTGAAGCTGAAACGGCCGCAGGCACCGCTTATCAGGCGGCTGAGAGAGGCTGGCGTCAGGGTGGGCGATACAGAGCAACTGATGGCGGGCGGCGTGTTCTGGGAGCGGCAGGCGCAGCTGATGACCGACCGTGAGGTGCACTTTATGCAGGGGCTGTTCCGGTCGGTGGACATGAGGCGGTGGTATCTGTGCCCGCAGGTCAGGGTGGCTGATATCGTGCAGATAACGCCGCGCGTCAGGGGCCGGAGCCGGACGTGGTGGAAGCTTTTCCATATGGTGGCCCAGTGGCACTGCGACGTGGTTATCGTTGATCGCAGGACGTTTCGCGTTGTGGCTGCCGTGGAGCTGGACGATGCGTCCCACCTGAAGAAAAGCCGCTGCCGGCGTGACATCCTGCTGGATGAGGTTATGCGCCAGGCGGGCATGCCGCTGCTGCGAAGCCGTGATGCCCGGGAGCTGCAGAGGATGATACGGGACTTTCTGACGGCGCTTGAGGCTGAGTCCGGAGTGTCAGATGCCATCACTCAACAAAAAGCGGGTTAAGTTATTTAGCGCAATGCGGCATTAATTCATTCTCCTGCTGTCCCGGCGCAGAATAAAACTCATGCCTTAATGAGGGATGACTGCGTTAATGATGATTTCCGATAAGCAATTCAGGTTTAATGGCAACAATGTTATGCCGTTTTTTTTGTATTTATTGCTTTCCGGGAATTAAATATGGGCTTTACGTGTTAACTCAGAGGCTAAACTTAAAAGGTGAACTATGCGAATTTATAAATATACCGGGCTGGCATTTGTCTGCTGCCTGATTTACCTGTTTGCTTATCTGGCAATAAATAACTTTCAGCCGGAGGGGCCAGCCTGAAAACATGTGCGTTGATATCAATGCCGTTATTTATCTGGATGGTTTATCAGCGCGTTACTGCGATGAGTGAAAAAGCGCGTGGCCGGTGGCGCGCGGCTCATGAAAGGTATTCTTGAGTGTCGTGAGGTGGCACGGGCGATAAGGCGACCGGAGTCCGAAGACGCATCCATGACGCTGAGCCGGCTGGCGTACATCGAGCACCTGCTGAGTGCCCTGGCGCCGGGACTGTACCGGAGAATGTCGGAAGGTGAGCGCCAAAGATGGACGCAGATGCTCGACGGACAGGTGCCAGGTGAAGACGCTGCAGGTGAAGGCCACACCGAAACGCCCGTCAGTCAGTCTGTGCCGGGGGAGGTCAGAGGATGATTGTGCCTGTTACCGCAGAGCGTGATGAGCAGGGGGACTGGACGCATCTGGCGTATGTCCGCAGCGGCTGCGAAACCGCGGTGGAGTTCAGCTACTGGCTGAGGACCCACGGGCTGCAGTGCTTTGTGATGACCATGCGCGATGAGGCTCCTGAGGTTTTTGCTGCCGGATTTACCGATGAAGCGCCGGACGCACGGGGCTGGATACCCGAACCGCCGGACGATGACGGCTGGTTTCTGGGCTCAGTCCATGATACCGACGACGGGCCTGTCTGCTACTGGTTCCGTCATACCAGAACGACCTGACGCCTCCGCTCCGCGTCGTTGTCCAACGCCGGAACCAGGGAAAAGCGAGTTTTCCCCGATCCCGGCGTTTCTTAATCAATTCTGTGAAGGAAATCCTATGGCATGTTTTGAGTGCAGCAGCAGTGCAATGGTTATCAACCAGCTCGTTCCCTGGATAACTGTCGGCATTTTTGTGGCCAGCGTGGCGCTTTTTCGTCAGCTCCTGAAACGCGATCGGCGGGCGTGGACGTCACTGGTTGCTGTTGTGGTTCTGATGGAAGAACTAAGCCTGAGCCTCTGGCTGCTGATTAATGACGTACAGATACTCTCCCCGCACTTTATGGACGGTATGTAATGAGGATAACTATGCCAGTACTCCGCAAAGCAAATACCTGCAGATGGTTGGTGGCCGGGCTGCTCGGTCTGGCGCTTTGTTCACCCGCACCGGCAGCGTATGCCGCCAGCATCGAGACGGGTTTTTCTCCGGAAGGAACGGCCCTGCAGCTGGTCCTTAAGACTATTGAGTCAGCACAGCACGAAATTCGGCTGATGGGCTACTCATTTACGTCTCCGGAGGTGGTTAGCGCACTTGTCAGAGCAAAACACCGGGGTGTGGATGTGAAAATAGTCCTCGATGAGAAAGGAAACCGGAACAAAACCAGCCAGGCGGCGATGAATGTTGTGGTGAATGCCGGCATTCCACTGCGTACCAACGGCCACTACGCCATCATGCACGACAAAGTCATTATTGTTGATAATCAGACGGTTGAGTCAGGCAGCTTTAATATGACCCGATCTGCGGCCTCGAGAAATAGCGAGAACGTGCTGGTGATTAATGACGTGCCGGAAGTGGCACAAGCCTACCTTCAGCACTGGCAGTCGCGCTGGGACGGGGGAACTGACTGGCATTCTTCATACTAATCAGCATCGTAACGTGATCTGCAATCTGCATCCCTCCAGCAGGTGAGCCATGCGCCAACATGGCTCACACTTTCGCGTAAAGTTAAGTCGCTGATTTCACGAATCTGTAGTATCCTCTGCGAAACGATCACCGCCTGAAAGCTGAGGAGGCAGAGATGCCGCAGACTGGAAATGCAGAAACTTCCTCATCGAAAGAGAAACGTCAGTACCGTAAAGGTAATCCGATGTCTCCTGTTCAAAGGCAGAAAGCGCATGTCGCGAAGCTGAAAGAGACCCATAAAGAAATGCGTGTTTATGTGGAGAAGTCTCTTAAAGCAGAGCTTGAATTGTTGTGTGCGACTAAAGGTGTGACACAGTCAGAAATGATTGAGAAGCTGATTCATGATGCGGTTTCAGAGTGCCGAAACAAGGTCACGGACTAACATTCTTGAGTATATGTGTTTCTGGTGATAGATTGCTGATCGTCTAACGAATTTTTGGCGGGCCACGCCGTAAGGTGGCAGGGAACTGGTTCTGATGAGGTATCTACCCGGCACCAGAAAAGCAAAAACCCCGATAATCTTCACCTAGTTTGGCGACTGAAGAAGATTAACGGGGCCTTTCAAAACTGCATAGAAGCTGTTGCTCTATGCAGGGAGTATATGTGCATGCTCAGAAAACTTCAAGATCAGTTTCTGCGCTTACTCCTTCCGTGCAACATAAGCGCAGGAAGGTGTGACTGACGCTCAGACCCTGTTCTCCCATTATCGTCAGGTCAAAAACCCGAATCCGGCATTCACGCCGCGAGAGGGGAAAAAGACCCTGCCGTTCTGCCGTAAGCTGATGGCAAAAGCCGAAGGCTTCACGTCCCGTTTTGATTTTGCTGCTCATGTGGCGTTCGTGCGCTCGCTCGGCATCCGCCAGCGGATGCCGCCACTGTTGCGTCGTCGAGCCATCGATGCGCTGCTTCAGGGACTGTGCTTCCACTACGACCCGCTGGCCAATCGTGTACAGCGTTCCATTACCAATCTGGCCATCGAGTGCGGGCTGGCCACGGAATCGAAAAATGGCAACCTGTCCATCACCCGCGCCACGCGCGCACTGAAGTTTATGGCGGAGCTGGGGCTGATTACCTACCAGACCGAGTATGACCCGCAGATTGGCTGCAACATCCCGACCGATATTACCTTCACGCCGGCACTGTTCTCCGCGCTGGACATCTCTGACGTGGCAGTTGTGGCCGCCCGCCGCAGCCGTGTCGAATGGGAAAATCAGCAGCGTCAGAAGCAGAGCCTGAAGCCGCTGGAGATGGACGAGCTGATAGCGAAAGCCTGGCGGTTTGTGCGCGAACGGTTCCGAAGTTACCAGTCTGAACGTAAACAACATGGCCTGAAACGTGCCCGTGCACGTCGTGACGCGGACAGAACCCGCAAGGACATTGTGACGCTGGTGAAACAGCAGCTGACGCGGGAATATGCCACCGGGCGCTTTACCGGCGGGCTCGATGCGATGAAGCGCGAGCTGGAACGTCGCGTGAAAGAGCGCATGCTGATGTCACGCGGTAACAACTACACGCGGCTGGCCACCGTCCCCATATAACCCTTCCAGTGTGAAAAATCCGGCTGGCGCCGGAGGGTTTCGCACGTCTGCAGCTCCCGGTTGACGGTTTTCTGCACGAAATGACGGCCGTCCTTCCTGACATTCACCCCATTTGGCCATCAGAATGGCCAGAAATTGCATCAGAGTGGCCACATCTGGTCGGCAGATTCAGTTACCCACAGAAAACTGCAAGGGACCTTTCCATAAGGTTACAACCGTTATGCTGACAAAGCGCCATACGACCTGATTTCAAAGTGCGTGGTTTCCTTTAAAAACCTGCTCTGTACTTCTTTTAAATATCTTTTATCTCTTTCATATAAATATAAAGCCTGTTCGTCGCCTGGCCTGTGGACAGGCTCCTTATGAATGTCCGCCCTTGCAGCGGACTGACGTCCGCGCCGGTTCGGTAACTACCTGAAGTTGCTCCCATCGCTACGCGACGGGCCCCGGGCACCCCAGTAGTTACAACATACGAAATACTTTCCAAAAGGCACCAACAGCACACGTCTGAAACCTCACAGCCCCTCCCCACCACTGAAAAGCGGCCCCGCCCCCGGCCGAAGGCCGGGAGTGATGTCGCTTTTAATGATGGATGTTGTAACTATCTCATGTCGTGCTGTCAGTGGTGTCGCTGGATGAATCGAGTAACACGCCCGTAAGCGGCCCTGAAGGCCCGCTAACGCGGAGATACGCCCCGGCTGCGGCTATGCCTTGCCGTGACCACTCCGAAGGCGCACAAACCGTTCTGTGTGCGCTGTACGTCCGTATGGTCTGGCAGGAAGGGGGGGGAACTACCGTAGTTTAACTTCTTCAGGTAATTTGAATAAGGAGACCATTTCACTTCTGAGCCGAACAGAAAAACCCCGCGCAATACTGCGCGGTCGTATCGCTTCGCTCCCATGCGCCACAGGCGCATTTCAACTGAAATGCCTTTAGCTAAGGTGTTAATATTCACCGCACAGGTTATATGCAGTAAGGGAATCAGAAAATGATATCGACAAATTTAAAATATGCCCAGGCTGAAACTCGTCTGGCCAGACGGCTCGCAGGATTAATTAAGTCTCCGGGGATCAGTTGGTTCTTTGAATCGCACCCAGAGTTCGAATGGCTTGATTTCAGTGCGCGTGAAGCATGGGAATGCTGGATTAGAAAAGAACTAACAAAAGAGGAGTTTGAATTATATGAAGAACTCTATGGCCTCAAGTTTTCCGAAATGGATGCACTCAGGGAGTCGATCTTAATAGATACGAATCGCATTTCACAGCCCGGTAACGTAGACGGTTATTAACATGAGTGAACTCTGTTATACGGGTAGCGACCGGGTAACAGCAATCGCGGCCAACTTTTCTTTTCAGTGGGTTCTTAAGTGAGGTTTGAATGTTAATTTCATCAGCGTCTCAAAAGCTACATTTGCCTCCAGATGTTCAGGTTCGGAGACGGGGAAACACATACATCATTTATTATGACCACGATGAGGTGGGTGGGGTGGTTGTTAGCGAAACGCCATCTGGCGACACGCAGCTGCGCCCCCATGTTAAAGAGCCTGTGGAACTGAATAAAGATATTGTCGCGCTGGTTGCTCAGCGGATGGTCGATGCGCTGATTGAGCATGCCGGCAGGCAACCTGATGGTACCCGACATTTCCTCTCTCCTCCTGACCCCATTCCCGGCACGGCGCTCCTCGAAAACACCACGTTCCCCTGCTCTCGCTGTGGGCGAATAACTGCCCGGCTGGTTTTTGCCCCGGGGTGTGCGTCTGAAGCTGAAATGGTCTCTCTGGGTGAACGGCTCCGGAATGACGTCAGGTATGCCCCCTACCCGGTCTGGCTGATTGGTGCGCCTGATAGTGACGACGATAGTGTTGCCCGGCACCTGACGCTACAGCTGGCACCGGCCAGGGGCGAGGTATATCGGGAACATCCCGACCAGATGAACAGCCGACTGGTGGAACTGGATGACAAGCATCATTGCTGAAGGACAGCCCCCGGGCTGGTGATGATATGAGAAATATGGAAAAAACGGGTCACCTGGCATGGTGCGCACTTATCGCCCTGCTGACTGCCAGGGAAGATGGCCTGGTGGCGTCGGAGTCGCAGGAAAACCTGTTTATCACCCGCTGGTTTGCGCAGGTGAAAAAACAGCGCCGTTTTTCACGTGACGTGGCCACCGATGTTGACTGGATACTCAAACAGGGCCGGACGCTCGGCGTTCGTGCGCGATTGCGCCATAAGCTGGATTATCTCTGGCGCAGCTGTACAGGTGAACTGTCTGAGCAGAATGACCTTTTTCGCCTGACCTACGCGCTGGAGCTGGCGAAACAGTACGACTGGGTGTATCACGTCCTCAGCGACAGTGAGTGGAGCGGTCGAAATAAGATTCTGCCATCGGCATCGGTGAACAGTATCTGTCTGCTGAAAAGCGCGCTGGATATTGGTTTTAATGATGACGGGACGCAGGTGCTACCTGTTCCAGCAAGAATTGGCGGCCGCGCCGAGGGGCTTAATGCGCTACTGAAAAGCTGTGGCTGGGAGGCAGTCTGCAACGACGATCACTGGAAACTGGTGACAATCAGCGCTGGTTGACCAGTAAAGACCGGGTTGCCAGCAGGCAACCCGGTAGTGTCAGTGGGTAATGCGCTGCAAATCTTCTTCAGTCAGACCTGTCATGGCCATCACTGTATTGCGGTCGATGCCGCTCTGCAGCATCGTGCGGGCAATTTTCAGGGTCGCTTCGCGCTCACCTTTCTCGATGCCGCGCTGTTCGCCAAGCTGGATGCCGCGCTGCTCGCCAAGCTGGATGCCCTCCATGCGCCCTTCTTCGCGGGCCTTCTGTTCCAGGCGTTGTGCAATAGTCATTAAAATCTCCTCGTGTTGCGGTGACCGGCGGGCCAGTTCCTGCAGGAATGCCTCGGGTCTGGCCGTGTCTCCCGTCTGCAGCATCCAGTTCATCAACGTGACCAGCTGCTCATCGGTAGTGTAACCCGCAATCAGCAGGGTGACCAGATGTTCGGTCAGCTCGGCCAGGTCGCGGGTTTGTGCGTGCTTGAGCATCAGTTCCAGCAGGGCCATCCGGCGGTGTTTCATGATTTCATCGTCATCGATGGCGCCAACATCGATGAGGGGAAAATCACCGGTATACAGTTTTCGCGCTGTTTCCGGGCTGGCAAACAGCTCCGTCCAGTTCACGTATAGGAAATTGAAACCTTTTCTGCGCTGGAATGAAGTGGTTGAAATTTAACCCCTCTTTGATTTATGTCTCCGTGGGTAAGCGGGCACTCCCCGGAGTGGTGATAATTTGTGCTTTTTCAGGTCAATTTCCAGGCTGCCAGAGTACGCAAGGCAGATCTTCCCTGCGTCAGGCCGGGATGTACCTCATCAGACTGATCTCCCGGGCATGAGTCTTCAGCCCCTGCACATTCAGGCCAGCTACCGCACGACGGTACGCCATCTTCCCTCCACACAACACGCATTCAAACGGGTCACGTCGCAGGAACTGCTTGCTCATCTGCGCATAGCAGACCTTCGGTACCGGCTCCGGTTTATGCATCCCCAGCGCGCTGTAGACCAATGGCAGCTTTTCCCCACATACCCGGTTGGCCAGAAAGCCAAAGTAGCGCACCATCCGGAAGAACTTCTCCGGGATATGCTGTTTCAGCCGCGCCACGATTTCCCGTTGCGTCAGCGTCTCTGTGGCCTGCTCACCCGTATTGTGGTCGTGGTAGCGGAAGCTCAGCGTGGCGCCTCCTGCATAGTGCGCCAGCCGGGAGCCCGCTATCGGCGGCTTTTTCAGGTAACGACCCAGGTATTTCACGGTGTTTTTGCCACCTGCCGTCTTTTTTGACATGTAGACGTGCCAGTAGTCGCCTCCGGCCGTCAGTATCAGGCTGCGCCACTGTGCTTCGGTGGTGATATGTGACAGGGACGGCGGCAGGGCCACGCCTTCGAACCAGACGCTCAGCAGAAGCTGACGGATATTCCACATCCAGCGGGCGCGCATGGCATCCTTACGGAAGCTGATTTTCTTCCACTTTCCGTGCTCATCAATGCCGCCGCAGGTGACGGAGACGTGGACATGAGGGTGCCAGTTGAGACGACGTCCATAAGTGTGAATCGCGCAGAAAATGCCGATATCCAGCGCCCGTTTGCCGGCGGCGTACAGCAGGTTATCGACGGCCAGGCGGCAGAGGTCGTTAAGCAGCCAGCGGCTGACCTCAAACAGAGGCCAGAGAGAATCGGGGAGGGTGAAGACCAGGTGTATCCAGTCGCAGTCCGGCAGGCGGTTAAGCTGGGCGGCAATCCACAGGTCGGTTGCCTTTTTACCGCAGGAGGGACAGGCCCGGCTGTGGCAGGCGTTGGTGATATATTTAACATGGTGGCAGTCAGGATTATCGCAGCCATATTCCTTCACGCCGGTAATGCGGGTGCCGCAGGCGAGCATTTTGGTGACGGCTTCGATTTCGATATCACGCAGACCGCCGGCGTCGAGAAAAGAAGTCCAGCACTGGTTGGCGGTGAACAGTTTTTTCAGGGGGCGGGGCTGAAAGCCGTCAGTAGCGGTGAGGGTCATCTGCCAGCATATCCGCTTCGGTGGCATACAAATCGAAATGGCGGCAGGAGTGGCAAAATGACACGTAGTGCCACGGTGTTTCAGGGAACAGGCGGTAGAAATTTTCCCAGAAGCACTGGGTACAGGAAGGATTATTCCCGGCGACGAAGTCAGCAAAAACAGACGGATATGAAAAGTTATTCTGACGGGCTACGGCCTTCAGAGCCTGTTTAACCATTTTAGTATGAGCGAGCTGATGCTCAGTGGAATGTGGCATGGGAGTACTCTGCTGAAATAAGACCCTGGGATGCCATATTCTGCCACACTTCGATTTGCAGCCGCCAGGCTGCTTAGTTCATTTTCCGTTGACACATTGAAGATCATTTCATTCAAAACGCTGACATCTTCCATAAATACCTCCATTTAATTGATCTTGACCCGCCATCTCCAGACAGCTTTTGTATCTTAAGTTAACGATGCCCGCAGGCGCCGGTATTCTCTCGGGGAGTGATATCCCAGTGCGCTGTGCGGATGGTTTTCATTGTAATGATTGAACGCCTCAGCAAGGTTCTGCAACGCCGTTCGCACATTCGGTTTTGGCATGAACGCGATGTAGTCTTCCTTCATCGTCTTTACGAACCGTTCGGCCATACCGTTACTCTGTGGACTGCTCACTGCCGTTGTGCAGACTTCCAGATTCAGATCTGCGGCGAACTTGCGCGTGTCATGCGCCGTATACGCCGAACCGTTGTCTGTCAGCCACTGCACCGGCTTGTCCGGGAGCATCGCTCCGAAGCGCTTCTCCACGGCTCCCAGCATCACGTCCTGTACGGTCATGCTGTCATAGCCGCCGGTGCTCGCGGCACAGTCTATGGCCTCTCTGTCGCAGCAGTCCAGCGCGAACGTCACGCGCAGTTTTTCGCCGTCGTCACATCCGAACTCGAAGCCGTCTGAGCACCAGCGCTGGTTGCTCTCTGCTACCGCGATTTTACCGTTATGCTCGCGCTGAGGCCGTTGTGGTTTGTCATGCAGCAGCAACAGATTATGCTCGCTCATCACACGGTAAACCCGTTTGGCATTCACCGGGGGAAGACCTTCATCGCGAAGCTGTCTCCGCATTATTCCACACACCCGGCGATAGCCATAGCTGGGCATATCGCTGATGATACCGAGGATGCGCGACAGGACCTCTGCGTCTGCTTCCTCGTCTCGCCGGAGAGTGCGCCCGTCCTGCCAGTCGGCAGAACGGTGAACCCGCAGTGATAATTGCGCACGCGACACGCCCATAATGCTGCTGACCTGGGCTATTCCTTGTCCTTTGGCAACAAGGGCGCATGCGCTATCCATTTTCGGGCCTGTCCGTACTCCACGGCTTCTTTCAGGATCTCTACTTCCATCGTCTTCTTACCCAGAAGGCGCTGAAGCTCACGGATCTGCTTGTTTGCGGCGGACAGCTCTGATGCCGGAACGACATCTTCTCCGGCAGCAACGGCAGTCAGGCTGCCTTCCAGATACTGTTTTTTCCACTTAAATAGCTGGCTGGGCTGAATGCCATGCAAACGAGCAACATGGGAGACGGTCATCCCCGGCTCCATGGTCTGCCGGATAATGGCAATTTTTTCCTGCGGAGTCTTACGCTTGCGGAGCTCCTGCCCCAACAGTATTCCTGTCATCTCAAAATTAGAACCAGTATTAGACATATGTTTAAGCCTATCTCTTATTTTAAGATACATCTACTGTCTGGTGTTTCTCGGGGCCGCCCCACGCAACCTGAGAACCGCAGAACCATCTGCTTCTCCCGCTCTGTTGAGCTACATGAAAAAGTCATTGGTGCTTTTATCGGAAAATAAATGTTCTACTAACTGGAGGCATCACCGGATTTATTTAAGTACAAACTCTCTGCTATACTCGATAATCCATTCTTTAAAAACATTAAGTGCTTTACTATTATGATTAACCCGAGATTTCTGTAAAGTCAGCCAATAACCGCCAAGCGTGACATAAATTTCAAAAGGTTTTTCTACGGAGCGCTCATTTAATTCTTTTTGAAACATATGATAAGGAGCTAATGCTGCATAATCACCTAATTTTACAGCATCTATCATATGTCTTGTAGAATCAAAGATAGGCCCGTTAACAGTCCAAGAGTCGATCCCAGCAGCTTTAAACCAATTATTCCATTCATCCTTTCTATAGGAACGCAGTAAGCAAACTTTTTTTAAGTCTGATGGAATGCACAGTTTCTTGGATGTTTCCGGGGAACATAATACTGTATGCGGCGCCTGAAAGAGTAAAATATTTTCCGTATTAATCCAGCCGCCTGTTCCAAATCTAATAGATGCATCAATACCTTCTGCGGCAAGATTGACAACGTTATTATGCGTTAAAATTCTAATATCAATCCATGGATTTTCATTAAGGAACTCAGTAATCCGAGGAAGGAGCCAACCTATTGCAAAAGTCCCAACGACAGCAATAGTAAGCACTTCTTTAATCTTACCTTCATGGAATTTATCCATGGCAGAACTCATCATCTGCAAAGCTTCTGTAATCGAAGGCAAAAGATGCAGGCCTTCGTCTGTCAACTGTAACCCACGCGGTACTCTTGTAAAAAGAGCCACACCAAGCATCTGTTCAAGTGTTCTGACTTGCTGGCTTACGGCAGCCTGGCTTACATGAAGCTCTAGTCCGGCTTTAGTAAAATTTAGATATCTTGCAGAAGCTTCAAAAGCTCGTAATGCATTTAAAGGTAATCTGGCACGCATAGTAACCCAAAGAAAAAGTTATGACTGTATAAAAATTATATTGCTTCAAAGGAAAAATAACAACTGTATAATCGCCCTCTGTTGAAAGTTAATAACCGCTATGTCCTAGTTAATATAGAAAATTGTATATAAGGTAAAAGCATGTCACTTAATGTAAAACCAAGTAGAATAGCCATCTTGTTTAGCTCTTGTTTAGTTTCAATATCATTGTTCTCACAGGCCAATACAAAGGGAATCGATGAGATTAAAAACCTTGAAACAGATTTCAATGGTAGAATTGGTGTCTACGCTTTAGACACTGGCTCAGGTAAATCATTTTCGTACAAAGCAAATGAACGATTTCCATTATGTAGTTCTTTCAAAGGTTTTTTAGCTGCTGCTGTATTAAAAGGCTCTCAAGATAATCAACTAAATCTTAATCAGATCGTGAATTATAATACAAGAAGTTTAGAGTTCTATTCACCCATCACAACTAAATATAAAGATAATGGAATGTCATTAGGTGATATGGCTGCTGCCGCTTTACAATATAGCGACAATGGTGCTACTAATATTATTCTTGAACGATATATCGGTGGTCCTGAGGGTATGACTAAATTCATGCGGTCGATTGGAGATAAAGATTTTAGACTCGATCGTTGGGAGTTAGATCTAAACACAGCAATTCCTGGCGATGAACGTGACACATCTACACCTGCAGCAGTAGCTAAGAGCCTGAAAACCCTTGCTCTGGGTAACATACTTAATGAGCGTGAAAAGGAAACCTATCAGACATGGTTAAAGGGTAACACAACCGGTGCAGCGCGTATTCGTGCTAGCGTACCAAGCGATTGGGTAGTTGGCGATAAAACTGGTAGTTGCGGAGCATACGGTACGGCAAATGATTATGCGGTAGTCTGGCCAAAGAACCGAGCTCCTCTTATAATTTCTGTATACACTACAAAAAACGAAAAAGAAGCCAAGCATGAGGATAAAGTAATCGCAGAAGCTTCAAGAATCGCAATTGATAACCTTAAATAAACCTAACTGTAGCCATCACTTCATTGTGATGGCTTAAATTTCATCATGAAAACAATGAAAATCTTCATCTATTTATCATTAACTATGAGTAGTTTGTCTACATATGCTCAGTGTGATTTCATCACCGAAAATTCGACAGTGATAGATATTAAAAACAACCTTGAATGGCAGGCTTGCACTTTCGGCATGCAATGGAATAAAGAGAATGGATGTACTGGAGAACCAACTCCCCTTACTTTGAGTAAAGCTATTGGTGAAGCAACAAAACAAGGGAATGGGTGGAGACTGCCAGGTATCGAGGAATTATCTTTACTATCATCAAATAGCTGCCTTAAAAATGACCTTTTCAAATCATATTTTGACATACCCCAAGATAATGGTGAAGGAGCATCGCCTTATTGGAGTTCAACGCAAATTCAAAGCATACCTTACTTGTATTATACATTTGACATGATCAATCATTATATTGATGGCCATACTATTGAAATGACTTATCCTTTTCGATTTGTCAGAGATGTAATGGTCCACGGTGATGCCTCCAGTTAGTAGAACATGTATGTTTCGATAAAAGCACCAATGACTTTTTCATGTAGCTCAACAGAGCGGGAGAAGCAGATGGTTCTGCGAGCCAGACGCTTGATGGTTAGGAGACTGGAAAAGCGTTTTAAAAATATCCTGACCATGAACATGGGCTCCGTTTGGGAAACGG